>CANAJP010000108.1 GCA_947361615.1 uncultured Candidatus Melainabacteria bacterium | reverse complement strand
AACTGTAGTTATTGCTTGAATTAAGTCGGTTTCGTTTATAATCAAATCTGTTGGATGATTAAGGCAAGCATATAAGGCTGATAATTTCAAAGCCTTAAGCTCTCGTGATAATATTTCCGTTTTAAGCATTGGCTCATCTGTTTTATTATGTAAATTATTTAGATAAGCAACATATTTATTCAAAATAGCATTATTGGCGGTTTCAGAAAGACAATAACAGGCATTCTGTTGTACCCTGCTAAAAATCGCTGTTACTCTATCTTTTAGCATACTTGCATTTTCTGAAAATTCTCTTTTTTGTTGAAATGAAAATATAGGCGCCTGTCTATCTGCAATAGACATAAAAGTCACGCAAGCGCGTCTATTTAAGCCTGTTTCCATTAAACTATTGAAAAAGCTTTTAACATCAGTCTTAAACAATGTATAATCAGAATATAATAAAACATTAACAGGCAAATTCTCAACGTCTGGCTCTCTATTACATCCCTTTATGCACTTACTGCTAACCTTACCGTCATAAGCGTTATATAGACAATTCAAAAACATTTCTTTTTCTGTATTTGTAGTTTTTAAATATAGTCCGAACTCCGATATTTTCAAAAATAGACTGCCGAAATCGCATAACGAAAAACTTTTAGCATCGGAATAAAAACCCTCTTGTGTTCCGTCTTGCATTTCGATTACAACATTTCTTATTTTTTCATTTTCAGCATTAATATATGCCTGACGTTGTTTTTCTTGTTTATCCCCGGGGAATTTATCTGCAGCAAGTTGTTGTATTTTTTGCTCTTGTTCTTTTTTATATTCAGCAGCACGACCTTTAAACCATAATCTGAAATCGTTAAATATTAATCTATCAAAATCATTTGTTAATCTATCTTTACCCGCACCGCTCGGCATAAAAACAATAGAATACCAATTAGGAATAAGGATATTATCAACTTCTTTCATTGTAATTCTTTTTGCTGTCAACATCTGCGCAGTTTTTGCAAGTAGAATGTTCAGCATACAGTTTAAAGAAATATTGATATGCTTTTTCTGAAATAATGTTATTACGTCTTTTAAGATTACCGGCATGTTGTCCATAACATTTTGACAATTCGGTTTTTCGGGTATAATAAAAGAGTAAGTATTTTGGTTGCTCTCTTTTTCGAGAGCTTTTTTATTTTCTGTCATATCATACTCCCTTTATTATCTAACTTCTGCCGTTTGCTCGTCTAACCATTTAAAAAAAGCAGAGATTTTAATATAGATCCTGCCGCCGATCTTACGTACAACTTTTTCAATGCCATTGTATTTGTCTGCATAGAATAACATTTGTCTGAAAGACGCTACACGCGGATACTCAAAGTATTTGTTCCAATCAGATAAAAGGCACATATCCATATTACGGATTTGTTCAGGTAAGTTTGCAAAGTTCTCAGTCATTTTGTTTTCTCCTTTATTATTAATAATCTTCGAACTTTATAAAATATTTTAATAAGCTCTATAACTACATAATAAAGGATGGCGCGAAATTAAAAAATCCGTATTCGATACGGTAAAAATACGGTATTGAATACGGTAAACTACGGTAAAGATACGGATATATTTTTATTTTGCTTGAGGAATTTCTAACTTATACATTTTTATATATTCAATAATCGCAGTTTTAGGGTTCTTGACTTTCTTTTTATACAAGAGTTCTGCAAGCTCTTCAATCTGCCCCTCAATTGTTCTTGTTTTTGTACCGATATACTCGCCTAAAGCGGAAGCCGGTAGCGTCGTGTCTTTACATAATTCTTTAAAAATTTCTGCCTTACGTCCTTTTAATGTTGTGTGTGGTAATTGTTCAACTTCTAAAGTTTTATTAATAGGTAAAAGCTTAAACTTTTTGTAATTATCTAATTTATACTGTAATAAGTTATTGACTGCGCAGACAATACAATATAGATAAGCCGCCGTAAAATTGGTCTTATCTGTTGGGGGTTCAATTATATAATCAAACTTTCTTATTAATATATATTCAAAAGCGTACTGAAATGTTAGTATTGTAAACAAAAGACTAAGCGTATCATCAAATAAATTATATAAATCGCTAAGAGCTACACCTCGAGGCTTATTTTTCATTTGTTGCAAATAATCATTATTGTGATCTAAAATGTTTGTTATTGAGGGAAAAAATAACATATCGGGATTTTCTAAATACATATTACTATTCCCCGCAGTTGTTATAATATCTACTTGCTCAAGTTCTTTAAATTTATAAACTTTATTTCTTATGATTTGTTTTTTTCTAAAATGTGCATCTACATTTTCCAAAGTAATTATATATTGATGAATACGATTAATAATATCTACAGGGGGTTGCTTAGTAGTCAATTGTTGCTCTATTGATTGGCATATCTCTTTTAATAAAGAGTTTTCTTCAATATATGCCAACAATTCTATACGGCAGGTTGCAATGTCTTCAAAACTTGTACACTGTGCTAAGCGTTTATTCATCTCTTTCAGCTTCAGGATG
>CANAJP010000107.1 GCA_947361615.1 uncultured Candidatus Melainabacteria bacterium | reverse complement strand
GGCCGATAGCAATGCGGGCGTTCGGAACAAGCATTTGAAGCTGCATTTTCATTTCTTCGATTGTTTCTACACGGTTGTATAGGTAGAAAACCTGTCCTTCGCGGTCGAGTTCGTGTGTAATTGCGTTTTTGACAATGTTTTCGTTCCAGTTGCCAACATAAGTCTTAATCGGAAGACGGTTTTTAGGCGGGGTATTGATGACGGACATGTCTTTTATGCCAGAAAGCGACATATAGAGCGTGCGAGGGATTGGTGTTGCAGACATGCTGATTATGTCTATATTTTCGCGGAAACTTTTTAGTTTTTCTTTATGGCGAACGCCAAAACGGTGTTCCTCATCGATTACCAGAAGTCCGAGGTCTTTAAAAATTATGCTGTCCTGCAGGAGTCTGTGGGTTCCGATAACTACATCACATTCGCCTGTTGTCATTTTCTTGAGAACTTCTTTTTGCTCTTTCGCGGATTTGAAGCGCGACAGAAATTCAACGTTAACCCCAAACGGTTTGAAACGCTCGGAAATCGTCTGGTAGTGCTGGAGTGAAAGAATAGTAGTCGGAACTATTACTGCGGCCTGCTTACCCGATGTTACGGCCTTGAATATCGCGCGCATTGCAACTTCTGTTTTACCAAACCCAACGTCACCACAGATAAGCCTGTCCATAGGGTTTTCGCTTTCCATATCCATTTTTACTTCGTTGATGGCGCGCATCTGGTCTGGAGTTTCTGTGTATTCAAAAGCTTCTTCCATTTCGACCTGCCAGTTGTTGTCTGGTAAAAATTGAATACCGGCTTTCATTTTGCGTTTTGCATAAAGTTTTAACAAATCGTAGGCAACGGTTTCGACCTCTTTTTTAACTTTTGTTTTGACGTTTTCCCAGTCTTTGCCGCCCATACGTGAAAGCTTTGGTTTTATAGAGCCGGAACCGCGATATCTGCAAAGCAGGTTGATTTGTTCGGCCGGAATATAGAGTTTATCTGTGCCGGCGTATTCGATTGTAAGATAGTCTTTCAACTGACCGTCGAAACTTTCGTGTGTAAGACCTTTATAAATCCCGATACCGTGTACGGAATGCACAACAAATTCGCCCTCTTTAATATCGTTGATACTTTCGATGAATTCAGGTTTTTCTTTGTAGTAAGAGCGTTTTGTTGTTGTAATTTCTTTACTTCGCTTGTTGAAAAGTTCGCGGTCGGTAAGGATTACGAACTTAAATTCTTCGATTTCGGTTCCAAAACTTGCAATCGCAGGGATGTATTCAAGGTCAAAAATCTCCCTTTCGGCCATAAGTTCTTTGACTCGTTCCGGATAATCCGTTGCAACGACTACCTGCCAACCTTTTTTTGACTTAATATAATCGGCGATTTTTTCCATATTAGCTTCAAAATTAGCGATTACAGAGGAGTTAAACTCAACCAGTTCATCAAACTCAGCGTTAAGGAAGTTATCCATTCCTATTCTGACAAACATCATCGTTTTGTTTCGGAATTCTTCGCCAGTAAAGTGGTTGAAACCGTCGAGCGGAACCTTGAATTCTAATTCTTCCTGAATTTGTTTTACAAAGTTTGTCTCGAAATATTCATATTTAGCATCAACTTCTTCGCTCTCGTCAAAGACAAGTGTGTAGTCTTTCAAGTAGTCCAGAACACTTACAAAGTCTTTGTTATAAAGACTTTGATAAACCTCTATGCCCTCAAAATATCCCTCTTCTTCCTCAGAAATTTTGACGTCGTCATTAAGAATAAACTTGTACATCGGAAGAATTTCGGCGCTGTCGATTTTTTCGATACTTTTTTGAGTTTCGTTATTGAAATAGCGCAAATCTACGACTTCATCGCCCCACAATTCTATACGCAGCGCGTGCTTGTCTAGCGAATAAATATCTATAATATCGCCGCGAATACTGAATTCGCCGATATCACTAACCATTGTTGAACGTTTATAACCAAGTCGTACAAATTTTTCCGCAAGTTCACCTAAATCAAGGTTGTCGCCTTTTTTTATAACAATTTTATTCTTTGCAAAAAAATCAGCCGTCGGAAACTTCTCAAGAAAAACTTTAATCGGCGCGATTACAACATCAGGCTTTTCACGCAAAATCGTAAGCTGTTCGGCGTAATCATATTTATTTGAAGAAATCTCTTCATACATTGAAATGCTCTGATACGGCAAAATCTTAGCATCAATATCAAACGCTTTTTGTAAATCGTTTTGATATTTTAAAGCGTTCTGTTCAGATGCAGTGATAAAAAGAATTTTCCTTTTTGTAAGGCGTTTAATTCTATCAAGAAGAACCAGCCTTGCAAACGACGTTAATCCGGAAATATAGAACGACAAATTGCACGACAAATTTCGCGCAAAGTTCATATAAACCGGATTGTTACCACCTTTTGTCAGATTAAGCATGTTTATAATTACGAATTAGGGCTTTCGTATTCGATACCAATTTCTTTAAGTGCTTTAATAAAGTTTTGTGCGCAAACTCTCTGTGCTTCCGGCGGAACAATACGGAGAATTTCAATTGTTTTAGAAATAACAGGGTCTTTGTCATACCAGCGATTGTTAGCGTTTACAGGTTTAACCATTGCATAAAATTTATCGATTGTTTCTTTTGAAACTTTTTCTTCAATTTTTT
>CANAJP010000106.1 GCA_947361615.1 uncultured Candidatus Melainabacteria bacterium | reverse complement strand
ATTGTGGCAATTAAACAAAGTTTTGGTGATATGGATATGGTGACTGAAATGAAACTTAACTGCCCAGAAGATTTTTCAATCCTTTCAGGCGACGACAGTTTAACACTTCCAATGCTTTCTTTGGGTGCAAGAGGTGTTGTTTCAGTTGCTTCTCACATTTTTGGACCGCAAATGAAATCAATGATTAGAAACTACAAAACTGGTGAATTTCTTCCCGCTGTTAATATGCATAAGAAATTATATCCTGCTTTTAGAAAACTGTTTATGTGTCCAAACCCAATACCTGTAAAAGCTGCACTCGCACATAATGGAATCATTGAGGATTATGTAAGACGACCGCTTGTAGAACTTACAGATACTGAAAAACAAGACTTGTTTAAAGTTCTTGACAAAATTAATGAAGATTAGTCACAACGGCTATAACAAAAATTATTATATTGAATAAAATATATATATAAAGAGGAATAAAAATGAAAAACAAAATTTTAATGTTTTGGTTTATTGCAGCGGTAGTAATTGTATCGTCAATACTTATCTTCGTTAAACCAACAAAATTAGGACTTGATTTGGTTGGCGGTTCAAGATTATTACTTGAAGCAGAAACCACTGAAAGTATCGCAAAAATCACACCTGATGTTATGAATAGGCTTCAATTTGCAATTGAACAACGTGTTAACAAACTTGGTGTAGCAGAAACAGTTGTCCAACAGGTTGGTGATAAAAGATTATTGGTAGAAATCCCGAACATTACTGATTTAAAAGAAGCTAAAGCTTTTATCGGTGAAACTGCACAATTAGAATTTAAAAAAGAGGGAAAAGCTGCTGATGGTTCACCGATTTGGGTTTCAACAGGCTTAACTGGGCAAGACCTTTCTAAATCGATTTTAAGCACAGATTCAACTGGTCAATGGGTTGTATCACTTGAATTTAACGCTGAGGGTGCTAAAAAATTCGCAGATTTAACTAAATCACTTGTCGGCCAGCAAATGGCAATATTCTTTGATGGAGAACTTCAATCAGCACCTAGAGTAAACGAAGCAATTTACGGCGGTAAAGCCCAAATTTCAGGCGGCGACAGCGGATTTGCTTATGAAGAAGCTGAAAGAATGGTTAATTTGTTAAATGCAGGTGCTCTGCCTGTTCCTGCTAAAATTGTAGAAGAAAACACAGTAGGACCGACACTTGGTGCAGACAGCATTGCAAAATCTCAAAAAGCAGGTATCATCGGACTTTCTGCTGTTATGATATTTATGATTTTGTTCTACCACGTACCTGGAGTTATTGCAGACATTGCATTAATCATATACAGCTTGATTTTGTTTGCACTATTTAAAACAATCCCTGTAACCTTAACTCTTGCAGGCATTGCAGGCTTTATTCTTTCAATCGGTATGGCAGTTGATGCTAACATCCTTATTTTTGAAAGAACAAAAGAAGAATTGAGAGCGGGCAGAAACCTGTTTACTGCGATTAATTCAGGTTTTGACAGAGCATTCACAAGTATTTTCGACTCAAACATGACAACAATCATAACCTGTACAATCCTTTACCTTTTAGGTACGAGCGTTGTAAAAGGTTTTGCTTTAACACTTGCAATCGGTGTTATGGTATCAATGTTTACGGCAATTACGGTTACTAAAAACTTCATGCACTTAATCTTCGGTACAGGCGAGCTTAAACACCCTGCACTGTTCGGACTTAGAAAAGACGAAATCGGACAAAGTTATGAAGCAACAGAAACAAAACGTGAAAAAGCTCGTTTTGGAATTTTAGACTAGGAGATTACAATGAAAGATAAAATTAAAGTAGTAAAATATAGATGGTGGTGGATGCTTTTGACAACCATACTTTTAGTACCCGGTATCATTGCAATGATTTATTCCGCAGTGACATATTCAAACCACACACCTTTGAAAGTAGGTATTGACTATACTGGCGGTACTATTTTGCAGTATGGTTTGGAGCAGAAACTTGAAAATAATGATGTTACAAAAACAAGAGAAGCTTTGGAAGGTATCGGTGTTGAAAACCCTTACATCCAAATTCTTAACGTAAATAACACTCAGCAGGAAAACACTAAATCAAACATCAATTCAATAATTTCTATAAGAACAAAATTTATTGATGAGGGTTCAGATGAAGCTGACAAAATCACAGAATGTTTAACAAAAAACTACACTAACCCTGAATTAATTTCAGTAAGTTCTGTAGGTCCTACAATGGGTAAAGAGTTATTTAAAAATTCATTAATCGCAGTAACTCTTGCATTTTTGGGAATTGTAGCATATTTGTCGTTCCGATTCAGATTTGATTATGCGCTTGCTGCAATTTTGGGTGTATTACATGACGTTGTGTTTGTTGTCGGTATATTCTCAATATTAGGGTTAGTTTATAACGTACAAATAGATGGCTTGTTTATCACCGCAATCTTGACAGTAATAGGTTTCTCCGTTCACGATACAATCGTTGTATTTGACAGAATCAGAGAGAACTTACGTTACTATTCTAAGAAAATGTCATTCGGAGAAATCGTTGACGCTTCGGTAAATCAAACTTTAACAAGAAGTATCAATACATCACTAACCACTTTGATTACATTATTGGCACTGTATTTCTGGGGCGGCGTAACAACAAGAGATTTTGTACTCTGTATGATTCTGGGTATTGCAATCGGAACATACTCAAGTATATTCTTCTGTAGTA
>CANAJP010000105.1 GCA_947361615.1 uncultured Candidatus Melainabacteria bacterium | reverse complement strand
CTATTTCATAGTCTGAAACTACTTCCTGGCTCTGCTCAGGGCTCCCCCCCCCCCCTGCGCAAATGTTTACAATTTTGTTTTTCATAATCTGCTCCTTTCTGGATATATTATGTAGCATTTTTATAAACATGTCAACTGTGTTTGTGTTATAAATGTACATGACATATTTGAAAAATGGAGAGATTTTATGTTACAAGAATTTATTTCAAGTCACGGAATGGTTATCTCCGGATTGATTTTGATTATCGCGTATGTCTTTATCGCGTCTGAAAAAATCCAAAAATCCGTTGTTGCCCTCGTTGGCGCTTCCCTGACTTTATTACTCGGACTTTTGCCTTTCCACGGTCATTTTGACAGCGGACTCGGCGAATACATTCACGGAGTTTTTGACTACATCGAGTTTGAAGTTATTTTCCTTCTCATCGGCATGATGATTCTCGTTCACATCGCAAGCAGAAGCGGTGTTTTCAAATGGATGGCATTGGAACTTTTGAAAATGACCAAAGGCCACCCGAAACTCGTTTTATTCACACTTGCAGCATTCACTGCTGTTGCATCTGCATTTTTGGATAACGTTACAACCGTTGTTTTAATGATGCCTATCACTTTTGTTATCGCAAAAGAATTCGATATCGACCCGATTCCTTTCTTAATCACAGAAGTTTTAGCGTCTAACATCGGTGGTACAGCAACATTAATCGGTGACCCGCCAAACATCATTATCGGCGCAAAAGCAGGCTTAAGCTTTATGGACTTTATCGTTGAATTAGCACCGATTATCTCTGTTATATTTATTGTATGTATTTCTGTTCTTACTTTCATGTTCAGAAAACAACTTAAAGCGACGCCTGAAAAAATGGAACACGTTGCAAATATCGACAATTCCAAAACAATTACTGACAAATGGCTTATGATTCGCTCAGTAACAACATTGCTACTCGTAATCCTCGGCTTTGTAACACACGATTTGACAGGAATTCCTGCATACGTATTCGCAGTTGCAGGCGCATCATTCCTACTTTTATTTGAAAAACCAAAAGAAATTTATCAAGATGTTGAATGGTTGACAATTTTCTTCTTTATCGGTTTATTCATCATCATCGGCGGTTTCGAGGCTAACGGCGGAATCAGCTTCCTTGCGAACAAACTCATCGAAATTACAAACGGCAGCCTTAACCTTGCAACAATGTTAATCCTCTGGGGTTCAGGAATCTTGTCAGGTATCATCGACAACATTCCTTACACAGCAACAATGGCACCGTTGATTTCAGAACTTATCAACCCTGCAAACCCTGGGGCATTGATTTACGAAGGCGGCCACTCACCATTATGGTGGGCATTGTCACTCGGTGCTTGCTTAGGTGGAAACCTTACAATTATCGGCGCTGCTGCTAACGTAATCGTTTCTGAAACAGCAACATCAAAAGGACACCCGATTTCATTTATGAGATTTATGAAATACGGCGCGCTCGTAACATTCATTTCATTAGCGCTATCTTCAATTTATTTATTTGTAAGATACCTGCACTAAAATGAATTAATAATAAAATTAGAAAAGACCACTCATATTATGAGTGGTCTTTTTAGTATTGACAAATATTACAAAAATAGTATAATAAGTTTAATTTGTTTTATTTGAATTTTGTCCGCCTATATAAGGAGGACTTTTTTATGTCGTTTTAAATGTTATGAAAAAGGGAGTGCTGTGAAGCCTTGGGTAACGATGAAAAGAAGAAGGAACGCACAACATAGTGCGAACATATACCCGAGAGAAAAGATAACACAATGAGCTAATTTGCAATATTTACACACTTTCATTTTAGGCAATAAACATGGTTTATATCTGCGTATCTGCCATTCTATAAGTTGTAATATTAATATAGGTATAAGTAAAATTGATAGATTTAAACCTATATTTATAGTGTCCATATTGGCCAATTGAGGGATATGCCAAAACAACATATCCATTGCAATAAAAAATAATATATTGCCTATAAAAGCAAAAATATTTGCAGAAAAGTATCTAATTAAATCCATAAATTAATTATAAATGAAAGGAAAAATTATGACAAATAACCAAAAGAATAAACATTTATTTAAAACTCCAAAGCAGTTTTATGCAGATATTGTTGTATCCGACACACTTCGCTACCAACAACAATATGGTTTTGATGCCGGTGAAAATAATAAAACAACATGGAATAATGAAGCTGATGCGTTTAAGCATACATATATGCAAGCGCAATTGGCATTATTATTGGGAAAAGGTAATGCTAAAAACATTGGTGATGGGCATGAAAGACAAGGAACATCAAAGGGACAGCCTACAGGTGAATCGAATATGGACTTATGGAATAACCGTGAAGGACGTGAAATTGCAGCGGAAATAATGAATGAGTATGGTATTGCTAATCCATTTGATAGTAAGGTTAAAGATGTAATCGCTAAAAAGGTAATGGAACGAATGCAGGCAGGAAAACTTATTACCAATCCGAATGATAAACGTAAGTTTCACGAAACAGGCTATGCTGCTCCAATACAAGATGTAGAACACTTCTTTACTCCAGAAGAAATCTCAAATATGTCCAACGATGAATTTGCAGAAAATGAAGCTTTGATTATGAAACAATTGCAAAATGGACAAATAAAAGATAAAAAAACTGATTTTTCTAATTACGCGAACCCGTTAAGCGGTCGTAAAAAAGTTTATACTAAAGAAGAAGTAAACAAAATGTCGCCAGAAGAATTCACTACAAACGAACAAGAAATAATGGCGCAGGCAAATGCAAGCGGATTACCTGAGCATAATGAAGTTTATA
>CANAJP010000104.1 GCA_947361615.1 uncultured Candidatus Melainabacteria bacterium | reverse complement strand
CTCTCCGCTTCGCTCCGTGGCTCCGCTCGGCTTGGCCTTCACCATGGCAGAGATATTACTGTCATTAACGATTATTGGTGTGGTCGCGGCGATAACGTTGCCGTCGTTAACAGGTAACATTAACGAGCGCACTTGGAACACCCAGCGAAAGGCCCTTTACGCCCGCATGTCGCAGGCGATAGCTTTGATGCCGTCGCTTAACGGATATGGCACTTTGACAGCCGGTGATTCATCAAATTCTGCTCAAGATACTGCAACAGAAACTTTTATCACCAGCGGATTATCAAAGGTTTTGAAAATTAACAATATTTGCGATAGTGACCATCTTGAGGATTGTGGAATCCCTGCAAAATTATCTACAATCGCCGGCAGTGTTGTCAGTACGCCTGAAACACTTGTTTCATTAAACAGTTTTTTTAACACTTCAAAGGCTTATAGCAATGGCGTGACAATGTCTTATTCGCAGCTTGATACAAAAGCTGCTGCGTTTGAAACCGCGAATGGCGAAAGCATTTTAACGTATTATAATCCTAATTGTGTTTCTGCAATGGGTGAAACGGGCTTACATTATATTCAGCCTAAAATGTGTGTGAATTTTATATTTGACTTAAATGGTACGAAGGGCCCAAATACTGTAGGTAAAGATATTGGATTTATGACAGTGTTTTATCCTACTGATTCACTTGTTGTAGCACCTATGCCACTTAACAGCAGGGCTGTGGGGTTAGCTAACTGGCAAGATGCAGTACCTCTTTGCAGGCAGCAGGATGAGCAGGGCAGAGTTCCGAACATTGATGAATTGGCGTCTATGTTTGTCAATCGTTATATTTTAAATGATTTCTCCGGTGAATCTTACTGGTCATCAAGTAAGTTTGATGCTAATAAATTTTGGGTTTTTGAGATGTATAGCGGCAGGAAACGTCCTTTCACTGCTGCTGACTCAAGGGTTACCCTGCATTGTATTAAAAGATATTAATAAAAGCTAAAGCGGGTTGCTACCCGCTTTTTTTTGTATTAAAATTTACTTAGTTATTAGAGATTTATGAAAGAGGGATAAGAAATATGCAAATATCTTTAAATTGGTTAAATGAATTCGTTGATTTATCAGATGTCGACGTTAAGCAGATCGCGCACGAATTGACGATGAGCGGCTTAGAAGTCGAAGAAATCGAAGAGATTAAGCCGAAGTTTACCAATATAAAGACTGTTAAAATTGAAAAGATTGATAACCACCCGAATTCTGACAGACTTCATCTAGTAACTGTTAATCTTGGCGATGCCTTGAAAACAGTTGTTTGCGGCGCTCAAAATATCGCGGAGGGACAAATTATTCCCTATGCTTCTGTCGGAAGTCAGGTTCTTGACAGGAAAACAGGTGAAATGTTTACGCTTACTCCTGCAGTTATTCGCGGCGTTGAATCACAAGGTATGCTTTGCTCCGCTGATGAACTAGGCGTTGCTGAAAGAAATTATCAGGAAGAAGACGGGATTTTGATTTTAAATAGAATTTTCCCTGATGTAAAAATCGGTGAAGATGTTGAAAAAGTTCTTGGCTTTGATAATGATATGGTTATTCACATTGCGCCTACTGCTAACCGTGGTGATGAAATGTCTGTTATCGGTGTTGCACGCGAACTTTGTGCTATCTTTAATAAACCTCTAAAATTCTCTCCGATTGTTTCAACGAACGATCTTTCAACCGATGATTTTAAAGTTGAAATCGTAGATGAAGATGTTTGCAAGTATTATTCAATTGGCGTTTTGAAAAATATTAAAATTAAACCGTCACCGCTCTGGATGCAAAAAAGACTTATTGCCTCAGGTGTTCGCGCAATTAATAACGTTGTTGACATCACAAACTATGTAATGCTTGAATACGGAACACCTTTCCACGCGTTTGATTACGATAAAATTGATAAATATTTATGCGTAAGACGTGCAAAAGAAGGCGAAAAGCTTACAACTCTTGACGGTGTTGAACGTGAACTTACAACCGATAGTGTTCTTATCGCAACAAAAGATAAAGGTGTTTGCCTGGCAGGAGTTTTCGGTGGTGAAAATTCTGAAATCGACGATAATACAACTGCAATTGCGCTTGAAGCCGCATATTTCACTCCTGCAAGTAACAGAAAAAGCGCAAGAAGCGTAGGGTACCGTTCAGAAGCATGCGCAAGATTTGAACGCGGAGTTGATATCGAGATGATTAAGCCTGCTCTAATGCGTGCAATGCAACTTCTTGTTGAACTCGCGGACGCTAAAGTTGAGGGCGTTGTAGAAGCAGGAAATAATGTTTTACCGCCTGTTGAAATTACGCTTCGTTATCCGCAAATTAAACGTATTTTAGGCTGTGAAATTCCGGCTGAAAGATGTTGCAATATCTTAGAAAACTTAGGCTTTGAAAAACTTGGCGGAAACGAACTCGCTGCGAAATTCAAAGTTCCGTCATTCCGTGTGAACGATGTGTACCGCGAAATCGATTTAACCGAAGAAATTGCACGTATTAACGGTTATGACAAAATCGCTCCTACTCTTCCAAACAAAAATGTAACACCTGTTATTTCTTTGGAAGAAAGGGTAAATAAAAAAGTTCATTCACTTATGCTCGCTGCTGGTTTGGACGAAATCGTCACAACTTCGTTTGTGGGTAAACCTATGCTTGATAAGTTTATGGTCACATATGATGATGCTAATGCTGTAAAAGTTATGAACCCTATTAGCGAAGAATGCACAATGCTTAGACAATCATTAACCCCGAGCCTTTTGAACGTAATGAAATATAATTACGACAACGGTCAAAAGAACTTCTGGGCTTATGAAATCGGTAAAACTTACCTCAAAGTCAGCGAAGCTGATGAGAAAAATTCAGGAGTTAAAGAAGCAAATGTTCTTGGTGGTATTCTTACTGGTGAAATTGAGAACTCAAAATTGCAAAAAACT
>CANAJP010000103.1 GCA_947361615.1 uncultured Candidatus Melainabacteria bacterium | reverse complement strand
CACCACTCGATCCGCGCTTAATCAGCACTGCCGCTACATCCCCTTGAAAACCATTATGATCCAACTTTTGAAGTCACAGAGAACCCGCGTTGTCAGGAATAACCTGCGTCAGGCGGTTAAGTAACTCCCCCCCCCCCCCTGCAAAGGACACACGACTAGATGCATTTTGAACATTTTTCATTGGTTGATGGCTACTATTGATATTCATATTTACTCCTTTTATACTAACCTGATATAAATATAAAAACAAAACAAAAGAAAAAATTGCCAACAAAAAAGCGCCCGCTTACTCGGGCGCTTTCTAAATATTCTTAATCTACACTTTCTTCAAGATAATAGTTGCGTTTTGACCGCCAAATCCGAATGAATTTGACAACGCCACATTAACTTCAGCTTTACGTGCTTTATGTGGAACATAATCCAAATCAGCAACATGTTCATCCTGATTATCAAGGTTAATAGTTGGCGGAACAATACCATCGTTAATTGATTTAATACAAGCAATAGCTTCAACTGCACCTGTTGCACCAAGCATGTGACCATGCATACTTTTTGTTGAGCTTACAAGCAAATGAGGATTTTGAGTTTTATCACCGAAAACTCTAGCAACTGCCATAGATTCAGCAACATCACCTAAACCTGTACTTGTTCCGTGAGTATTAATATAATCAACATCTTCCGGTTTCATACCTGCATCTTTAAGTGCAAATTCCATAGATTTCGTTGCGCCGTTACCCTCTGGGCATGGAGCCACCACATCATAAGCGTCAGCTGATTGACCATAACCAACGATTTCCGCATAAATTTTAGCGCCACGTTTTTTAGCGTGTTCATATTCTTCAAGAACAAGAACGCCAGCACCCTCTGACATAACAAAACCGTCACGGTCTTTGTCATAAGGACGTGAAGCTTTAGTAGGCTCATCATTTCTTCTTGAAAGTGTTCTTGCAGAAGCGAATGCGCCTAAGCCAACATCACAAATAGTTGCTTCAGCACCACCGGCCAAAATAATATCAGCATCACCATATTGAATAGTTCTGAATGCATCACCAACTGAGTGCGTACCTGTTGCACAGGCAGAAATAACAACTTTATTTACTCCCTTAAATCCGTGTTTGATTGAAATTCTACCGGATGGCATGTTAACAATCATCATAGGGATTGTGAAAGGAGAACATTTATTCGGGCCTTTTTCAATAATACGTTTGTGGTTTTCTTCAAAAGTAATAAACCCACCGGCAGCAGAGCTAACCATAACGCCGACACGATAAGGATCGATCTCGCCCAAATCTTCTAATTTAGCGTCTTTGACAGCTTCATCAGCTGCAACCATTGCAAACTGAATAAATCTATCCATCTTTTTCGCGTCTTTAGCATCCATATAATCTTCAGGGTTAAAGTTTCTAACTTCGCCTGCGATTTTAACAACGTGCTTATCAATATCCACGAGGTCAGGAACGCTTATTCCGCTATTACCCTCAACAAGATTGGCCCACAATTTATCAACACCAGCTCCATACGGAGAAACCACACCCAATCCTGTGATTACAACTCTTTTCTTAGTCATCTTAATACCTTTTTTTAATATTAACGGCTTTTAAAATGCTCGTTGAGGTATTAAGCCCCAACGAGCGATAAAACTATTTATGTGCTTCGATGTAGTCAACAGCGTCTTGAACTGTTTGGATTTTTTCAGCTTCTTCATCAGGGATTTCGCAGCCGAATTCTTCTTCCAAAGCCATAACCAATTCAACTGTATCAAGAGAGTCTGCACCTAAATCGCCAGTAAAACTAGCTTGAGGAGTAACGATTGCTTCGTCTACGCTCAATTGATCAACTACAACTTTTTTAACTTTTTCTAATGTACTCATCTTTTCTTTCCTCTTCGATTAAAATAATTAAACTGTGTTTCTACACTGCATTATTATACCCGATAAAAAATTTTTAGGCAAGTTGTGCGAAATTGTGTAACGAAACGTTACAAGCATAAACATTAAAGGGGGCCTTACGCCCCCTTTAAAATTAACGTCTACGCTGCATTTTTGCTAAAAGTTTTAGAATTTCGATGTACAACCATATAATAGTCACCATCAAGCCGAACGCGCCATACCATTCAACAAATTTCGGCAGCATTCTGCGGCTCGCTTCATAAATGAAATCAAAATCCAACAATAAATTAAACGCAGCAATAGCAACAATAACAAAACTTATTCCGATTCCGAACGGAGTAGCTGCATTTATCGCCGGAACCCTGATTCCAAAAAGGCTTAAAAACAAATCAATAAGATAAACTCCCGCAACCGTTATTGTACACATAATTATACCTGCACGAAGTTTTTCAGTTACTTTGATTACCCCCGTCTTAAACAGAACAAGCATGACAGCAACACATAAAATTGTCGCTTTAATAGCAGTTTGTACAATTCCGGGGAAAGAAGCTTCGAACATATATGAAACACTTCCTAAAAAAGTACCTTCAAGTAATGCATAAACAGGAACAAGGTACTGAATAACCGGTGAAGTTCTTTTAAAAATGATTACGAACCCTAAGACAAAAGCTGCGATTAAAGAAATAACCGAAAGACCTTTTGCCAAATCCATATAACCTTTTGCGACCAACCCCCATGAAAAAGTTGCGGCAAGAAATACAAGAGCCAAACATATTCCAGTTTTGTTAATAGCGCCATTGACGGTCATAGGTTCGCCATCAAGAACTCTTTCCTGTGCAAGGAATTCGGGATTAAATGCCGGATTGCTGGTATTACGAGGAATCATACTGTTTTTTTCATTATTTTCCATAAAAATCTCCTTTTAACATTAATATTATAATATGCTGAACCCAAAAAATAAAAAATTTAACAATAAATTAATAAAAGGGGGTTTACAAAAAAAATGTTTATTGTAATATAAAAGTATAGAGAGATTCCTCAGTAGCTCAATGGCGGAGCAACCGGCTGTTAACCGGTAGGTTGTTGGT
>CANAJP010000102.1 GCA_947361615.1 uncultured Candidatus Melainabacteria bacterium | reverse complement strand
AATTAGTAAAAGCTATGGAAGAAAAATTCGGCGTATCAGCAGCAGCTCCTGTAGCAGTAGCAGCAGTAGCAGCAGCTCCTGCAGCAGCAGAAGAAGCTGGTTCTGACGAAGTAACTGTAGTTCTTGCATCTGCAGGCGCTAACAAAATCGCTGTATTGAAAGAAGTTCGTGCTATCACCGGCTTAGGCTTGAAAGAAGCTAAAGATTTAGTTGATGGCGCTCCAAAACCAGTTAAAGAAAACGTTAAAAAAGACGAAGCTGAAGCAATCAAAAAACAACTTGAAGCTGCTGGCGCTACAATCGAACTTAAATAGTTTTCAAAACTATAAGCACAAAAAATCGGGTATCATTGATACCCGATTTTTTTATGATTTAAATTTTCAATTCTTTAATTGCCGCGAGTTCATCTTGATATGGTGAAATTCCAATCAATTTGTCAATAATCGGTGGCATTTTTTCGATTACATAATCAATTTCTTTTTCTGTTGTGTACTTACTTAAAGAAAAACGAATACTACCGTGGATTGCAGTAAACGGAACATTCAAAGCACGAAGAACATGACTTGGTTCAAGCGCTCCTGATGTGCAGGCACTGCCAGAACTTGCACAAATTCCCACATCACTTAGGTGTAGAAGTATTAATTCGCCCTCAATATATTCAAACCCTATGTTTGTTGTGTTTGGAACGCGGTTAGTTACACCCGTGTTTAATCTTGCATTATAAATATTTTTTAACAAGTTTGTTTCAAGCTTATCACGCAAACGCTTAACCTCTGTGGCCTCATATTGAAGCCCATCTTTTGCAAGCCCTGCCGCAACGCCCATACCAACGATATATGGAACATTCTCAGTGCCAGCGCGTTTTCCACGTTCCTGATGCCCCCCGATAATTAGTGGAGTAATAAGAGTTTTCGGGTTAACATAGAGCGCACCTATACCTTTTGGAGCATGGAACTTATGACCGGAAACCCCTAACAAATCAACACCAAGTTCTTGAACATTAATATCAATTTTGCCTGCCGCTTGAACAGCATCGACAAAAACTTTAGTTTCTTTATTTTTTGATTTAACAATTTCCACAATTTTTTCAATCGGGAAGATTACACCTGTTTCGTTATTTGCAAACATAACAGAAACAAGGGCTGTATCGTAGTTTACAAGAGCGTCAAGCTCTTCCAAATCCAAATCGCCGTTAGAGTTAACACCAATGTAATCAACCTTATAACCCTCTTTTTCAAGCTGTTTATAAAGATTTAAAACGCACGGGTGTTCCACCTTTGTGGTTATAACGTGCCGTTTATCTTTGTTCATGTTCAAAACCCCACGTATTGCGAGGTTTGCGCTTTCAGAACCGCCCCCTGTAAAAATTATATTTTTTTCATCCTCAGCATTGAAAAAATCTTTCATCTGCCCGCGTGCATTTTGGATTGCACGTGACGCTGAGCGTGAAAACTCATAAATTGAAGACGGATTACCATAATTTTCTTCAAAAAACGGCATCATAGCTGACAAGACAGAACTGTCAACTTTTGTTGTCGCATTATTATCTAAATAAACTAAATTCATTATTCAACCTCTATTACTTCAATGTTTCTATCGACAGCTTCTTTAAGCGTATTTTCAACAAAACCTTTGAGTGTCATCATTGCATTTTTGCATCCGGAACATTTTCCGCGAAGTTTTACATAAACCATTGAGCCGTCAATATCCACCAGAGTTATATCCCCTCCGTCTTTCTGGAGTTCCGGTGCAATTTGAGTTTCAATAACCTTACTGATTTTAAGAATCTTTTGCGCAGGAGAAAGAGAAGAAGCTTCATGCTCTTCTTTTTCAAGCTTATTATAATAAGTATCGATTATATCTTTAATTGCGTCTTTGCAACGGCCACATGCTCCGCCGGCTTTAGTAAAATTAGTAACTTCTTCGACTGTTTTCAGCCCGTTATGCTTAATTGCATCCCAAATTTGATTTTCTGTAACTCCAAAGCATGTGCAAATTATTTTTTCGCTAATTTTTTCCTCACGAAGTTCGTCCAAATCAACATAATTATCATAATTTTTAAGCGCATCTTCAAGAGCTTCATATCCCATGACCGAACAATGCATCTTTTCAGGAGGAAGCCCTCCAAGCTGGTCAGCAATATCCTGATTAGTAATTTTTTTGACTTCGTCAACAGATTTACCAATAATCATTTCAGTCAAAATGCTTGAACTAGCAACAGCAGAGCCACATCCGAAGGTTTGAAACTTTGCATCTGTTACAATATTATTTTCAATTTTTAAATATATTTTCAACTGATCACCGCATGCCAGAGAACCTGCAACACCGACAGCGTCAGCGTTATCGATTTTTCCAACATTGCGAGGATTTCTGTAATGTTCTATAACTTTTTCTGAGTAATCCCACATATTGTTTTCTCCCTTTCTTCACATTTTATCTCAAAAAAAGTTTTTATAACAGCGCCATTGTATTAGTGTTAATTTTTATAAAAAAATTATAAAAATTTTGCTTGACATTTTTTTTCGATTGCGGTATAGTAGATACACTAAATTGAAGTGTCACCCCGACACTTGTTAAGACGACTAACTATTTTACATTATGTATCGTCAATATCTCGATATCAAATGAATATAGCTGGAATTAAGTGTAGATTAGACTTAGTATATACATTTACTCACATACAAAAACCCCAAAAAAAGAAAAACAATCCAAATATTAGTTTAGCATAACAAACATAAACTATACATTTACCCGAACATTACCTTGTAGTAGGATTACCCCAAAACTAAAAGGTAATTTTTTTTGCGCGTCAGCCAGGGTGAAGCCACGGGTTGACTCGTGTGAACGAGGCAAGCAGGTGGCGAAACTATTGATAACCGCCGTAGTAAATTTGCCAACGATACAGTCGTTGGTAAAAATTTACACAGGCGGATAGCTAAAGCGCGAGCGGTGGCGTTCATCGCGTAGCGGACGAGCGTAAGCCGGTGCTTGCGGTGTTGGCTTGCG
>CANAJP010000101.1 GCA_947361615.1 uncultured Candidatus Melainabacteria bacterium | reverse complement strand
ACATCTTTATTGTATTCGACAAGCTTTCTCATCCAGGAAAATTGCATGTCTGTCGGGTTATTAGCCTTTTGCGACCCTTTTTCTTTATATCTCCAGTGTGCAGCAACACCGTATTCTGCAATGTCATGCATTTCCCACGTTCTTATTTGAACTTCCAGCGGTTTTGAGCGCGGACCGATAACTGAAGTGTGAAGCGATTGATAACCATTACCTTTTGGCATTGCTATATAGTCTTTAAATCGCCCAGGAATTGGTTTAAACTGTGAGTGTATAAGCCCTAATACCTCGTAGCATTCTTTTTCGCTGTCAACTATTACACGGACAGCAGTGATATCATAAAGGTCATGGAATGCTATATTCAGTCGTTTCATTTTGCTGTAAATACTGTAATAATGTTTTGCGCGTCCTGTAATTTTAGCGTCAATTCCGGCCTTTTTAACATCATCAGAAATATCATCAATCAAAAGCTTAACCGTTGCTTCTCGATCACGCTTAGTCTGTGAAACAAGTTGAGAAATTTCATAATATTTATCAGGTTCCAGATATCTTAGCGACAAATCTTCAAGTTCAGCCTTAATCTTACCAATCCCCAAACGGTTTGCAAGAGGCGCAAAAATATCAAGAGTTTCACGTGCAATTTTCTGCTGCTTTGCCGCAGTCATAAAATTCAACGTACGCATATTGTGAAGACGGTCAGCAAGTTTCAGGAAGATAATACGCATATCGTTCGCCATCGCAATAAACAAACGACGGAAATTCTCTGCCTGACGCTCCTCATTAGATTTAAACTGCAATTTACCGAGTTTTGTAACCCCTTGAACAAGGTTCAAAACATCAGCACCAAACTTTTCTTCAACAGCTTCAGGCGTTGTATCCGTATCTTCCAAAATATCATGCAAAAAGCCTGCAATTAAAGTGTTCGCATCCATATGCAGGCCGACAAGAATTTTCACAACCTCTACGGGGTGAATAATATAAGGCTCTTCCGAAACTCTAAACTGCCCGTCATGAAGCTTTTGTGCGAATAAAAATGCAGCTTCAATCTTTGCGATTTCCTCTTCCGGCCGCTTCTGCTCAATTAAAGCTGATTTTATATCCTTAAACAAATCTTCCATGATATAATAATCATACTAATTATAACGAATTTTTCAAGAGTTAGCGGAAAAATATCATTCATAAGGATTATTGAAGAATGTACAAAGAAACCGAAAACGGAATTTTAATAAGTTTTAAAATCTCACCAAACGCCTCAAAAAACGAAATAATCAAAACCGACGAGGGAATTAAAATTAAAATTACCGCTCAACCAATCGACAACAAGGCAAACAAGGCGCTTATCGAGTTTCTATCAAAACAGTGCAAAATCCCTAAAACATCCATAGAAATAGTAAAAGGTCATACATCAAAAGAAAAAACTCTTCTTCTAAAAACCGATAAACCCGAAGCCCTAGCCTACATTTCTGAAATGTTCGATTTTTAATTCCGGCTTAATCGTTATAGCAATTACATCAATTTGAAACGCAGACGCCTTATTTTTCTGCAAATACAGAAACGCACCTTTTCGAATATGGCTTAATTTCCTTGAATCAACAGCCTCTGACGGCACGCCAAAAGCATCAGTTTTACGCGTCTTAACCTCAACAAAATATAATTTTCCCTTACGCTTTGCTATAATATCTATCTCGCAAATTTTAGGATAGGACTTGTTTCTTTCAACGATTTCATACCCGTTACGTTCCAGATATCTACAAGCCAAATCCTCACCTGCGGCCCCGAGTTTCTTATTCTCCATAAAAATATTATATATGAAAAAGGTCGCTACTGCGACCTTGTTAAGTTAATCCTGTCTATTACCGGGTTGTTGTTGCCCTGGTAAGCATAAACCAAATTCGCATTTTTGCCCTACACGGTTAGACTCATCTTCTTGAAACCCTTCCAAATTAACCATCCCGTCTTTAGGGTGATTATCCAGAGATGGCTGAAATGCATCAGGTTTACTCATCTGGTTCAGATTAGTAGGTAAATGCCTTTCCTGCAAAGAATCATTCGTGAAATTATTAATAATACAAGGCCCATCTCCACAAGCCTTATGAATCGTTGAATGATTAATAGAATATTTTATCGCCATAGGGATAGCAATAGCAAGCAACAAAAACAACACAATATAAGTTTTCATAAAATTCTCCTCTCAAAAAGAGTTTAAAATCATTGATAAATAAAAAACATTGCCCGCCTAAACTAATAATTTATCAAAAGTGCTTGTAATTTTTAAAAACTTATGTTAATATATGGTTACAATTGTTTAAAAAAATTCAAAAAAATAAACATTTTTTAACAAATTAAGTGCAAAAGTAACACTTTTACAAAAGAAAAGGAAAAAGATAAATGACTGAAAATGCTGAGATGACGATAGAAAATGAAGATCGTCCTAGAATATTATTGGCAGATGATGAAGCAAGTATCAGACGTATTCTGGAAACACGTTTAAAAATGGCAGGTTATGACGTATATACAGCAGAAGACGGAGAAGCAGCAGTAAATGCGTTTAACAAATATAATCCTGATTTAGTTGTATTAGACGTAATGATGCCTAAAATGGACGGTTACGGAGTTACCAGAGAAATCAGACGTACAGCTGATGTACCTATTATCATCTTAACAGCTTTGGGCGACGTTTCCGAAAGAATTACAGGTCTTGAATTAGGCGCTGACGATTACGTAATCAAACCATTCAGCCCTAAAGAACTTGAAGCACGTGTAAAAGCAGTTCTTCGCCGTACAAACAACCGCGAAATGGTTACACCATCAGGCAAAGTTACTAAAAACGTCATCACAGCTGGTAACATAAAAATCGATACAGCAAGACGTCAAGTTTATAGAAAGAATGACAGAATTCGCCTAACAGGAATGGAATTCAGCTTGTTAGAATTACTTGTAAACAATTCCGGTCAAGCATTTTCAAGAAACGAAATCTTGCAACACGTATGGGCCTACCCTGCAGATCATCGAATTGATACCCGCGTAGTAGATGTCCACATTTCAAGATTGCGTTCAAAATTGGAATCAGACCCTGCGAATCCTGAATTAATTTTAACGGCTCGCGGAATCGGTTATATGTTCCAACGAATCAGCTAAGTTTAGAGGCCCTGTAAAAACAGGGCTTTTTTAATGTAAAAATTCTACTGGACAAAAAATATTTTCGTGTTAGTATAAAAATACAGATAAATGGCGGGTGTCGCCAAGTGGTTAAGGCCTCGGATTGTGGTTCCGATATACATGGGTTCGAATCCCATCATCCGCCCCATTTACAAATTGAGCTTCTAAAAGA
>CANAJP010000100.1 GCA_947361615.1 uncultured Candidatus Melainabacteria bacterium | reverse complement strand
GGATATAGGAGAATGTGTATTATGAAAATATATGAAGGGCAAATGGATGCAGGATAACAAAATTCTGTATCATTATTGCAAGATTTAACGATTTTATCGGCTCAAAACTTTTAGAGGGCGCGATTGATGAACTTAAACGACATGGCGTAAAAGAAGAAAATATTGATGTGGTAACAGTTCCGGGGGCGTTTGATATCCCTGTTGTTGCTCTTAAAGTGGCCAAATCTGAAAAATATCATGCTGTTATTACGCTTGGTGCCGTAATTAAAGGCTCTACTCCTCATTTTGATTATGTGAGTGCTGAGGTTTCTAAAGGCGTCGCAAGTGTAAGCTTGCAAACAGGAATTCCTGTTATTTTCGGTGTGCTTACAACAGACAGCATTGAGCAGGCAATTGAACGTGCCGGTACAAAAGCTGGTAATAAAGGTTCTGACGCTGCTAAAACAGCTATTGAAATGGCTAACTTACTAAAAACGTTATAAGGAATAGCTTATGAGTGAAATCATCACTGAAAGCAGAAATCAAAATACGATAGATATTGATTTGCTGCCGACACTGGAAATTGTAAAAAAGATTAATGAAGAAGATAAGCAGGTTGCGCTTGCAGTAGAAGAGACTTCTGAGCAAATTGCGTTGGCTGTTGATTTGATTTCAAAACAATTTTTGCGTGGCGGAAGATTATTCTATTTTGGAGCCGGAACTTCCGGACGTTTAGGGGTGCTTGACGCCTCAGAATGTCCGCCGACTTTCAGTGTTGACTCGACTATGGTTCAGGGAATTATCGCCGGTGGTGATGTTGCACTTCGAAATGCAGTTGAGGGCGCAGAAGATGATTTTGACGCGGGAATTATGGACGCTGAAATTCTTGATAAAGAAGATGTTTGCGTTGTGATTTCAGCGAGCGGAAACCCGAAATATCTTCTGGGTGTTCTTAAATGCGCAGAAGAAAAAGGCGTTAAAACCGTTGCAGTTACCTGCAATCCGAAAGGTAAAATTGCGCAGGAGGCTGGAATTGTTATCTGTGCCGAAGTCGGACCGGAAGTTATTGCGGGTTCTAGCCGTCTAAAAGCAGGCACAGCGCAAAAGATGATTTTAAACATGCTCACGACCGCTTCTATGATAAAAATCGGCAAAACTTACGAAAATTTTATGATAGACTTGAAAGCTTCTAACGAAAAACTTAAAGACCGTGCAATCAGAATAGTTGCAAATATCGCGGATGTGAGTTATAGTAAAGCTTTAGAATCCTTGTTGGATACTAACTGGGAAATCAAAACATCAATTGTTTCTATCCTGAAATCAATTGATAAAGAAGACGCAAGGCTGGAACTGAAACATTCCTGCGGCGTATTGAGAAAAGTATTAAAAAAGAAGATTGAGGTATAGTGATGAAATTAACAGTCTTGGGAGCAGGATGCTGGGGGTTAACATTAGCGTGGTTATTGACAGATAATTTTGATGAAATTACGGTCTGGGGACGCGCTCAGGATTTGACAGAAGATTTAATAAAAAATAAACATTGCTCTAAGCCGTTAGAGGTTCAGCTTGACGATAAGATTGAAATTACATCAGACCTTGCGGCTGCAATTAGTGGTGCGGAAATTATTCTATCAGTTGTGGCAACTTCCGGAACCCGTGATGTTTGCGAACAGTTGAAAAAAGCCGGTATTAAATCAGAACAAATTCTTGTGAACGCTTCAAAAGGTATTGAACTTCCATCTTTAAAAAGAATGTCAGAAGTTATTAAAGACGTGCTTCCTGAACAGAAATTAGTAACGCTTTCAGGCCCGACGCTTGCAAAAGAAGTTTTGCAGGGTAAACCGACTGCAGCATCTGTTGCGTGTGAAGATATTGAAACAGCTGAAATCGTTCAAAAAGCCTGCACTGTGCCGAATAAATTCAGACTTTATACAAACACCGACGTAATCGGAGTAGAACTTGGCGGAAGCTTGAAAAACGTTATCGCAATCGCTTCTGGTTTTGCTAAAACTATGGGGCTTGGCGATAACTGCACCGGCTCACTTTTAACCCGCGGGATGGCTGAAATCGTTCGTGTCAGCATTCGTTTAGGCGCAAACCCGTCAACATTATATGGCCTTTCAGGCATGGGTGACTTAATCGCAACCTGCTCAAGCCCGATGTCACGTAATTACACAGTAGGTGCTATGCTTGCGCGCGGAAAGAAAATTGATGATATTCTTGCAGAACTCGGCTCTGTTGCAGAAGGTGTCAAAACCTCACGTGCAATTTGTGAACTGGCGAAAAAGCTTGAAATTGACGCGCCTGTTTCAAACGCAATTTATGAAGCAGTATACACCGACATTACACCTGAACAATTATTAGCAAAACTTATGAACAGAAAGTTGAAAGAAGAAGAAAGATATGTTTAAATTCGCGACTCTTTACCTGAAAAATACCCTATATCCGTTGAGTGTGCCTGAATCTGTTAACCTTCAAGACGGGCAGATGGTTCTCGTGCGTACGGAAAAAGGTGAAGAGGCGCTTAAAGCTATTGCAATTTGCCCAAAAGTTGCAAAAGTTTGGGAAGAAAGCAAAAAAATGCCTGAGCCGCTCCAGGTTATAAGAGTCATGTCACAGCGAGATTTGCAGGTGTTAGAAGAAATTAAAAAAGATGAAGCAACTTCGTTTTTTAAATGTCAGGCGCTTGTTAAGCAACATAAGCTTTCAATGAATCTTGTTCAATGTAGGATAACTTTTGACCGTCGTAAAATTACTTTTTACTACACGGCGCCTGAAAGAGTTGATTTCCGCGCATTATTGAAAGATTTAACACAGGTGTTTACCCGTGTAAGAATTGATTTACGTCACATTGGGGTTCGTGACGAAACCTCAATCCTTGACGGTATGGGTGTGTGTGGAAAGCCTTTCTGCTGTTCAAGTTTCTTGAGAAAATTTGACGCTATTAATATCAAATACGCGAAAGATCAGGGAATGCCGATTACTCCGGGAAAAATTTCCGGAACATGCGGTCGTCTTTTGTGCTGTTTGACTTATGAATATTCTAATTACATAGAAGTTGCAAAAGGCATGCCGCCTGTTGGTTCATCTGTTATGACGCCTGACGGTTTGGGTAAAGTCTGCTTCTTGCAATTCCTTAACGGTACAGTTGCGGTTAAGATGGAAGATGGCAAAACAAAAGAGTTTCCTAAAGATGATATCGAAATGGTTGATGCAGATGTTAACGTTGAAATTGACACTCCTGTGACAATGAATGCATACACGGAAGATACACATGTTGACATGCGCACCATTCGTCAACTTGAGGATGACAGAAACAGTTCAACTGGAAATGTCTAAGTCTTGACTAAATTGCAAAAATGTTACATAATCATGATAGAAAGGATGGACATTATGAACCGAAGAAATGTATTAACTTTATCAGGGGGGGGGGGGAGCCCTGAA
>CANAJP010000099.1 GCA_947361615.1 uncultured Candidatus Melainabacteria bacterium | reverse complement strand
ATAATGCCTGTTAAGAGAGGCCCCCCCCCCCCCTGCATAATTCAATACATTAAGTTTTTTCATATTTTCCATCCTTTCTAAGATTATTATGCACTATTTTTTTGTAAAAATCAAGAGGGGCTTGCGCCCCCCTTTGTTATTTTGTTCCTTTGAACATTTCTTTTATGCCGTCAACGGAACTCAAAATTCCTGTCGCTTCGTATGGCATATAAATAACCTTGTTATCTTTACCATCTGTCATTGATGTTAAGGTTTCCAAGTATTTCATTGCGATTAAGTATTTATCAGGTTGACCTTTATCCTCAAGCGCTTCGATAATTTGACGAATAGCAGTTTTTTCAGCTTCTGCTTCAACGATACGGGCTTGAGCGACACCTTCTGCGGTTAAAATTGCAGCCTGTTTTTCACCCTCAGCCTTTTTAATAGCCGCTTCACGTTGACCTTCTGCAATCCTGATAGCAGCTTCTTTTTGGCCTTCTGCTTCATAAATCATCGCACGTTTTTCACGTTCTGCTTTCATTTGTTTATCCATTGCTGCTTGAATATCAGCAGGCGGAATAATATCTTGAAGTTCTACGCGGTTAACTTTTACGCCCCATTTGTTTGTTGCGTCGTCTAAGATAGTTCTCAATTCGCCGTTAATCTTTTCACGGGAAGTCAAGGTATCTTGAAGTTCCATTTGACCAACAAGGTTTCTGAGGTTAGTTTGCGTAAGTTTTTCAATAGCTTCAGGAAGATTATCGATACCGTAAACAGCTTTGTGAGCGTCAACGATTTGGAAGTATAAAAGCGCGTTGATTGTAATTGAAACGTTATCTTTTGTGATTACGTTTTGACGCGGGAAGTCATAAACAGATTCTCTCATATCGATTCTGTCAGCCATAATGGTGTAAGAATAAGTATTGCCGTCATAAGTTTTTTTGCTAACTTTTTTTGCAATAGGTCTTGGTGCGTCAAGAAACGGTATTATAAGGTTAAAACCAGCGCTGAGCGTACGTAGATATTTACCTAAACGCTGAATAATAACAACTTCCTGTTGTTCTACGATAAATACGCCTTTAACGACAAAAACAACTGCCGCGGCGATTAATAATGCTAATAGAAAAAACATTTTCCCTCCTTAATTAAACTTTTTCTACGTAAAGAACGATACTTTCGTTACGAACGATTTTAACTTCTGCCCCCGCCGGAATTAGTTCGGCATGTTCATCAGCAAGTCTTGCGTCCCAGCGTTCGCCGTAAACTGCAATTGCACCTGTAGAATTAGTAATTTCTTCCGTAACTTTTACAATTTTTCCGATGTATTCAGAGTTAAAATCAACGCTTTTTGGCATTTCATGCATAAACTTTTTCATCAACGGTCTGATGAACAAAAGAATTGAAACCGACAAAAACGTACAAATAATAACAAGCCAGTGAATATCCAGAAGCCAAACCGCCACAATAGCCGTAACTAAAGCCGCAATTGCGATGCTCAAAAAGAACATTGCAGGCGTAAACATTTCAAGAACAAATGCGATAATCGCAACAATTAAAAAAATCTGCCAATACGTCATATAAAACTCCTTCAAATAATATCAATTGTAAAAGTTTTTTCAAACATTGTCAAGATTTATTGTGCTATAATAAGCTTATGATTACATTTGACAGTTTGACAATGAAAGCCTTTATTGAAGAAAATCATGAGTTTTTCACGGGCAGCAGAATCCAAAAAATCCAACAGCCAACAAGGCGTGAGGTTCTTTTTGCACTTCGCAACAACGGTGAAACAAGAAAATTTTATATAAATATTAACCCGCAATTTCATCATATTTGTTTTATTAAAAAAGAAACTGAAAAGCGAAGATTTCTGGAAATCCCGCAAAAGCCGCCTATGTTCTGTATGCAGTTACGCAAATATCTGGAAAACGCAAAAATCGTAAAAGTTAATCAGCCTAACCACGAGAGAATTTTTGAGATTTACGTTGAAACATTCAACGAATTGCAGGAAAAAATCGAACTTTGCCTTGCGATAGAACTAATGGGCAAACATTCAAATATAGTGCTTTACAACGCTGATACGAATATCATAATCGGCTGCGCGCATAACGTGGGTTCCGAAAAAAGCCGTGAGCGAGAAATGGCTGGCACCTTGCCGTATATTTACCCGCCAAAACAAAATAAATTTGATATTATTAATGTTACTGGCGAAATAACAGAACCGCTTGAGAATTTTTTCTTTTTCTCAAAAGCTTTTGCAACACAATGCAAAGGGCAGCCTCTTGAAAAATTAAAAGATTTTGTAGAATTAAAAGGGCTTTCGCCGGCAATCAATTGCGACTATAGCGAGTTTTCGCTTTTTTCAGCACTTCTCACAGCACCCCGTGCTTACGCAACCGTAAACGAAATGATAGACGAATACTTTTCCTATCATATTGAGCAAAATAAAATCAAATCCATAAAACAAGAACTCACAACACTAATAAACAAAAAGCTTTCAAAACACAGAAAAAATGAAACGCTGATGCTTGAACAGCTTGAGCGCGAGGAAAAAGGTTTTGAATACCGTTTGTGGGGTGATTTGATTATGGCAAATCTTTATAACGGCAAGGATTTTACGCCATCAATTGAGGTTTTTGACTGGGAACACGATTGCAATACAACAATCGAACTCGATCCGCTTTTGACACTTAAAGACAACGCAAACAAGTTTTACAAGCGATACAATAAATCCAAAAAATCCATAGAAAAAATCAACGAAATGCTTGAAGAAAACGAAATTCAAATAAACTATTACGAACAAACCATTTACGCGCTCGAAGCAACGCAGAACTATCAAGAACTCCAAGAGCTAAAAAATGAAATTCTGCCGATTTATCAAGTTGCGAAAAAGCCTGCGCAGTCACCAATGGAGTTGCTTGAAAAAGAAATTCTCGGGAGTAAAGTTTATATTGGCCGTAACAACAAACAAAATGATTACATAGTTTCAAAGCTTTCAAAAGACGAGGACTACTGGTTCCACACACACGGCTGCGCGGGTTCACATGTACTGTTAAAGTGCGCAGAGCCGACAGATGAACTCATTTTTGAATGTGCGAAACTTGCAAAAGAATTTTCAAGTGCAAAACTCTCTTCCAAAGTCGGCGTCATTTATACACAGCGCAAACACCTGAAAAAGCCACCTAAAGCACCTTTAGGTTACGTAATTTATAGTAAGGAAGAAGAAATAATTGTATAAAACAACACTTGTCATCCCGAACTTGTTTCGGGATCTATCCAACGATACTTTTTAATAATAACCCAAAGAACAATTCCTAAATTTAACGTTAGTTTTATTGTTGAATTTTTCTATTTAACTTATCCACGGAATACTGGACAGATCCCGAAACAAGTTCGGGATGACATATTCTATATATACGCTACACATACTTAACACCTACAAAATTTACTTTTGTTTACATTTACCGCCGGTTAAGCGAGGGGGGGGGGCCCCCGGCGGGGGGGGGGGGGGGGGGGGGGGGGTGTGGGTGAGGGACGGGCGGCGGGGGGTGGGTGGGGGGGGGGGTGGGGTTGG
>CANAJP010000098.1 GCA_947361615.1 uncultured Candidatus Melainabacteria bacterium | reverse complement strand
TCCGCCACACACCCCACCCCACCCCCCCCCCACCACCTCACCCCACTACGGCCCCCACGCCCGCCCCGGCCGCGGGGCCCGGCTCTTAACAGCCCAACTGAAGATTTAGCGCAGACGGTAAGCGAAAAAACGCAATTAAGAAACCGGCTCGACCGGCGGTGTCATCCCGAACTTGTTTCGGGATCTGTCAAACGACACGAGTGTGAATGCAACGCTGGCCAGATGCTGAAACGAGTTCAGCATGACAGAAAAAGGATGACCCGTGTAGCCTTTACCATGGCAGAGATACTTTTATCTCTCACCATTATCGGTGTGGTAGCTGCTATAACATTGCCGTCATTAACGGGCAATATTAACGAGCGGACATGGAACACTCAGCGCAAAGCACTTTATGCAAGATTTTCGCAGGCAATCGCCTTAATGCCCGCATTGAACGGTTATGGAACATTTAAAGCCCCTAAAGGCACAGAAGGCACGGAATCTTACGATGCGGGGCAGGATAATTGTGCTGAAACTTTCGTTACCGCTGGGCTTGCAAAAGTTTTAAAAATAAATAATATTTGCTCAGATGATTTGGGAGATTGTGGCGTTCCGAGTAAAATCAACCCGCTAGGAGGCGGTAATGTCTTTGATACGCCTAAAACGCTTGAAGCATTGAATGATAAGATGGTAGGGCGTGGTACCACGCAGCATAATGGTTATTCAATTTATAAAACAAAAGCTGCCGCGTTTGAAACCCAAAACGGTGAAAGTATTATCGTTTATTATAATCCTACCTGTATCGGAAGTTTGAATGAAACACCTTTTACTGATACTTCAGTAGAAAGTGGAATGTATATTCAACAGCGTATTTGTGCGAATTTTATCTATGATTTGAATGGCAATAAAGGGCCAAATACGGTAGGCAAAGATATTGGTTTTATGACAGTAATGTATCCTTTTGATGCCCAGTTATATGCGCCGTATCCCGCTAATAGACCGTTATCAACAACATATTCAGGTAAGACAGCGACAAAAGCTTGTACGACTTTCGATAATGAATATCGACTTCCACGTGGAGATGAACTGGCTTCTATGTTTGTAAATAAAAAATTAATCAACGCAGCTTCTTATGATGTTGATGGTTACGGTTATCTTTCAGCTGATTTTTATGTAAGATCGAATGGTAGTAAAGCTGTTATGAGTCAATCATTAGAAACTGGTTTTAGAGATGATTTAAGGTTAGACCTTTTAAAAGCAGTCTGGTGTATAAAACGCTAGAACAATGCTTGCTGTGCGTTGAAATTCTTTACTTCGTACCCCAGATGGCGGTAGGCTTCAGGAGAAACCTTTCTGCCTCTCGGGGTTCGTTGTAATAAACCCGCCTGCAACAAGTATGGTTCGCAAACATCTTCAATGGTTCGTACATCTTCACCGATTGCCGCCGCAATTGTTTCAATTCCGACAGGGCCACCGTTATATTTTTCAATGATTAATTTTAAAAGTGCGCGGTCTGTGTTATCAAGACCGTATTTGTCAATTTTTAGAACCTCAAGCGATTCTTTTGCAACTTCTTCTGTGATTTCTTCGTTGTATTTTACAAGCGCAAAGTCAGAGGCGCGTTTTACAAGTCTGTTGGCAATACGCGGGGTCCCGCGTGAACATTTTGCGATTGCTTTTGCCCCGCCGTCTGTAATTTTTATGTCTAAAATTCCCGCTGTGCGTTTTACTACCTGCGTTAATTCTTCCATTGTATAGAATTCAAGCCTGTTTATAATTCCGAACCTATCGCGCAGAGGGCTGGAAAGCTCGCCTGCTTTTGTCGTCGCGCCGATTAGGGTGAATTTAGGCAGCGGAACCCGAAGAGTTTTAACCGTCTGGCTTTTGCCTGTTGTCATGTCAAGGTAAAAGTCTTCCATTGCAGGGTATAAAATTTCTTCTGTCACGCGGTTTAAACGATGAATTTCGTCGATAAAAAGGATTTCGCCTCCTTTAAGTGACATTAAAATTCCGATGATGTCGCGCGGTCTTTCAAGTGCCGGTGCGGAAGTGATTTTTATATCAACGCCCATTTCCTCTGCAATTACGCCCGCAATAGTCGTTTTACCAAGCCCCGGCGGACCGTAAAAAAGCAGGTGGTCAAGTGGCATGTTGCGTTTCTTTGCAGCAGCAGTCGCGATTTTAAGGTTCCCTTTGAGCGCAGTTTGGCCTATATAGCTGTCAAAAGTCTTAGGACGGATTGTGTTTTCAAAATTACGGTCAAAATCCGTATCCTCCGCGTTTACGGCTGTTTCTTTTTTTGCCTGCTCTATGCTTTTCAGGGGCGTCTGCCCTTCAAAAAATTCGTCGTCTGATATAATACTCATTGAAAAACCTCTTATTTTATGATATCATAAACCCTAATATTAAGGCAAATTATTAAAGGAGAGAATATGAGAGTATCTGAAAGATTAGAAAAAATTCCGCCGTACCTTTTTGCTGAGATTGACAGAAAAATCGCAGAAGCAAAAGCTAAAGGCGCGGATGTTATAAGTCTGGGTATCGGTGACCCTGATACACCTACGCTTGCACCTGTTGTTGAAGCAATGCACAAAGCTATCGACAACCCTGCAAATCACGATTACCCGCCGTACAACGGTACTGCGGCGTTCAGAAAAGCTGCTTGCGACTGGATGAAAAAACGTTTTGATGTAGAACTCGATGCTGATACTGAAATGCTTGCAAACATCGGTTCAAAAGAAGCTATCGCACATGTTTTCTTTGCGTTTGTTGACAAAGGCGATTACACTTTAATTCCTGACCCGGGATATCCTGTGTACAAAAACGCGACTATTTTTGCGGGTGGAATTCCTTTCTCTATGCCGCTTTTAGAAGAAAACGGATACCTTCCTGATTTCGACAAAATTCCTGAAGATGTTGCTAAAAAATCAAAATTGATGTTTCTCAACTATCCAAACAACCCGACAGGTGCTGTTTGCGACTTAGAATTCTTGAAAAAAGCCGTTGATTTTTGTAAAAAATACGATATTTTACTTTGTTTTGACCAGGCATATTGCGAAATGACTTACGACGGATACGTTGCACCATCAGTTTTACAGGTTGATGGCGGCAAAGATGTTGCATTAGAATTCTATTCACATTCTAAATCATATAACATGACCGGCTGGCGTGTTGGCTGGGTTTGCGGTAACAAAGACGCTGTTAAAGCGCTTGGCACAATCAAAAACAATATCGACAGCGGAACATTTAAAGCCATTCAAGATGCGGCAATCGCTGCGTTTAACGTTGATAAAGCCGAAATTGAAAAATTGAATAAAATGTATCAAGAGCGTCGTGACGCTGCTGAAGCGGGTTTACGCGAACTTGGCTGGGATATTAAGCCGTCAAAAGCAACTTTCTACCTCTGGCTTCCTGTGCCAAACGGCATGACCAGTGAGGAATTTGTGACATTAATGCTTGAAAAAGCGAATGTTGTTGTTCCGCCTGGAAACGGTTACGGCAAATATGGCGAAGGGTATTTCCGTGTTGCATTAACAAAAGATGTTGAAACAATTAAAAAATGTATTCAACGTATGAAAGATGCAGGAATTAGATATAATTAAAAGCAAGGTGGGAATCCCCTTGCTGTTGTAAGTAACATGG
>CANAJP010000097.1 GCA_947361615.1 uncultured Candidatus Melainabacteria bacterium | reverse complement strand
TTATATTTATCAAACATCACTTTGTCTTTTTGAACATAGCCAAGCCAGCGATAGTTTTGATAAATATTTTTGCGCATTGCATCATCCTGAACGTTTAAAAGCGCCTTGTCAAAGACCTGTGCGGCTTTGTTATAGTCTTTTTGTTTTGCATAATTCACGGCTATTATATTATAAAATACGGCGATAAATTTATCATGCCCGTAGGTTGCGGCTTTATCAATACATTTTTCGGCAGATTGAAGCTGGTCTATATGAATATACATATCTGCAATATCAAACAAAAGGGCCGTTGCGGTTTCGTGGTTATCAACTTTTTTTAGAGCAACCGAATACGCAGATATTGCCTGATTATAATCCTTTTTGTCACGATAAGCACGCGCAAGTTCGACATATAATGACGGATTGTCAGGAGTTAATGCGATATTTTCTTTAAGTTGAGAAATAGTAAAATCAGCCCTTTGAGAATCTTCGCCCCAAAAGTCCGCAGTTGTAATCAAACCTTTCTTGTCTTCCTCTGTGAACGGAATATTCGTCACATCAGGAATAATTGAATAAATAGCGCGAAGTGTTGTCATATCGGCATCAGAAATTTTTCCACGCTCACGGCTTCCGTTTCCAACAGGATACATTAAATCGTTAGAATCCGTGCTATGTCCTCTAAGCCCCAGCCCGTGCCCTATTTCATGAAGCGCCGTTGAATAAAAACTTTCTGCCGGCCACGGCTGACCGTTACAAGCAAAAGGCGAAAATTCAACTATTGAATACTCTATATTTCCGTCCTTATTATATGTAAAATACTGATACGCTGCGGTTCCTGCGCCCTTTTCGTCACAATTACGGTTTTTCAGATTTGCGGCAAAGATACATTTATAATCAGCCGCCTCAGGGGAATTGGTATAAACGAACTTAACAAACCCGTTTGTACTTGCTTCCCACGTCGCAAAAGCATTCTTAACCTCTTGAACGTAAACTTGCGGAATATTTGCTGCGCCTTGCATATAGACTTTTAGCGGGAAACTTTTCGGGTTCCAGCGCTCAAGCTTACCGGCACTCAAAACCGCATCAAGATAATTTTTTCCAATCAAATTTTGTACTGCGACCCGATTAGCATGAAGCTTTGACTTCGGCCTTACCAAAACAGAAGAACTTACTTCTTCCTCCTCTTCTTGCACGGTTTCATCCTCTTCATCGATTTCCATCTCAACCGGTGCGGGCTCTATCGGAGCAATAGAAATTTTAGCCTGCGGAAATAGTCTGAACAAAATATATTCAAGCTTTTGCGGGCCATTCGGAAGACAATAAATTCCGGCAACAATTATACAAATGAGTAATACCAATCGGGCTAAAAATTTCATAGAATAATTTTAACAAAATCTTGTGGTATAATCAATTTGTAAAGAGGTTAGTTTATGAATGTTTATGATACCGTATTGGATTTAATCGGGAATACTCCGTTAATTGAAATAAAAAAATTAAACAAAGACGGCAAAGCAAGAGTTTTTGTAAAACTGGAAAGCAAAAACCCTGCCGGTTCTATAAAAGACAGACCTGCCCTCAAAATGATTGAAGAGGCCGAAAAAGCAGGGCTTATAGACAAAGATACCCTAATAATCGAACCAACAAGCGGAAACACAGGCGTTGGACTTGCAATGGTTTGCGCGGTAAAAGGTTACAAAATGATTTTAACAATGCCTGAGAGCATGAGCCTTGAACGTCGGGCATTACTAAAAGCTTACGGTGCAGAACTCATCCTAACCCCTAAGCAAAAAGGAATGCAAGGTGCTGTTGATAAAGCAACTGAATTAATGCAAGAGTATCCTAACAGCTTTATCCCGCAACAATTTAACAATCCAGCGAACCCTCTTGCGCACGAGCTTTCAACGGCAAAAGAGATAATCAAAGACACAGATGGCAAACTCGACATCTTTATATCAGCATTCGGGACCGCCGGAACAGTCAGCGGCTGCGGCAAAGTTCTAAAAGAATTCAACAATAAAATAAAAGTTTTCGGCGTCGAACCTGAATCCTCACCGCTTTTCTCCAAAGGCACAGCAGGCCCGCACAAAATCCAAGGAATAGGCGCAAACTTCCGCCCTGAAAACTTCAACTCCGATTATGTTGACGAAGTTTTAACTGTAAATGACGAGATTGCACTGGAAACAGCGCGTAATATGGCTTCTCAAGAGGGTATTCTATGCGGAATTTCATCAGGCGCGAATGTGGCCAAGGCTTTAGAACTATCAAAACTCCCTGAAAACGAGGGGAAAATTATTGTAACAATTATCTGCGACACAGGCGAAAGATACTTAACCAGCGAGTTATTTAATTATGCAAAGTAAAACACCTGAAAAAATTTGCGCGTTATTCAACCAGATTGCGCCGCATTATGACCAGAACAACGATATAATTTCAATTTTCACACACAGATTTATAAAACAACATGTAGTAAATTCAATACCGGACTTACCGCCGGATTCACAAATTCTAGACCTTTGTACAGGCACCGGCGATATAGCCAGACTGCTACAAAAAAGATTTGATAACGCACAAATTACCGGTGCAGATTTTTCAAAAGAAATGTTAAAAATCGCACGCAGAAAACATCGTGGGATAAATTTTGAGCTTGCAGACTGCCTGAAACTTCCGTTTGCGGACGAAAGTTTCGACCTAATAACGATGAGTTTCGGGTTGCGCAATACTGCAAACTACAACCGCGCAATGTCAGAAATAAAAAGAGTTTTGAAACCAGACGGAATCTTTGTACATCTGGATTTCGGCAAAGAAGCAAAGTTTGTGGATGAAATATTCCATAAAATTGTAAAATTTATCGCAGAAATCCAAGAAGACGACAGCTATGTATATCTTTTGGAGTCAAAAAACAATTTCCCACCTGCTGAAAAGCTTATTGAACTTTTTGCCGAACACGGCCTCCAAACAAAACTGCGCAAAGACTATCTCCAAGGAATAATCTCCGCGCAGTATTGTGTTAAAACTAACGTTTTACACAGCGAACCGGATCCCTTGTAGTTTTAGCAACAGCACGTCTTTCTCCTGAAGCCAAGCCATGATGCCAGGCTTTATCCGAAGATTCAACGGTGCTTGACCAGTAAGCAATACCCACCGGAACATTAAATAATTTGTTATTACAGAAAATTGCAGATAGTTCATCAATATTGGGCAAACGGCTTTCATTATCCTGCATTGTACAAGCCTTTATTGCCTCCTGCTGAGAAAGATTAGAGCCCGCATTACCCACTAACGGTTTTGGAGCGACAATAACAGGATCACTGGGATACAAAACTGACATTACACCAATATCTTTTCCTACAGTATTAGGTCCTTTAGTACCGTTCAGATCGTAAACAAAATTCACGCATATAAGTGGTTGTGCATACACATCAGTCTGAATTCCGACACAATTCGGATTATAATATGTAAGGATTGATTCACCATTTTGAGTTTCAAACGCTGCTGCTTTTGTATCACGTTGAGAAAACGACCAAACCCCATGGGTGCCATTTAACATAGGACATAACTGTACAAATGTTAAAATATCAGAAGTATTTATTGTAGAGGCACCATCAAGCTGTGTAATTTTAGCCGGTATACCGCAATCTTCAATATGCTCATTGTCACAAATATTATTTATTTTCAGAACTTTTGCCAAACCGCTGGTAACAAAAGTTTCAGCGGCGGTGTCTTCTATAACACTGCCACTCGCGTCCTCCGTTAGGGTTCCATACCCATTCAACGCGGGCATTAGAGCGATTGCCTGTGAAAATCTTGCATAAAGCGCTTTTCTTTGCGTGTTCCATGTGCGCTCGTTAATGTTGCCGGTTAGCGATGGCAAGGTTATCGCAGCGACCACGCCGATGATGGTGAGAGATAAGAGTATTTCTGCCATGGTAAAGGCCAAGCCGAGCGGAGCCACGGAGCGAAGCGGAGAGACGAGCGCGCGACGGG
>CANAJP010000096.1 GCA_947361615.1 uncultured Candidatus Melainabacteria bacterium | reverse complement strand
GGCCACGATAAAGATGAAAGAAACTACTATTATCCGGCAGGTGATGGTGATTTCTCTGATGGTTCAACAAATGTAGACCCTGACGATGGCGTAGTTGACGCAACTCCATTAGAAATTGAAAAAGGTGATAAGCCTGATAAACCAGGCCCGGTTGATCCGGAAGATCCAGATAGACCAAATCCTCCTGGAACGATTGATCCTGATGACCCACGTCCATTAAGTTATGATTACATGTACAAACAAAGAACAATGGAACATAGCTTCAATGCGATTGATAAACGCCAAACAATGCGTTTCAATGTTAATAACAACAATATTCCGTTGACATTGGCTCCAAATGACCAGGTAGCGTCAGTTGTTGATATTTCAAGAGGCGGCGTTGCAGTAACCCATAACAATACATTGAGTGTTGGCGATGTGGTTCCGGTTCAAATCAAATACGGTGATGTTGAGATCAATGCGGATATCAAAGTCGTATCAGCTAATAAAAACCGTGCCGGGGCAGAATTTGTTAACATTGATGAAGCAACTGCAAACAATATCCTTTATATGAATATTCTTATTGAGGATGCAATTGCTCAAGGGAAAATGCCGCAACAACAATTTCAAATGGAACAACCTGTACAAGAGTTAGAACAACTTCAGGATACAGTAGCAAGACCATTTGATATACCGGAAGATAACTTATCTATCAATAAGTAGAAACAAAAAGAGCCAACCTGATGGTTGGCTCTTTTTATATGTTATGTTTTATACTCAACAAATTAAAAAGACCCATCTTTTGATGAGTCTTTTTAATTAGCGGGAGACGAGGCTCGAACTCGCGACATCCTCCTTGGCAAGGAGGCATTCTACCACTGAATTACCCCCGCATCGGGTACTCTTTTATTTTACATGCTAAAAAATAAAATGCAAGCACTTTTTTTAATTTCCCCAAAATTTATTTGATTTTGTCTTCTACCATTATCAAGTGCCAGCCGAACTGGGTTTTTACCGGTTCGCTTACTTTTCCGATTTCGCCATCGAATGCTGCATCTTCAAATGGTTTTACCATTTGTCCACGGCCAAAATATCCAAGGCTGCCACCATTTCTGCCAGATGGGCATTTTGAATAGGTACGTGCATAATAATCAAAGCTTGCGCCGTCGTCGATTTCGGTTTTAATTTTTGTTGCTTCAGCTTTGGTGTCTACTAGAATGTGTTTTGCTTTTACTCTGCTAAAATCTTCAGCAAGAGTTGAGCATGCGAGCATGAGCAATGCCGCAAAAAGTGTAAATAATTTTTTCATGCTTACTCCTTATAATTTATAATCTGGTTTCTACCGTTTTCTTTTGCGCGATAAAGTGCAGCGTCTGCAAAAGATAGAAGTTCAGGTGCATCTTCTGCGTCTTCAACGTCGGACGAAAATCCGAGGCTTATTGTGACTTTTAAGTCCAGTGTTTTAAATTTGAATGTATTCCCCTCTATTTTTTCTCTTAAACGCTCCAGAGGGATTCTAGCGGCCTCTGCGTTGGTTTCTGTAAGTATTACTACAAACTCTTCGCCACCGTATCTGAATACTATATCAGTTTTTCTAAAACTTTCATTCAACAGGAAGGCTACTTCTTTCAGAATTTTGTCACCGCACAGGTGGCCATAAGTGTCGTTAATTTTTTTGAAAAAGTCGATGTCGATTATTGCAAATGTCAAATCGCTTTTGTAGCGTGCAGCACGTAAAAATTCACGATCTGCACATTGTTCAAAGTATCTTCGATTATAAAGACCGGTAAGAGCGTCTGTAATGCTTAACTCTTTAGTTTTTGTGTACATGAAATTTATTTTACGAATTACGTCAAGCTTATTATCTTCCGGAACGTCGAAGTTCTCGATAATACTTTGAATATTTTGCTGAATTTCGTCCAAAATTTCATCAGAAAAATTAAAATCGATATCGTCTTTCATAACCATGTAACTCCTGTGAAATAATTATAGCACGAATTGACTTCGTGGTTCAAATCATTAATCTATTTGGAGGATAACAAATTTATACGTTATGCTAGAATAGAATGTGTAGAATTAAGACTTGGTGGTGGATATGTTTTCAGGTTTTATTCAAAATTTATTAAATACAGGCGGACAGAGTGCGGCTATGCAAAGAGCGGCGCAGATGAATGCGCATTTGAACAGACTTTATCCAACTGTTGGTACGCAGGTTCAGGCTCCGTTAACTAATAATGATTTGCCTGTTAACATGCCAAAATCTTTTAATGAAGCGCTTCAAAGTGCCATGCCGCAGACTGTTGGTTTTGGGCAACTTTTGATTAATCCTAAAGTTAAAAAAGTTAATGCAACGCTTGCATCTCCTCAGAATTCTACGAAACTTGAGGATGTAAATGCAGAAATAGAGGCCTTGCAACGTAATAATCTTAATAAGAGCATTCAGGAAATGAATTCTGCAAGCGCCATGCCTGCAGCAAAACATCAACTTACAGGATTAATTTCGCAAATTTGTAATAAGCATGGTGTTGATGAAAAACTTGTAAACGCGTTAATAAAACAGGAATCTAATTTTAATCCTAACGCTAAATCAAAGGCTGGAGCGATGGGCTTAATGCAGTTAATGCCGGCTACGGCTAAAAGTTTAGGGGTTAAAGATCCATATAACACTGTTCAGAATATTGATGGCGGCGTGAGATATTTAAAATCCATGCTTAAGCGATACAACGGCAATGTAATCCTTGCGCTTGCGGCGTATAATGCAGGCCCCGGGAATGTGGATAAGTACGATGGGGTTCCACCGTATAAAGAAACTCAGCAGTATGTAAGAAGTATTCTTGCAAATTATTTGTAGATTTTTAGTTTTTTTGATACAATAGACCTATCAACATTTTATAAGGGGATATTGTAATGAAATTTTCATCATCTTTTAAGGTAGGTTTATTAGCTTTTGTTTCGCTGGTATTGCTACTTGGTGTTGTTATAAGAGTAAAAGGACGCACATTTTCTAATGCCAAACGTGTTGAAATCCGTTTTAAAGATGTTAACGGCATGCGCCCAGGTGCAGCTGTACAGATGATGGGGATGAAGGTTGGACAAGTTGAAGGAATTGAGCCTGTTATTTCAGAAGATGAAAATTATGTTAAGGTTAAGTTTGTACTTACAGATAAAGATGTGAATATCCCCAAAGCTTCGGCTTTTTCTATTCAACAATCAGGATTGATTGGTGAATTGTTTCTTGAGGTTACGCCTCCAAAAACAAGAACTGTTTATTTACCGATGGTGACAAAAGATATTCTTTATAAAGATGATGTTGTTAGGATGAAACTTGATGATAAAGTTTATGATGTTGGTACCATTAAAGATATCAAAGTAGTATCAAGTGACCTTGTTCCGTATTATTTGCGTGAGGTTGTGAATACAAATTATGCTTATAAAGTTGATTATATCGTTGATCTACCGGGGTTAATTTTGCCTGAATTTATGAAAGGTAAACTACTTACAAACAAAAAAGACGGAAATTCTATGCTGCTTTCTACACTGGATGATGTTGTATTGCCTTATCCAACGCAAGATTCGCCTTATACAATAATTGAGCCTATGCGAATTGCAGACTTTATGGAATGGCAATATCGCGCGGCTGAAGGGCTTACGGAAACAAACAAAAAAATTAACGAATTGCTTTCAAATGAACTTATAACAGAACTTCAAAAGTCAGTTGGGAATATAAATTCGTTGACATCTGACGCAAGTCAGGTTCTTGCAAAAATTAATGTGTTTATGGAAGAGGATTTGGACAATCTTATAAAGATTGCTGATAGTGCAACGAAAGATTTCCATGAACTTTCCGGCGGTTTGAATAAACTGCTTGATGATAAAGATGTTAAAAGGGCCGTGTTGCAGGCTGCTGATTCATTTAATAGTCTTTCTAAAAATATTGATACACTATTTGGTGACGATGCATCTTCTAAACAGCTTGCCGAAGATTTCAGAGCGATTATCGCAAATATGAACGAAATCAGCAAATTTGTCGGCACCATGACGAAAGATGATAAACTTAAAGGCAGTATAAA
>CANAJP010000095.1 GCA_947361615.1 uncultured Candidatus Melainabacteria bacterium | reverse complement strand
TGTATTGAACGGTTGTGTAGTCCTGAGTGCTAGGTGCAGTTGGAACTTCAAGCGCTAAATATTGGTTGAAAGCATCAGCACTTTGATTGGCAAGAGCTGTTCTTTCCTGGTTAATTTGCTGGCCTTCATATTCAGTATTGGTCTTTCTTGCGGTTAAAGCCAGATATCTTGCCTGTGATGCTGCCATACCCATAAGCGTACTCTCCTTCTATATAAATTCTTGTTCACTACTCTACTTTGTTAGTTTTAATGATGTTTTTTTATAAGTCAATATATCTATAAAATATTATAAATGCCTTTATATTAAAAGGATATACCAATTTAGATAAAATCAACTTTTCAGAGGAACAAAATTTTTCAAAATCATCTGTTTGTAGTAAAGTATCATGTAACAGAGAGGTTATAAAATGATTTTAGTCACAGGCGGAGCAGGGTATATTGGCAGCCATTGCGTTTTAAAACTTAAAGAGGCGGGCGATCAGGTTGTTGTTTTTGACAATCTTTCAACAGGGCATATTGAAACAATTGAAAATTTAGGTGTTGAATTCGTTCAGGGCGATTTGAAAAACGCTTCTGATATAAATGCTGTTTTTGATAAATATAAAATTGACTCAGTTGTGCATTTTGCGGCGTTTTCGCAGGTTGGTGAAAGCGTAAAAGAACCTTATAAATATTTTCAGAACAATGTTTGTGGCTCCCTAAACCTTTTGGAAGCAATGGTTAAACATGATGTAAAGAAAATTGTATTTTCATCAACTGCAGCAACTTACGGGGAACCCGTGTATACACCGATTGATGAAACGCATCCGCAAAAACCGATTAATCCATACGGCGAAACAAAATTAACGGTCGAGATGATAATGGATGATTTTGATAAAACTTACGGATTAAAAAGTGTTCGTCTGAGATATTTTAACGTTGCGGGTGCTGATGAAAAGTGTAGAATTGGTGAATGGCACGAACCGGAAACTCATTTGATTCCGAATGTTCTGAAAGCGGCATTTGGTTCTGGCAAAACATTTAAACTGTTTGGTGAAGATTATGACACAAAAGACGGAACCTGTGTTCGTGACTATATTGATGTAAATGATTTAATCGAGGCACACCTTCTTTCTCTAAAATATTTGCAAAATGGTGGCGAAACTAATGTTTTCAACCTTGGCACAAAAACAGGCAGCACTGTGAAAGAAGTTTTTGCGGCCTGTGAAGAGGTTACCGGCATGGAAATTCCGCTAGAAATCTGTGCGCGTCGCGAGGGGGATCCTGCAACCCTTGTTGCAGATAACACAAAAGCGCTTGCGACCCTTGGCTGGAAACCCGTAAGAACGCTAGAAAACAGTGTTCAAGCAGCATGGGAATGGGAACAAAAATTACAAAATTTGGTAAAATAGGCAATTTTCATTCGCATAAATACTTTATATGAATACGGGAATTTTTTTGATGGAGGATTTATTATGGGAATGCTTGGAAAAGTTTCACGTATTTTTACAAATACAACACGCTCACAATGGCGTGCAGTGCAAATAGAAGAAATTGGCAGAAAGATGGAAATGTGTTCAGATTCATCTGTAAAAGCTGCTGCTGATGAACTAATGTCTTCACTCGGGGGGGGGGGGGCGCCTGAGCCGTAGTATTACAGGCTCTGTAACGCGTAAACAGGGTAAAATTATAGACAGGGCAGAACATCTGCTTGATTCTGCAAATACAGCCGAAGGCAGATATTCGACTCTTTTTAATGAAAATTTTTCTTTAGGTTTGGATAGTCCTAATTGTTCGCGCTTTAGCAAGTTTTTTATGCGCTGGCTGAAAAATCGTAAAAATCCTAAATTAAAAAGCTTTGGCGAACGAGTCGAAAGTGTAATACATTCCGCACCAAGACAGGTGAAACGTTTTGCAGGTTCGACTGAATTTGAAACAGCAAGCCGTTTTAGCAGTATGAAACGTTATATTTCAATGTATCCTGAGGACACAAAAACGGCGTCGCATTTGTGGGAAAAACACTATCTTTCAACACTGGACGCAGATACTAGCAAACTTTTAAAAGAAATCGACAAAGAATTTGGCACAAAAATTTTTATGGACAGACCGCTGAGAAAACATGAATTACTGTTTTTGCGTGACGAACTTGCTAACTTCAAATGTGCAAGCGGTGGCAAAGCTTCTTTTCCGCCAGTTTTGGATATAAATGATTTCGCTCCGGAGTTACGTAATAATGGTTTCGCTGGCATTTGTGTAAATTTCAAACTAGATAGATTAAACCGCATACAAGGCGGTCGACATATCGCTGTTGATAGAGTTGATCATGCCTATGATTATAAGGTTTTACGTCATGAACTCACTCATTACAACGATACAAAATTGGGTGTGAGAATAAGAAAAGCAAAACTTACTGATGCCGAAAAACAAGAAATGTATGATGCCGGTATAGTTGCTCCTATTCGTTATGCGCAAAAGAATAGCAACGAACTCAAAGCTGTTTGGGCAGAGGGTTCTATGAGTAAATATTCTGATGCGATAAAACAAAAAATGATTAAAAAAGGGCTTCCTGAATGGATTACAAAGCTTGATGATGTATCTATGGATAAATATCTTCTTGAAACGTTTAAAGATGAAAAATCTTTAGCCGCTCTAGGGGATATTCGTCAAGCAATGGGTGGGAAAATTCCTAACAGCTTAAGCATTAATTTACTTGAACACCCTGAAAAACTCGAAGAAATCAGCCGGCTTCTAAAAATAAAAGACAGCCACGGCTATCCGGCGTTATCATCCTTTACTGAAACATTATTTTCAGCACAGCCGGAAAGGATTAAACTTATAGAAAAATTTGCGGCTATTGACGTTAATGGAACAAAACCGTATGTGGATAATTTAGGCGTATTGCTTGCGGAAGAAAATTTTACGCTTCCACAGGTTGAAAAACTTTTAGCAAAAGCAGAAAGATCCGCACTCAAAGGTGAAGAATTTGATATGCCTCTGTTTTTTTGCAAATATTTCACAATGCGCGAAAAAATGAAATCAAAAAACATTGCTTCTAAAGTTTTTGGAAATGTAACAAATATTACACAAAAATCAATTTAGCAGGCAATTATACAGACTTAAATTTTTTTATATAAATATAAGGGATTTTAAGGGATAATTATGGGATTATTTGATTCTATAAACTTTGCATTTAGTAACTATTGTGGCAACTGGTTTGCGCCGGCTGCTTATAGTTCTTTTTCAAGCGGGTTTACATCATACCCTCCTTTATTTAACTTTAATAGTAATAATTATTATTTTGGTGGAATATCAAATAACTCATATTATTTCGCTCCTACGAAAACTAATAGTTATGATTTCTCATTCTCAACTCCAAGTTACAACAATTACAGCGCAAAAAAATCAACATTCGGCGATTTGACACTAAAGAGAAGTGCAACAGGTGATTTACAACGAGATTTAGTAAACAACGCGTGTTCTTGGATTGGCAAAGTCAATAACGACGCAACAGGAAACCGCCTCTTCTCTCCAAATGGTAGATCTCAAGCATGGTGTGCGGATTTTGTAACTTATAATACGAGAAAAACATTCGGTTCCAAGTTGCCATCATCATTCGGATCTTCAAGCGTATCAGGATTGATGAGCTGGGGTAAAAATAATAACTGTTATATTGATGTCGCATCTGCTTCCAATAAAGCTGACTATATCGCTCAAAATGTAAAACCTGGCGATCTTATGATTGAAAAACGTGGCGGAAAATCTCATACCGGTATCGTAACAAAAGTTAACTCTGACGGTTCATTTGAAACTGTTGAAGGAAATACTTCAAATAAAGTTGCAACTCGTAAATATTCAGCAAACAGTTCAACATTAAGTGGTTTTGTTTCTCTAGATAAATATGCAGTAGCGTAACTTTAATAAATAATTAAAGCATACAAAAGCCCCGTATATCGGGGCTTTTTTGTGTTATTGTTACAAAATATTAAGAGAAAGAAACGTAAAATTAAAGTTTTAAAACTTCATGCCCGACATGCATGCTACGGAAACACAAAGCAAGGAAAGGGACGCAGTCGATGGGCATGGCGGCATCACAAGCCAGATTTCTAGGC
>CANAJP010000094.1 GCA_947361615.1 uncultured Candidatus Melainabacteria bacterium | reverse complement strand
TGGCTTGCGTGAGCAAGACAAGCAGGCAAGCACTACGATAGCGACGTTTCAAATTCTGCAAGTGTTAATAACACTTGCAGAGAATTTGTCAGGAGCGGGATTTAGGAATGTGTAGCCGTAGTATAACCTTTCCGGTAATTTAAAATTTCTCAATTTCGGTTATAACGATATGGCAAGGAGGAAATTTATGACAAATTTAGAAATCAAAGAATTACGCAATGACACAGAAAAAGCCAAGAAATTTTTTATGAAATGGTTAGCTTATACTCTCGGTCCTGTCGAATTAAAAGATCTGATGGAGGAAGGCAAAGTTAAAGTTATAGATGTTAGAGGCGAAGCTGACTACGAAATCTCACATATTCCCGGCGCGATTTCCATGCCTTACGAAAGCATTAGTGACAATATTGATAAACTTTCTAAAGAAGAAACGACCGTTGTATGCTGCTATAACCAGCAATGCCATCTAGGTGCAAGAGCATGCCTGAAGCTTGCGGATTACGGCTATCCTTGCATGCACTTAGAGGGTGGTTTCAAAACTTGGAAAGAAGAATTCGGTTTTGCCACAACATAAACAAAGCCCCTGAAGGGGCTTTGTTATTATAAACTTGCGCCGCCGTCTTTAATTTTTGATAAAGCGTTTTTCGCACCGTCTTTTTGTTTGGCAATTTCTATTACAAAATCGCTTGCCTCATTGTCACGCGCGATTGCTTCTTTTAATGAAGCCATTTCCTCAAAACCTAATTGTGTAAGGTCACAATTTTCTGGATTACGCGAGTATATTCTAAACAGCGACTGCGAATTATAATCCAGCCCCGGAAGCTTTTGGAAATAACTGTGCATTTTATAAAAATGGAACAGCAGAAAATAAAAATCCTTACATCCTTTTTCAAGAATAAACATCGGCTTTGTTGAAAAACCAAACCCGTTTCCTGCAAGAATATTCAACATAAGCGCTTCAAACCCCTTACGTTCTAAAATCAAACCCTCTTCCGCATTAAGCAGAGCGAGAAGTTTATATGCGTCTTTCAAATAAACAATTTTTACGTCCTTTTTCTTAATCATATCCAGAAGAAATTCAGCTGTAAAATTCGAATTCTTCACGATATCACGCATATTCTGTTTTACCAGTTCAATGTTTTTATTGGTTTCAGTATTTAAAGTAAGCGAACAGTTGCCTGCGATAACAGTCTTTGATGTCGAATTGGTCGCAGAAGTACGCAGATGTTTATCCAGTCTGAGCCTTAAACCTCTCTCTTTCAACGCCAATAACATATAAACAAATTTTTGCACAAAATTCATAATTATATTGTACACTAAAAAAATTTTTAGTGGTATAATTAGAGGCAAGATAAGGGAGACGTTTTATGGAAACATTGAATAAAAACGAAGGGATTATAACAAAAATTATCGGACCTGTAATCGACGTTGAATTTCAACCGGGCGAAGTTCCGGAAATTTATACAGCGCTGGAAATCACGACTGATTCAGGCGAAAAAATTGTGACAGAAGTTCAGCAAATGCTTGGTTCTAATCGTGTCAGAACTGTTGCAATGTCCTCAACCGACGGGCTTAGACGCGGAATGAAAGTCGTTAACACAAACGAACCGATTAAAATTCCTGTGGGCAAACCTATTTTAGGAAGAATTTTAAACGTAATCGGCCAGCCTGTTGATGAAATGGGAAGCATAGAAACAGACTCCTATCTTCCAATCCACCGCGAAGCACCGAGTTTGACAGACCAAAACACAAACGTTGAAATTTTGGAAACAGGTATCAAAGCAATCGACCTTATTCAACCTTATCAAAAAGGTGGTAAAATCGGTTTATTCGGTGGTGCAGGTGTTGGTAAAACAGTTTTGATTATGGAATTAATTCACAACATCGCATCCGAACACTCAGGCGTTTCAGTTTTCGGCGGTGTTGGTGAAAGAACACGTGAAGGTAACGACCTATGGAACGAAATGAAAGAATCAGGCGTTATTGACAAAGTTGCGCTGATTTACGGCCAGATGAACGAACCGCCGGGAGCCAGAATGAGAGTTGGGCTTTCAGCTCTTACTGCGGCTGAATACTTCCGTGATTTTTCAAAACAAGACGTATTGTTATTCATTGATAACATTTTCAGATTTACTCAAGCAGGTTCTGAAGTTTCAGCGCTGCTGGGCCGTATGCCTTCTGCCGTTGGTTATCAACCTACACTGGCTAACGAAATGGGTGAATTACAAGAACGTATCACTTCAACAAAAGACGGTTCAATCACATCAGTTCAGGCAATCTATGTTCCTGCTGACGACTTGACCGACCCTGCACCGGCAACAACATTCTCCCACCTTGACGCTTCTACTGTTTTATCACGTCAAATCGCGTCACTTGGTATTTATCCGGCTGTTGACCCGCTTGAATCAAACTCACGAGTTCTTGACCCGAACATTATCGGTTCTGAACACTACGAAGTTACAACAAAAGTTCTTGAAATCTTACAAAAATATAAAGAATTACAGGACATCATCGCAATTCTCGGTATGGACGAACTTTCTGAAGAAGATAAAGAAACCGTTAACCGCGCAAGAAAAATTCAACGTTTCTTGTCACAACCGTTCTTTGTTGCAGAACAGTTCTCAGGAATTCCGGGCAAATACGTTAAACTCGCTGATACAATCAAAGGCTTCAAAGAAATCGTCGAAGGAAAACACGACAACCTGCCAGAACAAGCGTTCTATATGGTTGGTACGATTGAAGAAGCCGTTGAAAAGGCACGAACTCTTGAGGCGTAATTATGAAAGTCAAAATTATTACTCACGAAAAAGTTGTATTTGATGGCGAGGCTGATGAAATCATAGCAAAAAGCACCGAGGGTGAGTTCGGAATACTTGAAAATCACGTTCCGTGCATGAAAGTTCTTGACATTTGCGTTGCCAAAATCATTAAAGATGGCGAAGTTCAACTCTTTACTGTTATGGGCGGTGTTTTACAATTCAAAAACAATGAAGCCTTGATTTTAACAGATATCGCAGAATGCAGTAACGAAATTGACTGCAACCGTGCAAAACTCGCGCTTTCACGTGCAGAAGAACTACTCGCTGATGCTAAAGCAGAAGTAGACGCTAAACGTGCAGAAGCCGCAAAAGCAAGAGCGCTTGCAAGATTAAAGGCAACTATGACTAAATAACCGGCTGAGCCGGCTCCATACAGGGAACCGTGTACGGTTTGAGGAACATGACCAACATAAATTTAAAAGACATTTACATAAGATTTTTCCGTATAGGAACATTACTTTTAGGCGGCGGATACGTAATTCTGCCGCTTTTGCAATCTGAAATCGCCGCGAAATACGATAATATTTCAGATGATGAAGTTTGTGAATATTACGCTATTTCGCAAAGCTTACCCGGGGTAATAGCTATTAATACAGCCGTTTTTGTCGGCTACAAGCTTGCCCGCACCAAAGGTGCATTAGCTGCTATTACCGGAATGGTAACGCCAGCATTCTTATGTATAATCCTTCTGGCCAATCTTTTATCGCAGATTGTGCATCTTTCATTAGTGCAAAGTATTTTCACTGGTGTTGGGATAGGCGTTTTAGCTCTGCTTTTTCAGGCTGTAGGTGAAATGTGGAAGAAAAGTATTGTTGATAAAGGCGCTTTAGCAATATTTTTCATCTCATTCACGGCTCTTTTAAGCGGAAAAATTCTTCCAGCGTATATCGTAATTTCTGGAATACTACTTGGCGCTATAATAGGTTATTTTAGAGGGGAAAAAGCATGATTTTGTGGGATTTATTCTGGAACTTCTTCAACATCGGCGTCTTTTCTTTCGGTGGCGGATATGCAACTTTGCCGTTTCTGTATAATATTTCAGAAGTTTTCAACTGGTATACGTTTGATGATTTAAGCAATATGATTGCGATTTCATCAATTACCCCGGGGCCAATCGGGATAAATATGGCAACATTTGCAGGATTTAAAACCGCGGGCCTACTTGGTTCGCTTATTTCAACAACTGCAATCGCCCTGCCATCATTAATTTTTGTAGTCTTAATCTCCAAAGCGCTCAGAAAATTTAGTGAAAACATTTATGTAAAATCAATTATTTACGTTTTAAAACCGCTCGGCTGCGGACTTTTATCAGCGGTTGGCGTAAATATGTTTATAAACAATTTTCTTGGTGAAAACATAAATTTGTACAACATCACATTTCTTGCAGTGTTAATCCTAATTAGCCTGCACAAAAAGCTTAATCCGTTGTTTTACCTTAGCG
>CANAJP010000093.1 GCA_947361615.1 uncultured Candidatus Melainabacteria bacterium | reverse complement strand
TTTGCTGGCTTTAAGCGGGCAGGTAAATGTTTCTTCGATTACGGTTACTAAATCTTCTGTAATTATCCGCATAAAAAAATAACTGCCCTCGGGTCCGATGTGAGGACAGTTATTTTAACTTTTCTAACTTAGGCTAACCGCCTACTCGGTTTCGCCCTTGTTCGTACTTTTATTATACGCCCGCAGTGGGGGTTTGTCAACTGTTATCTTAAATTTTTACGCTCTCACGCCGTATGAATGGTGGGGGAGCTTATTTTTTTGTTTGTTATAAAAAATTTAAGCCGTGGATTGATTATTTTTCTGCGATTAAATAAGTGTACAATGTGCGTACAAGCAAAAAATTTCCCAAAATTGCGCGTTTTTTTATATATTTTCTATGCTTTTTGCTTGTTTTAGTATTCTCTTAATCAGTGGGCCCAGGGTTCGAGTCCCTGAAGGTGCACCAAAAGAGTATAATCCGAATTGTTTACTTGTTACAAGTGAGTGGTTCGGATTTACTTTTTATTTCAAGATTTCATAGAAAACAGGGCTTGCACTTTTGCAAGCCCTGTTCTATTGCTATAAAAATTTAATTCGTTGAACCTTCTACCGCATTTGTCTTATCTTTTAAATCTGTTGCAAGATTCCACTCTTCAAAACCGGCAGTGTGCGGAAGCATTAAGTTCCATTCATCCAAGCAGTTGATTTTCATTCTGCAATCGTCGGATGAAAGTTTAAGGATATGTCCGCCTTTTGTTAAATCTTTGCTGATAAAATGTATGTGCCAACCCGGCATATTTATCCCGTTTACATAGTTTGGACAATATACTCCTACAACAAAGCCTTCTTCATCGTGATACTCAAACTCTCTTTGATCGCAAGCAACTTTATAAAGCGGTTCGTACGGCTCGCTTTGAACAAAACAAGACCGCACTCTGACATTAAATTTGCCCTCCATTTTTATCATGTAGAAGAAATTATGACTTTGTATGTATTGTTCCATTTTAGTTTTGAAATCTTCGATAGATACAAACTCCAAAGGATTTTCTTCCACTCTCTCATCAAATTTTGCTACCGTTGAGAACGGAAGCGAATCGCTGTCGTTCATTTCGCTTACCACGCCTGTTGCTCGTCCGTTATACGCTTTACCATTAATTATAATGGCTTCGCCGTCAAGACCGTCATAAGTGCCTATTCCCGTATCGCCGTAACGAAGCAGGTCTTTGACGGTACAGCTACTGTGATAGTCGCCCATCATAAGACTGTTGAGATTGCCGATTTGTAAAAGTTGATTATTTTGCATTTTAAATGCCTCCTAAATGATGTTTTCTGAGATGATGATGTTTTGAGATATAATGATTATTTTCGTCATAGACGGCGGCTAAAAGTTCACCGTGAGTCGCACCGAAAATTTTACGGGGATTTTCAATTTTAACGCCTTGATTTGTTTTAAAGTAATGCGTCATAATTCCCCTTGTGAAGAACGGGGATAAAATATTGGTTATGAGTAGCACAAACGCAAGTATAGCAATCGAATGTGCCGCCACGTCAGCGCCCGAAAGCCCTTGAAACGTGTATGTCGCAAACATAGCAGGAATCGATAAAGCCACGCCCGCAAGCGACGAGCTACCGATTGAAGCATAGCCGGGACGCTTCAAAATAAACCTGTCTACCACATAAGGCAATATCATAGTAATTGCCCAAAAGATTAACGTAATTACAACGGCAGCCAATAACACCGTAGGCTGGAAAGCTTTTGCGAGATTAATAGTCGAGCCAAACTGAAATCCCAAGAACGGTAATATAATCGTGTTGCCGCCCTTGAATATTTCGCGTATTTTCGGATCGAGATTACCAAACAAAAATCCCAACAAAAACGGTATTAGTAATGCAAAGATTTGTAAAATTTTACCTATTGTTGCAGCGGACGTACTTCCTGCCGGCATCCCGAATGCGCTAATAAATATAAAAGGAAGTAACGGCATTGAAAGTATTAACATTATGGGGAACGTCGCTCTATCGCTATTATCTGCATAAGGTGCGGTAACGCCCATATACAATGCTGCATTCGCGCTTGTTACAACGCAAGTAAAAGTAATAGCGTCGATTCCCAAAAAGCCTTCGGGTCCACAAACTATCCAAACCACAGCCGAAATAATGTAAGCAGGCAAAAGCCTTGCTAAAACAACCCATATTCCTCTTTTAAAGACATCTACAAAATCGTGCGGTTTAATCATTGTCCCCGTACAGAATAACATCAGTCCTATCATTAACATTTGACCTGTAGAACCGAATAAATCTTTGACGGGATTACCGAGATATTGCCATAACGTCATACCTTCACCCGCTTTCCCTGTGCCAAGACCACAAGCAACCGTTATAGTACAAATAACGGAGCTTATCAATAGCGGCACAAACATTGTTCCGGCAGGGATTTTGTTTATAAAGTTCCAAATTCCTATGCCTTTGAACGGTTTTTTGCTTTTTTCTGCTTTCAAAATATGCCTCCTCGCAACCTAAAAACCTGTTGCTTTAATTGATTGTTTGTATTATAATAAAAAAGGAGGCAAAAAGTAATAGCCCACAAATACGAACTTACATTCAATATTTGGGCTATTGGCACAAAGTACTATTATGGATTACGAGGAATTACTGCAAATTGAAGAAAACTCATTTACCGTTGATGAACTATTAAAAGCGTATTATGCATTTTTTCAATTACCTATGGCGGTTATAGATCAGAATTACAATATTAAGGGACACTTCTTCCTTGATAGCGCAGACGATACTTATATGTCGAATATTCAACGCGGCAGTTGGTCTATGGAACTTATAAGTATTGCTAACCTATCTTTTAAAGACGGGGAAAGATATAGAATTTTAGAAACAATAAACAGTAAAGTACGGCGTTTGTTTTATCGTTTGACATTCCGCGATTCGGTTATAGGCTACCTTGTATTACTTGAAAATCAAAAGAATAAATTTGAAGATTTAGATTTGATACTTTTAGAGCATCTGTGTAAGAGCATAATCAAAATTTTACGGTTACAATCCAATGAAGGGCACGGCTTTTCGCAATTGAATTTTTGGAAAGCTCTTGTCAAACACACTTATGTGCGAAGAGATATCTTTCTTTCAAAAGCGTCCGAATATAAAATTCCGCTCACATATAATTACCGAGTTTTACTTCTATCTCTTGCAAAATACGATAATCATGAAGATAATCACTTGCAAGATTCGCTGAAAAACATTTTGCGAAATTTCTACTGCATTGTAAAAGATAACTATGTTATAGTGATACTTAATGAAGATTTGTCGGAATATACGGTATCAACATTGAACGACTTCTTATTTAAAAATCACATTTATGCAATATTAAGTTCGAAAATTATAGATTTGTATGAACTGGATGTAATAATAGGTAATCTGATAAAACTGTTTGATTACCTTGTAAAAGTAAAAGATGAATATTGTTTAAAATATGAAGAAGAAAATAAATTGCTTGTTCCGCTTTTTAATGCTCCTACAACCGACGTTATCTTAAACTATATCAACGAAACAATTCTTGAAATTTATATTTATGATAGAGATAACAACACGTCCTTGCTTGAAACACTATATCAGTATTTACTAAATAATAAAAGCTTAAATGAAACGAGCAGAATTCTATTTGTACATAAAAATACAGTAACTTATCGTCTGGAACGAGTTAAAGACTTGTTTAATATCGATTTCAATAACGTTGAAAATAACTTATCGTTTATGTATTCTGCCTCTATAATAAAATACTTGGATTCGATAAAATGCAAAGCTCTTTCCGAACTGAAAATTTTCAGTTAGGTATTGTCTATTATTGTAACCTTGCGGTAAGTGATGATTTACTATTTATAAATATAAAACAGCCGATAGAGCAATCAAACCCTATCGGCTGTTGCCGTTGTTTAGGTTTATGATATTCGGCGCAACCTCGTCACCGTAAACTCCGCTTTAAGCCGTTTGTTATTTCAAACGGCAATTTCGCTACGTTGCGTTTCCTCTTCCCACAAAAATACTTCGTCTTTTTGCGTGAGCCCTATTATGTAACTCTTTCATTTATATACCGCACGCTATGGCGGTTTTCCTTATCCGTCTTTTTCAACGGCTATCCCTATACGATTTAACGGGATTCTTTATTATTCAAGTTTGCAACGTAAATCGCTGAAAAGTTTATATCTGAACCCCTTATGCCTTATTGCTGTTCTATGGATTCATAATAATCTTGCTCTTTCTTTAAAGGCGTTCTGTAACTGTTTTGATAATGCGG
>CANAJP010000092.1 GCA_947361615.1 uncultured Candidatus Melainabacteria bacterium | reverse complement strand
AAAAGTTTTGAGCCGATAAAATCGTTAAATCTTGCAATAATGATACAGAATTTTTGTTCTCCTGCAACCAATTGCCCTTCATATATTTTCATAATACACATTCTCCTATATCCTGTGACTATGATACCGCATTTTCGCTTATTTTACAATAAGTGGTGCAAAAATCTTATAATAAATATACAAAGAAGCAACCACAAGCAAGAACCCGCTTGCTTTTAAGAGGAAATCTGATACCGCATAAAAGTTCTTCATAGTCTTAACTTTTGAAGTTAAAACGCCTGCGATAATCAAAATTAATCCCTGACCTAATGCAAATAAAAATAACATTATAACCGCATTCACGACATTAGCATTCAACGACGCAAACGCCATAATTCCTGCCAGAATAGGTGTAGAACAAGGTGTGCCGGCAAGTGCGAACATTCCACCCAGCAAAACGGGATAAACATACTGATTCATCCCGTCACCCTTTGGCATTTCTTTGACAAGCATCGGGAGTTCAAAATCAAGAACTCCCAATAGTTTCAAGCCCATCACAAGAATAATTCCGGCCAAAATCAGACCAAAATATCCACCTGAAAAAGAGGCAAAAACTTTACCCGTAAGCGCGCATATTATACCAATGACAGTAAAAACTATTGCCGTGCCTAAAACAAACATCAACATTTGCAATAATGTTTTTGACGGCTTTGACTCACCATACCCGCCGACATATCCGACAATAATCGGAAGCATAGCCAGCGAACACGGCGAAATTGACGCTACCAATCCACCGAAAAAAGATAAAGCAAACAATATAATAAGACTATTTTCACCTGCGAATAAATTTGCCAAATTTTCCATTATTGTTTTAATCCCTCATCTAAATATTTAACCAGTTCTTCTTTAGGAATCGCCCCTTCAACGCGTGCAATTTGCTCTCCCTTAGAATTTGTAAAAATCATAGTAGGAACCAATTTTACGTTATAACGTTTAATTTGTTCTTTAACTTCAGGGCTGGACTGGTTAACAGAAATCTCAACAAACTCAACTTTATCCTGATACTGTGGCTGAACCTGATGAAGAACTTCAGCCATATGCTGACAGTCAGAACACATAGGCGCCGAAAACTTAATCATCTGCGGCATGCCTGTAGCCGCAACTGCAACCTCAGACGGAGCAGGTTGGTTAGCATTCAAAAGCGCATACGCAATCACCGGAATCGCAAAAATCATACATACTATTAACAGAGTTTTTTTCATAGCAAATCTCCTTTTGCATATATGATTATACATAAAACAAAAGAAGTTAATTGCCAAGGCTACCTAACCATAAAAAAAAGCCATTCTTTAGAACGGCTACCAGACTTGGGGAGGGAATACGGTTTCCCGTATTCTTTCCAGATTAGTTTCGACCTACTAATTTAAAACTTTAGCACACACCAAAAATCTCATACGTTTAAACGAGGCCGACATAATCCACCCACAACCAGCCAAAACTATTAATATTTCATAACTAGAAGAAATGCCCTATTTTTCATAGTTTTCATTTTGGCGCCACGCGCGAAACCCGCTCATACCAATAGAATAACACATTGTTAACAAACATTAATTTTAATAGAGTGTTATATTGACTATAAATATTGACGTTGTATGATTAATTAACATGGTATAATTTAACTTGGGTTAGTTGTGCCTTTTTGTCCGAAAAGTTTTCGCGCAGTAGCACGAACGGAAGATAAAGCAGAATAAAAAGAAATTTTTATATATAGATAGTAAGTACATAGACGAGGTGAATTGATGTCTAACACAAAATATGCAAAACGAGTAACACCAATGGGTATCCCGCATACCAGATTGGATGACTTACCTGATCTTATTGAAGTGCAAAAAAAATCCTTTGAGTGGTTCTTAAAAGAAGGTTTGAAAGAAGAATTACTTTCATTCTCTCCTGTAAAAGACTACACCGGAAGATTGGAATTACACTTCTTGCCAAACTATACTTTCGACAACGCAAAGTATACAATCGAAGAAGCACGCATCCACGATGCAACTTATGCAAAACAGCTTCGCGTAATGGTTAGATTAGTTAACCGTGACAGCGGGGAAATTAAAGAACATGTAGTTTACATCGGCGATATTCCTACAATGACTGACAAAGGTACATTCATTGTAAACGGTGCGGAACGTGTTATCGTTTCTCAAATCGTACGTTCTCCTGGCGTTTACTTCAAGAGAGAAATCTCTCCTGCCGGAAAACGTTTATATAACGCAACAATGATTCCTAACCGCGGTGCATGGTTGAAAATTGAAACAGATTCCAACGACTTAATCTACGTTAAAATCGACAAAAACAGAAAAATCCTTGCTACAACATTGTTGAAAGCTATGGGTATTACAGTTTCTGAAATGGAATCTTTATTCACTCACTTCGAGTTCTTAAAGAAAACATTAGATAAAGACACAACCGAAACAACAGACGACGCATTGATTGAAGTTTACAAAAAACTCAGACCTGGTGATCCAGCATCTGCACAAGGCGGACGTCAAATCCTTGAATCTCGTTTCTTTGACGAAAAGAAATACGACATCGGACGTGTTGGTCGTTACAAATTAAATAAAAAATTAAACTTAAATATACCTAAAAATCAAAGAACATTGACAATTCAAGATATCGTTGCATCAATCGAATACTTGATTAACTTAACTTATGACGAGGGAGTTGTTGACGATATCGACCACCTCGGTAACAGAAGAATCCGTTCAGTTGGTGAGTTGTTACAAAACCAATTCAGAGTTGGTCTTTCAAGAATCGAAAGAATCGTTAAAGAAAGAATGACTCTTCAAGATTCAGAAACTTTAACTCCGCTGAACCTTTTGAACACAAAACCGTTGATTGCTTCATTGAAAGAATTCTTCGGAAGTTCACAATTGTCACAGTTCATGGACCAAACAAACCCTCTTGCTGAATTGACTCACAAAAGACGTATTTCAGCTCTCGGCCCTGGCGGTTTGATGAGAGAACGTGCAGGTTTTGCGGTTCGTGACATTCACCCTTCACACTACGGTCGTATTTGTCCGGTAGAAACTCCGGAAGGTCCGAACGCAGGTTTGATTGGTTCTCTGGCTACTCACGCAAAAGTTAACGACTACGGCTTCGTTGAATCTCCGTTCTTTGTTGTTAAAGACGGTGTTGTAACAGACGAAGTAGTTTATATGACAGCAGACGAAGACGAAAACTATCGTGTTGCACCATCAGATATTCAATTGAATCCAGACAACAGCATTAAAGCTGAATACGTTCCGGTTCGTTACCGTTCAGAATTCACAATGGGCGAATCAAAGAAAGTCGACTACGTTGGGGTTTCTCCAATTCAGATTATCTCTGTTGCGACTTCATTAATTCCGTTCATTGAACACGATGACGCGAACCGTGCATTGATGGGTTCAAACATGCAACGTCAGGCAGTACCTCTTCTTATCACACAACGTCCGGTTGTTGGTACAGGTCTTGAAGCCCGCGCTGCAAAAGACTCAGGTATGGTTGCAGTTGCTGAATGTGACGGTACAGTTACAAGAGTTGTAGGTGAAGAAATTATCATCACTGACCAACAAGGTACACCACATGTTCACCAATTGATGAAATATGTGAGAAGTAACCAGGATACTTGTATTAACCAACGTCCAATCGTTCACGAGGGTGACAAGGTTAGCGCAGGTGATGTAATCGCCGACGGTGCATCAACTTCACAGGGTGAACTTTCATTAGGTAAAAACGTTCTCGTAGCGTATATGCCTTGGGAAGGTTACAACTATGAAGACGCGATTTTATTATCAGAAAGATGCGTACACGATGATATCTTCACATCTGTGCATATTGAAAAATTAGAAATCGACGCAAGACAAACCAAACTTGGACCGGAAGAAATCACACGTGAAATTCCTAACGTTTCAGAAGAAGCGTTAAGACACCTCGACGAACGTGGTATTGTTCGTATCGGTGCAAGAGTTTTTGCAGACGACATTCTGGTAGGTAAAGTTACACCGAAAGGTGAATCTGAACACCCGCCTGAAGAAAAATTATTAAGAGCAATCTTTGCTGAAAAAGCAAGAGATGTAAAAGATAACTCATTAAGAGTTCCACACGGTGAAGGCGGCCGCGTACTCGACGTTAAAGTATTTGACAGAGAAAAAGGCGACGAACTTCCGCCTGGTGCAAACACAGTTATCAGAGTTTACATTGCACAAAAACGTAAAGTTTCTGTAGGTGATAAACTTTCAGGACGTCACGGTAACAAAGGTATCGTATCTAGAATTTTACCAAAAGAAGATATGCCATTCTTACCTGATGGAACCCCTGTTGATATCGTATTGAACCCGCTTGGTGTACCTTCTCGTATGAACGTTGGTC
>CANAJP010000091.1 GCA_947361615.1 uncultured Candidatus Melainabacteria bacterium | reverse complement strand
TGTTCTTCAGACATTGAATTCAAACGAACACGCAAAGCCTCAAGTGCGCTTCCACTTAACCCGCTTCTGCTGCATATTTGATTAATAATTACGTTATTCCCCTGAATAGTCATACTTTACCTTTCACTACTATTAACTTATCGGAATATGCCCCAAAAACTTTAACGATTTTTACATTTTTTTACATTAAAACTCATGCTTGACCGTGGTTTTTGTGCGTGACATAATTGTTTATAAAGAAGGTGTTGAGAATGTCAAATACTCTTGTTTACTTACTAGACGATAAAATTTATATTAATTTGACTAATAACTGCACAAACAGATGTATATTCTGCCTGCGTCAGGATAAAGACGATGTTTGCGGACAGGAAATGTGGCTTGACACAGAAGTTTTCGGTGCAAATGAAGTTATTGAACAACTTGAAGCGACTATAAAAAAACAACTTGAAGCAGGTAAAACACATTCTCTAAACGAAATTATTTTCTGCGGATACGGCGAACCGTTACTTAAGCTCGAACTTCTAAAAGAAGTTGCCACATATATTCGCAAAAATTATCCAAACACAAAAATCCGCGTAAACTCTAACGGTCACGCGAACCTGATTTATAAACGCAATGTTGCGGAAGAATTGAAACCGTTAGTCGACGATATTTCAATCAGCCTTAACGCCTCAACAGAAGAAGAATACAACGAGCTTTCACAACCGAACATTCAAGGCGCGTATGCCGCAGTAAAAGATTTTATTAAATCCTGTGCAGACGCCGGCATTTCAACAACAGCAAGTGTAGTAGAAAACTACAAGGGCAGACACCTTGACCTTGAAGCTTGCGAAAAAATAGCAACCGAACTCGGCGCTAAATTCCGTGTGCGCGAATGGATTACAAACGGATATTCTTAGAATAGAACCCAATTATCAAAACAAGAGCCGAAAATAAAAAAGGATTAATAAATGCAAATACAGAACAATTCACAATTAAATTTTAACGGTCGTGCGTTCAACATGGACAGACATTGGCTTAGTAGTAAACAGACAAAAGTAGTTGAAGCTTCAATAGAAAAGTTAAATTCAATGAAGCTATTAAAAGACGCAGAATGCGATATTTTAATATTTCAAAATGGAACCAACCATAAGATGTTAGACATTATAGCACAAAAAATGTCTGATTACGGTCATGATAATAAACCGCTGTGGCGTAGAGCTAAAACCTCAGCGGCGGACACTAAATCAATCATTAAGTCCGCTAAAACAGTAATTGCGGAATATGATGAAAAAATTTTACCACTTCACAAGAGTCCAGAAGAATTTAAACCTGTATTTGACGCTCCTGTAATACCTATCGGCAAAGCCGGTTCTGAACGTCTATTTATCTCACGCAATAGCATACCCTGTGTTCACGCCGAACCGCTTCCGATACAAGAAGAGTCAAACAACAACAGCAGACTACAAAAGTTTAAGAAAAAAATTTTTGAATTATTCACATAATAAAGTTAACAGTTAAAATAAAAAGAAAGGCGAAAAAATGAACGTTTTAGACAAAATCATGAAACCAAAATCAATCGCAGTCGTAGGTGCGTCAACAAAACCTAAGACAATTGGTTCTGAAATTATGCAAAGATTAAGAGATTATAAATTTAACGGTAAAATTTATCCGGTTAACCCTAAAGGCGGAGAAATCGAAGGCTTCCAGGCTTACACATCTATCGCAGAAATTCCGGGTGAAGTTGATTTGGCCGTTATCGTTGTAAACGCTAAATTCGTTTTAGATACAATCGACCAATGTCACGCAAAAGGCATTAAAGGTTTGTGCATCATCACAGCAGGTTTCAAAGAAACAGGTCACGAAGGTGCAGAAATGGAAAAACAATTACTCGCTAAAGTTCGCGAATACGGAATGAGATGTGTTGGCCCTAACTGCTTAGGCGTTTTGAACACAAATCCTGAAGTTTCTATGGACGCAACTTTCGCTGAAAGCTTGCCAATCCGCGGCGACATCGGTTTCGTTTCTCAATCAGGCGCTCTCGGCGGCGGTATTTTGAATATCTTGAAAGACCTTAACCTTGGTTTTGCTCAATTCGTTTCAATCGGCAACCAGGCTGACGTTAACGCTGAAACAATGCTTGAATACTGGGAAAACGATGACGACGTTAAACAAATTTTGTTATACATGGAATCAATCCAAAATCCTGCTAACTTCCGTAAATTAGCTTCAAGAATCACTAAGAAAAAACCTATCTTAGCTCTTAAAGCTGGTCGTTCAGCAGCAGGTGCAAGCGCAGCATCTTCTCACACAGGTTCACTCGCAGGCGCAGACAAAGCAGCTGCAGCATTATTGAAACAATCAGGAGTTATCAGAGAGTTCTCATTGAAAAACCTTTTTGCTAACGCAAAAGCATTCTCTAACTGCCCTATTCCTCAAGGCAACCGTGTAGCAATCGTTACAAACTCAGGCGGCCCTGGTATTATGGCAACTGACGCAATCTGCGAAAGCGGTATGCAAATGGCTCAAATTACAGACGCAACTAAAGCAGAACTTAGAAGCTTCTTACCATCTGCAGCATCTGTTAAAAACCCTATTGATATGATTGCTTCAGCTCCTATCGAACACTACAAACAAACTTTAGAAACAGTTCTTAAAGACGAAAACGTTGATATGATTATGGTAATCTACTTGCCATTCTTAGGCTTGAAAGACATCGATGTTGCAAAAGCATTGATGGAAATCAAAGCTAAAAACCCATCAAAACCAATCGTTGGCGTATTTATGACAACAAGCAGCTTCTTCACAGAAATTTCAAATATGGACGTTAACATGCCGTTTTATATGTATGCAGAAGAAGCAGCAGAAGCATTTGCAAGACTTGACCAACAACGTCAATGGATGGCTCAACCTGTCGGCAAAATTCCTTGCTACGACGTTGATAGAGAAAAAGTTGAAAAAATTATCAAAGCTTCTATTGCAGAAGGCCGCGACCAATTAACAACTTTAGAATCAATCGATGTTCTTCAAGCTTACGGAATTCGCGCTTGCAAATACGGTTTGGCTACAAACGAAGAAGAAGTTGCAACATTAGGTAACTCAATCGGCTACCCTGTTGTAATGAAAATGACTTCAAAAACAACATCTCACAAAACAGACGTTGGCGGTGTAAGAGTTAACATTCAATCAGAAGAACAACTCCGCGCTGAATACAAAGACCTTATCGCAAAATTAACAGAAAAAGGACTTATAGAAGGTCTTGAAGGTGTAATCATTCAAGAAATGGTTAAAGGCAACCGTGAAATGGTTTGCGGTATCGCAACAGACCCTCAATACGGCCCTATGATGATGTTCGGTTTGGGCGGTGTATTCGTTGAAGCATTGAAAGACGTAACTTTCAGAATCGCTCCATTAACTGATTTAGACGCTAAAGATATGATTAAATCAGTTAAAGCATACAAACTTCTTCAAGGTGCAAGAGGCACAACTCCTGCCCAAATGGAACAAATCGAAGAAACATTGCTTCGTTTATCACAACTCGTTAATGACTTCAAATTCATCGACGAACTTGATATCAACCCGTTGTTGATTTCAGAAAAAACAGGCGAAGGTATCGCTGTAGACGGACGTATTAAAGTTCGTTTAGAAGAAGCGAAAAAATCGCTATCATGTAATTGCACCGCTTGTGCATTATAATTTAAACAACAAATTCGAAAAGAGGCGGGATTTTTTAATCCCGCCTCTTTTAATTACGTTTTATACAAAAAGGTTTTGCAGTGGCTGTGGATTTAATTAGAACTCCCATTACCGCAACAGCTGTATCCAAGTGTAATATTCTTGAAATATCTCCAGATGAAGATGTTGTCATTATATGACCAGGGTTTAACCCTGACAAGTTTTTATTTACAAATAGTGAAATCGCTTCTTCTTTATTAGGCATTCTTGCCTCGTCAAGAGCACGGCAATATTTCATTCCATCCTCAAATAACATATTAGTTTCTCCAAGTTTAACAATAACCGGTGCTACAACACTAGAGTCGGTTGAATAAAGAGCTGTAACGATGCCAATATCCTTTCCAAAAGTATTTGGTCCTTTTAGCCCGTTAAGGTCATACACAAAATTTGCACAAACATAAGGTTGTACAACAGTTCCTTTCAACAAAGCCGGCTGCGGTTTACACATTGGGTTATAAAATACAGCAATGCTTTCACCATTTTGGGTTTCAAATGCGGCAGCCTTAGAATTAATCATTGAATACTGCCAGGTGACTCCGCCCTGAGTAAAAGAGGTTGATTTCATCTGTGAATTTAAGGACGTCCAATTGGTTGGAAAATCAATAACAGAAGTCCGAGCGGTAAGTTTTGCAGGGATTCCGCAATCAGTAAGATGGTCTGAATCGCAGACATTATTAATTTTTAGGACTTTAGATAAACCTGCAGTTACGAAAGTTTCTGCTACAGTATCTTCTGTTACGCTGCCACTTGCGTCCTCAGTTAAGTTTCCATAACCATTCAACGATGGCATTAAGGCTACCGCCTGTGAAAATCTTGCATACAAAGCTTTGCGCTGAGTATTCCATGTTCGCTCGTTTATGTTTCCGGTTAGCGATGGCAATGTTATCGCGGCGACCACGCCGATAATCGTTAGAGATAAGA
>CANAJP010000090.1 GCA_947361615.1 uncultured Candidatus Melainabacteria bacterium | reverse complement strand
GTTACTATTTGGGGATTACAAATTGTGGAATAACGCTCTACTTCTTATAACTAAATGTGTCCCCCCCGCCCCCTGATTACATGTTTATACTTTTGTTTTTCATATAATTTTCATCCTTTCTATGTTCTATATAATTATTATTTAGTATTTTTTAAAATTAGTCAAGCCTATAATCAATTTTCTTCTTTAATCTTACTTTTCAAGCTCGCCTTAACCTCGGACAACGGGCCGTTGTTCGGGGTTCTCACTGTATTTACATAATTTTTTGCATATACAAACGGAAATTTAACAAGCCATGTGGATTTCATCAAAATCCCCGCAACATCTGCGCCATGATTAAGCACAAGTTCATCAATCGTCTGTTCATAAGCCGGCGATATTGAAGAGAAAACTTTCAAGCAGTAATCACTTGCACTAACTACCCCGTAACCGGCCGACGGTACCGGATTTGAGATAATCTCGGTGATTTTAAAGTTTTCGTTTTCTCTAATTGTATGAATATCTGCAGGCAATTCAAAAGTTCCACCTGAAATCTGTTCTATTTCGTACCATTTGCCGTTATGCGAAATCTTCATCACATTAGGCTTAGGCATATAAATATCATCAACGGCAGGGTTTAGAATAACACGTCCGTCAAACCCTATAAGTCCGTATTTAAAATTCTTTTCGACAAGAAACATTTTACCGTATAATAAGTGAATTGATGAATATTCTTCTGGAACGATAACATTGCCGTTTTCATCCCATAGTCCATAAACATTACTACGACCTAACTTTACAAAGCGTCCGACAAGTCTTTCCGCTGTTTTGTATTTAGGCTGGATAATATAATTTCCATCGTTATCTATAAGTCCAAAGTTTGAACCTTTTTGAACAATCCACGAAGAATTGCCTACACGAATTAATTTTTTATAATCCGGCTTAGTAACAATCGTTCCGGCTACTGTTTTCAGCCCGAATTTTCCCTTTTCGCTATATGTCATAACGCCTTCATCAGCAGCGATAGCGACGCTGTTCATTAATATCAATGCGGATAAAAGTAACAATGTTTTCTTCATAACAAAATTATATCATAAATTTATTTTATGCTATCATTTTATTATGAATAGAGAGAAGTTAAAATTAATTTTAGTTATTGCCGGAAGTATCATTGGCGCATGGTTTTTGTTCTACCTGCTTTTGCTTCCGAAACTTGTTGCATCAGACTTTGTAGTTAATAGTATAAAAAATATTGTAAATCAACAGACAGGTCTAAGCCTCACGCTTGAAAAACCACTGTTAAAAACATATATTACACCAAAATTCGGATTTTCATTCGAAAACCTAGAGTTAAAAAAAGGCGACAAAGAGCTGATTAATGTCAAAGATTTCAGCACACAGATTTCTTTTGGCAAAATCTTGGCGCACGAAATCAGGCTTGATGAATTACGCGCCAAAAGTTTGGTAATCGATGGAAACAACACGCTTGAATTAATTCCACAACAGGAAACCACGCAACCCATGCCGGAAACAGACTGGAAAGTTGACATCGCAAACGCTGAAATGGAACTTGAAAACGGCTTAATAAAATATAATAACTCAAAAGTTCTGCTCTCATCACTCATTAACGGACAAAACGTCGAAATCACGGCTAAATCAAATAATTTCCTTGTAGCGGATATTTTTGACCTTGTAAATACAAACCTTTTAATTCCTGACGGCAAAGCCATGCTTGCACCGCTTGTGAAACCATCAGGTGCTGTTTCTATGGATATACGCCTGAATAACAATGGAATTAGCGGTAAAGTAAACATGAAAAACGCAAAGGCCTGCCTTAAAGACCTCACAAATATGCCGCTTGTAATGCCAAAAGGTACAATAACAATTACACCTGATCAGCTGGCGTTTTCAAACTTTGAGGGTTATTACGGGAAAAATTCTTCAAACAAAATCAAAATTGACGGGACAATCAAGGATTATTACAAAACTTTCGATTCAAACCTCACCATAGACACAATTGCAACAAACGAATTTTTCTCTGATTATCTTGCAGGATTACTGGGCGGAACAGCGATAATAATCAATAAAAATATTCCGACCCGTCTTATCTATAAAGCCATTAACAACGAGATGAATATCACGTGGCTTACCAAAATTGCAAAAGGTGTAAGCTTTGGCGTCGATGACAGTCCGTCGCCGCTCGATGCGTATGACCGCGCTATCAAAGGTGATTTCAGCCTCATTGGAAACAAACTCGATATAAAAAATATTAATTATTATATTGCCGAAGATATTCATAAAGGTATGGGGAAAATCGACCCTATTCTTGTATTTGATGGGCAAATGGATATCGCAACAGGTGAACTTTTCAACGCAGGCTTCCGATTTGGACGCGAAATGCCAAGTGAATTTTTGAATGTTTTCATTGGACAAAAATTATTCAAAGGCGGTACGATAAAAGGAGATTTGCATGTAGCGTTTGAAAACAGTATTCCAAAACTTGACGCGGATATGGAAATTGCGAAAACGCGTATTCCATCTCAACGTTTGTACATAAAAGATGCGACCCTTTCAACAACGCACAATGATATAAAACTCAGCGCGCGCGGCGGTTTCAAACGTATTCGCTACGATATCGCGGGGGTACTGAAAAACGAACTTCTAACACCAATCATCGTCCGCGATCTCGATATGAACCTTGACAAAGTTGATGTTGAAAGGCTTATGAGTTCATTGAACAATCAACAACCATCATCAGAAGTTGTTCCGGTAGCCTACACTGCTCCAGATGAGGACGATGAAGACGGGGGCAGAGGTTCTAACACCCAATCTGAAAATAGCACCGATTACGACGCAGATATGGAAAAAGATGATGACTTCATGTTCGATACAAACCTTATTGTAATCGAAGATTGTACATTCCGCCTGAAAGAAGGAAAATATAAAAACTTGAATTTCGGCAATATCGAAGCCAATATGACACTAGATAAAAACGGAATTTTTAATCTTCAATCAAATAAATTCGACATTGCAGAGGGAATTTCAACCCTAAAAGTCAATTGTGACCTGAAAACGCTCAAATATTACCTGCGCTTAGGCGTAAAAGAAGTTGACGCCGATACATTCTCAACCGCACTTCTAAACTTAAGCAAAGAAATTTCAGGCAAAGCGAGCGGACTTATAGAATTAAACTCCGACGCTTCTATGAAATTAAACGGCTCAATAAAATTTCTTGTCAACAACGGCACAATCGGCAAAATCGGGCTTGTTGAATATTTGATGAAAGTCGCTTCAATTTTCAGAAATCCTGTAGTAATGATTTCACCGACAACGATTATGGACTTAGTGAACATACCTGAGGGAAAATTTGATAGAATATACGGCGAACTGACAATGAAAGACAACGTCATAGAAAGAATGAACATAGAATCCTCTTCTCCGACGCTGAGCGCTCTAATCCGCGGCCGCTACGATCTTGAAAAACAGGACGCATCACTTAGAATTTACACAAGATTTTCAAACAGTCATAAAGGAATAGCGGGTTTCTTCCGTAACTTCTCACTGAATGCCCTCGCAAATAAAGTAAAACTTCAGGGTAGAAACGACGCGAATTATTATGCCTCAGAACTCGCAGATTTGCCTGCAATAGACGCAAAAGAAGAGGACACGCAGGTATTCCTGACACAGGTTGAAGGCGACGTTGAACATAACAACTTCCTATCAAGCTTGAAGAAAATCAAATAGGGTTGTCTTTTGCGGGCGGCCCTTCAGGTGAAATTTTTTCTTTCCAGGCTTTGATAATTTTGTTTTTAATCTCTTGCCTGTCTTTCTCCGAATACTTTTCGTAATCTCTTGGCATGTGAAAATACGACCAAGCCGCACGAATGTGTTCAGGTGTATCAATAGGGTATTTATCGTTTACACTATCCGCGAACTCAACATCACCATATTTATTGAGTCCATGATTTTTATAAACATCATTTCTTTTTTTCATAAAATATTTTTTACACAAATGCGCAAATTTTTTATTGTCCGAACGTTAATACAATGTCATTATTTTAATAATTTTACAAATTTTATTTTTTGTAATAAAATAGTGTCATCAACGAAAATTTAGGGGTATATGAAAAAAATAGTTTCAGCAAAAGAAGCAATAAGCCAGATTAAAGACGGCGCAACCATAATGGTGGGTGGATTTTTAAGCTGCGGAACACCTGACAAACTTATCGATGAACTTGTCACACAGAATATTCAAAAATTAACAATGATTTCCAACGATACCTCAATCCCGACGGCAGACAAAGGGAAATTAATCGTTAATAAACAGGTTAAAAAAGTTATTACGACGCACATCGGCACAAACCCTGAAACCGGTAGACAAATGCATGCCGGCGAACTTGATGTGGAACTTGTTCCGATGGGAACACTTGTTGAAAGAATTCGCGCAAAAGGCACTGGTATGGGCGGAATTCTAACACCTACAGGCGTAGGAACCATTCTGGAAGAACACAAAGAAACAATCAATGTTGATGGCAAAAAATTTATCTTTGAACGTCCTATTGGCGCAGACTTCGCGCTTATTTACGGTTCAAAAGTGGACAAATTCGGCAACGTAACTTTTCACGGCACAACCAGAAATATGAACACGATAATGGCCACAGCGGCTGATACAGTAATAATTCAGGCGGACGAACTCGTTGACGCCATAAACCCTGATGATGTTGTAATTCCGGGGTTGTTCATTGATTACATCGTGGTAAATGAGGAGGCTGACAAATGCAGCAAGTAACGATTAACAACGAGGGCGTTTTAAGTTTTGAACCTAAATCGACTATTCCTCAACTATCAAAAGATGAAATTCGCCAAAT
>CANAJP010000089.1 GCA_947361615.1 uncultured Candidatus Melainabacteria bacterium | reverse complement strand
CCGCCCCATTTACACATTGAGCTTCTAAAAGAGGCTCTTTTTTAGTATCAATAGGTGTTTCGAGGGTTCTAACAAAATAAAATAATTATTACAATTTATGTGTTATGTTAGATAAATATCCTCCCTTGTACTTATTTTTGTAGGATTCTAATCACATTAAGGGTTTATATAATTTATATCCTTTCATAAAGTGAAAGGTTGAATAGACCAATCTTGTTCAAAGGTAGAAGCTAATGGTGCAGAAAAAGCTCCAGAAGCCATTTGTACACTCTTTAAATAAGGAATATAAAAAGTCTCAATTTTGGGATTTATCAATTCTACTGAAAAATATTCATTAATTAGCTTTGAGCAAATATCCTGAGCTTCCAATAATTCATACGGGCTATATCTAACACAAAACATTATTATAACAGCAGATATTGCATTAAGACAGCTTTCCAATGTAGCTTCACTGAAAAATTTATCTTTATTGTGCTTTGTCTTGTTATAGCTATCATACCACTGCAAAGATATGGTAGGCTGTTTATCGTTCCAATGAGCAAATGGTGTAAATTCTATCGTAATTGGATGATTAGAAAATATCACTTGATATTCATCTAAAAATAACTTTTCTTTAAGTTTTACATAATCACAAGTTGTAAGCCTATCACTTGTATTACCTGCTAGTCTTATATATGAAGTCCAAGAATTTTCGCATTCTGTACACGCAAGTATTAACAACTCTCTAATTTTATGACCATATGTTTTTAAACAAACAGTATCAGGTTCAATATACAAAAGAATTTCATGTAGTTTTTCTATTAAAATCTTCAATTCTCTTTTAGCTCGAGCTTTTTCACCCTCATTTATATTCAATGCCTTTGGTATATCTAGGCATAATCCAGGACGCCAAACATGAGAAATAATATTGCCAACTTCATTTGAGGATAAAATAGCATCGCTTGGAACAGAGCTAGAAAGATTATTTGTTATATTTTCATAAGCTACTTGTCCCTGATGCCAATATTGCTGAAAAATATGTTTATCTTCATGATAAATAGTTACTCTTTCGCTAGAGTTATCAAATTTTGAACAAATAAAATTCTTACCATTTTCTGTTATTTTATAAATATAAGCTTTCATTCATTATCACCTAATCTTTCAATGATTTTAACACAAACAAATAAAATGCTTGATATTTGTAATAAGTTCTGTTTCATGCAATGCCTGGTGTGCTATAAAGATACAACAATTTTCTAGCTCTATACCATTGCTTGCCCCATAAAAACGGTTATAACTTATGTTATGACCGTTTTTATTATAAATCCACCTGTGACCCTTTACATGGTAAACTCATTCATATTGCATCCTTCAAGTTCCAATAATTTGAATTTTTTATCTATTCCGCCTGCGAATCCTGTCAAACTTCCATTTGTCCCGACTACTCTATGGCACGGAATAATAATAGATATTTCGTTATGCCCCACGGCTCCACCGACTGCTTGCGCTGACATTCTATCTAAACCTCTGTATTTCGCAATCTGTTTTGCAATATCATTATAAGTCACTGTTTTACCATAAGGTATTTTTTTTAATATCTCCCAAACTTCCTGCCTGAATTCACTTCCAATCGGGTTCAACGGTGGCATAAAATTAGGTTCTTTGCCGGAAAAATAAATATCCAGCCACCTTTTTGTTTCCTCTATTATAGGGGTTTCTTTCTCAATATGGTTTTCATCCAAATTATCACAATAATATTTTTCTCCCTCAAACCATAGACCGGTCAAGCCCTTATCGTCTGCGGCCAGTAAAATTCTACCCAATAGTGAATCGTAAAACGATGTATAATGCAAATTTTCATACTCCTTATTCGGATAAGATAATAACATAAAACTAAAAATATTTCGTCCTTTGCATTCTTTTTATTATATAATACTGCATGGAAATAGTTATAAGGAGAAATTTATGAAAAAGATTTTTGGACTATTTATTGCATTCGCCCTTTCGCTGCAAATTTCAGCACTTGCTGCGACAAACTGGACAACACAGGCAAATGTTGACAGGGTTAACAAAATAGGTAAAGCATTGCTTTCAAAAAGCAATCTTCCTACCAAAATCGAGTTCAAAGTCATGGAAACTGACGAAATTAATGCGTTTGCAAACGCAGACAAACAGATTTATGTTTACACAGGCCTTTTAAAATTTGTAAACAACGACGCGGAACTCGCAGGCGTTATCGCGCACGAAATAGGTCACATTGTTAATAACCACGTTGCAAAACAAAACGTTGTTAACACTGTAACTTCAACTGCAATCTACAACGCCAATGTTGATTATAGAATTAAAGCAGCAGCAAATGTAACAAATAATCTTTCAATGCTAAAAATGTCAAGAAGCGAAGAATACGAAGCTGACATCACAGGTGTTGATTTAATGACAAAAGCCGGTTACAATCCGCTTGCAATGGTTTCTGTTCTATATAAAATCAGCGGAAGCTACGCAGATTTCACATCAACTCACCCGTCAGGCGACAAAAGAACAATGTACATTTATGACTACATAAATTACACATATCCTGCAAAAGCAAAACTTGGGTACTCAACAGACTCTTACAAAAAGTTCCTTGCTTATGCAACACCTATCGTTAAGGAAAGAAATTCTAACCCTAAAAAACTTGCCAAATTCAACAAACAGCAAGAAAAACTCAAAGCTAAACGTCTTGCAAAACTTGAAAAATACAAAAATGCAAAAGACTCTAACGGTTGGGAAAAATCATTCAATGTAATAAGAGCAATTTCTAACTAAAACAAAAAGCACCCGAACGGGTGCTTTTTTATTTCTTAACCAAATCTTTTTCCAACAATGATTCAACTACTCTCAATTGATTTTTAAGTTTTTCTATTTCGATATTCAAATCAGAAGCCTCACTTAACTTATCCTGCTTTGCCTGAGCGCTCAATTCGGAAATTGCATTTACAACAATTCCGACAATTACGTTCATAACGATAAATGATGAAACAAGAATAAATGAAATAAAGTACATCCACGCGAACGGAAATTCTGCGATAACAGGACGCGCAATCCCCATTGACCAGCTTTCCAACGTCATAATCTGGAAAAGTGAATACATACTTTTACCTATGCTGCCAAAAAACTCAGGGAATGCTTCTGAAAACATTGTCGTTCCCATTATTGAAAAAATATAGAAAAGTAAAAGCAATAAAACACTTGCCCAGCCAACATTCGGAATAGATTCGATAATAGCCTGAACAATAATCCTCAGTTTTTCGAGTTTTGTAACAAGTCTCAACGCCCTGAGCGCCCTCAAAACTCTGAATGCACGGAATGAAGAGAACACTCCTCCCGTCGGAATCCATGATATTGCAACGAGCATAAAATCGAAATTATTCCATCCATCCTTGAAAAATTGCCCTTTATAAACATATAATTTGATAAAGATTTCAAATGTAAATATCCAAACACAGATATTACATAAAGGATGCAATATATAATCCATTTTTTCGCAAAGCGCAGGATATGTCAGCATTCCAAGAATAATTGAGTTTATAATAATTACAGCCAGTATAAAGTTTGAAACGGATTTGCTTTCGATAAATGCTTGTAATTTTTCTTTCATATTTCAGTCCTATTCAACACACTCCCATTCAGGGTAATATTTAATAACTATATCATCTTTGGGTTTAATCTTAGCCGTTCCGCCAAAAATCAAATTTGTCAACGAGCCTGTAGGCGGAAGCGGGGTTAATGCCCATTTTATAGGTAACACGAAGTACGTCATGTTAAACCCTCTTTTAATATAATAAGACTTAAGTTTTTTAGAATCAAGCCCGGGAATATCAAAATTTCCAAGGATTATCATAGCCGGAATGCCATTCATACCTTGTGTCGCAACAGTTTCAATTCTACCGGTAGCGATTTCACCATTTTTTATCAAAAGTTTATCTTTGTAATAAACATTATTTTTAACACAAAATTCAACTATTTTCCCCTCAGGAGATTCCTTACTTGAAATCGTTTCAAGAGGGTTCAATGTCACCTGAACGCTATCAATGCTAGTAAAATCACATACGCTTTTTGCCCAAACACCAGCCTGCGCAAACAAAAATATAAAACATATCAAAAATATTTTATTCATACTTTAACCGTTTAGTTGAATTCGTTCTAATCTTTTCTTCAAGCATTTTCCTATTGTTTTCAGAAGTAAGCATAAAATTCTGATAAAATTCGTTCTGAGAATAAATATTATCTTTCAAAAACTCCGGATACTTAACGGTAATATATTCATAAACTTCAGCCAAACGTTTGCTAACAGTATTGTTAGTGAGTATAAAGTTAAACCGTTTTTGCTCGCCTGTTTTATTAAGCAAAACAATCATAGCAACAGGATGATAACCGGCTGTAACCATTAAATCCACTGCACGACGATCATAAAACATTTCGTATTTCTTAGGAGCCATTTTCATTTGTGCTGCACTAACCCAACCTCTTACACCACCATCGTATGAAAGAGTTCCTTTTACGATTTCACGTGCTAAAAACGCTGCGAGTTCGTTCTCATCACGAATATAGTTCAAGTGATTTTTATACAAAATAATCTGGCGACGCGTAAGTGTCGGATCTGTCAGCATAATTTTCTTTTGTTCGGCCTCATCGTATCTGAAAACCATTCTTTTATCAATACGATTCGCGTTCAAAATATTAAACCCGACATCATCAACTCTGCGTTGTATATTCATATTATAAACACAATCATCCGCAAAACACGGAAGAATTAAAAAACTAAAAACACATAATAATAAAATCTTTTTCATAGAATTATTATACAATAAAAAGGCCGAGTAGAATCGGCCTTAAGAAAATAAAGGAAACAAAGTTATAATTATGTGTGTAAAAATTCTCATTTCTTGTCA
>CANAJP010000088.1 GCA_947361615.1 uncultured Candidatus Melainabacteria bacterium | reverse complement strand
TCTGCGGGACGAGCTGAAAGGATATTACCGGAGTAAGGAAGACCTGTTTGCGGAGGTATTGTTCCGGTGTTTCGCCTGCAACTGCAAACGTAGGAATTCCGTAATGTTTAACCAGTGCTGCTGCAACATCGTCCTGTGTTGAAAGGGGGTTTGAGGCAACAAGAATAGCGTCAGCCCCGCCTGATTTCATTACAACGCAAAGCGCAGCGGTTTCTTTTGTTACGTGAACGCAAGCTGATAATTTCAAACCTTTGAAAGGTTGTTCTTTAATAAATCTTTCTTGAATCAATTTTAAAACAGGCATGTCTTTGAACGCCCATTCTATTTGATTTTTGCCTTGATCAGCAAGGTTTAAGTCTTTAACTTCATATTTCATTTCGGCGATTGTCATTATGGTTGCTCCTTATTTTAGCATTTAGTACCCGATTGCCCAGTCAAATGTTGATGAAACTTTGATTTTCTTTGCTTCAGGTGCGACTGTTCCCACCGCAGAAACCTGCATAACCTGACCGGCTTTTTGTAAAAGATTGCTCTGAGAAACGCGGGTATCAACATTTCTTAGAGATTTAAGCTTGTTTAAATCGTTTTCTAATTCAGCGTTTTCGTCATTCAATGTAGAGATTTGGTGAGAAAGGTTGTTCAGGTTGAATTCGGAAGTCATTGCGAAATAATAACCTGCAAAAGAAGCAAGCACGAGGAGAAGTAAAAAGTTTCTAAGAGTTCTGTTAACTTTTTGAATAGCCATGCTTTTTATTGAATTTTCTTTTTTGAAGCTGCCTTCCAGCACAATCTCTTCCTGTCTTATGGGGTTGTAGTTATAACCTGAAACGTAGTTATTTCCTAAATCTTCTTTCCTAACCTTAGAGCTGTTGATATTCACAAAAATCCCCTTTTATCTCACTCGTGCCGTTTACGGTATCCACTGCACGTTTGGTCTGTACCCTTTTATTTTTAAGTTTTTTAAACTCGCCGCGCTCCTCTTAGTTTCGCGCTCCTTGACGGCGGGTTTTCTCCCAATTCTTTTTCACCTGCAATAATCGGTTTTTTATTTATCAGTTCCAATTTTGGCGGCGGGCAGTGACAAATCATTTGAGTTTTGTCGCAGTGACACCGTTGCGAGTGATATTTAAAAATTTGTTTCACCAATCTGTCTTCCAGCGAGTGAAAACTGATTACACTAATTATAGCACCAACTTCCAATAAATCCAAGCAATCCTCAAGTGCGCTTTTAACATTTTTTAACTCTTGATTAACCTCTATTCTAATTGCCTGAAAGACGCGTGTTGCAGGGTGGATATTGGATTTTACGCGTGGTGTGCAGTTGACGATGAGATTTGCGAGTTCTGTCGTTGTTTTGAGCGGGGCAATTTTTCGTTGCTCGACGATTGTTCGCGCAATACGTTTGGAAAAATGTTCTTCTCCGTATTCAGAAAAAATTCTTACTAAATCTTCTTCGCTGTATGTATTTACAACATCGTACGCAGAAAAGTCATTGTCTTGATTGAAACGCATATCAAGCGGGGCTTCTTTTGAAAATGAAAAACCTCGCTCCTGTTTTGTAAGCTGGTGGTATGATGCACCAAGGTCGAAGAGAATTCCGCCTGTGATTTTTTCAATTCCTAATTCACTGAGGACTTGCTTAAGATTTACGTAGGAATTTTTGACAATTGTTAAATTTTTGTAATTTTCTAACCTTTTTGACGCGGCATTTATCGCGTCATCATCGATGTCAAAAGAAATTAATCTGCCATCAGGCGAGATTTTTTTTAGGATAAGTTCGCTATGACCTCCACCTCCAAGTGTACAGTCCACGTATATTTTACCGTTCTGGCATTCCATAATATCAACGGCTTCGTTAAGCATTACCGTATAATGTTTGAATTCTGTTTCCATAAAACAATTTTATCACAGTGGGGATTTAAAACACGGTATTGTGAAGTTTTGTAAAGTGTGAAATCTACACTATATGGGCGTTTTCAGCCTCTGGAAATATTAAAGAAAAGAATTTATTGACATTTAAAATGATATATGCGATAATAAATCCATAAGATTTAAGTGTAGCCGAAACACTAAATATAAATAGCATATGACCCCAAAACATATTAACTCCTAAAATAATAAACACTAATAAAAGACCATTAGGATGCAGAAAACGACCCACCATTTAGATGGTGGATTTTTTTTGCGGATTTTGCATAGGCTGGAGCGAGGCGGAGAACACCTTTTAATTCTAAAATAAAATTCCAACGATAGCGGCTGACATATAGCAGGTGAGAGTTCCGCAGATTAACGCTCTTACGCCCAGTCGAGCAAGGTTTTTGCGTTGGTTTGGAGCAAGTTCACCGATACCGCCGAGTTGTATTGCAATTGAACCGAAGTTACCAAAGCTACAAAGGGCTACTGTTGCTATCAAGAAACTTTTCGCGCTTAATGCTTGCGGAAGATTCATCATATCAACGTAAGCAACCATTTCGTTAAGGACAAGTTTTGTACCCATAAGGCTTCCGACTGTTGTTGCTTCGTTCATTGGAACGCCCATAAAGTAGGCAAATACTGCAAAGATTTTACCTAAAATCATTTTTAGGGAAAGGTTTGCAAAATCCATTCCAAGGAAGTTTTCAGGACAATGCAGGGTGTTTACTGCAAATGAACCAATTCCGCCAAGAATCCAGTCTATCATTGCAACAAGTGCAACAAGTGCTAAAATCATTGCGGTAACGTTTATTGCAACTTTCATACCCTCGCCGGCTCCTGATGAAATTGCATCAAAAATGTTAGCGTGAGTGCGGTTGCGTTTGCTAAATTTGATTTCAAAATTTTCGCTTGTTTCAGGATTGCCTGTTTCAGGGTAAATTATTTTAGACAAAACCAGTGCGCCCGGAGCCGCCATGATTGACGCGGCCAAAAGGTAAGTCGCAGGAATTCCCATGCCAATGTAAATCGGCATTGTTGCGCCTGAAATACAAGCCATACTTCCTGCCATTGATGCAAGAAGTTCAGAGCGTGTAAGTTTTGGCAGGTAAGGTCTAATCATGATTTGTGCAACGATTTGACCGACAAAGGCACTTGCTACGTTTGAAAGCGCTTCTGCACCGCTAACCGCCATAATTTTATTGATTGCTTTACCAAGGACAGAAACTATGCGTTGCATAATTCCGTAATAATAAAGAATATTTACTAAAATCATCATGAAAATGATTGAACAAATTAATTGGATTGAGAAAATATATCCGAAGTCAGTGTCCATTAATGGGCCGAAAACCATTCTTCCGCCCTCTTTGGCGAATTCAAGGATTTTCTGGATGAAAAGTCCGATGTTTAAAAATATCGTTTGCCCTAAAGGTACTTTAAAAATAAATACCGCAAACAAAACCTGTAATAAAAAACCTGTTCCAACCGTTTTATAATTGATGGCTTTTCTGTTGTTCGACATTGCAAAACAAATTGCGAAAATGCCTATAATTCCTAAAATTCCAAAAAGTTTATTCATAGGATGATTATAGCAAAAAAAGGAGTATTGTATACTCCTTTTTTAAGAAATATATATCGTCGTGTTTATTTGGTTGCCAGATAAGGATTTTTAAGGGCTGGTTGCGATTGTTTTGCCGGTTGGGAAGCCGGTTTAAACGTATCTCCGTGGTCATTAGATTTTGAACTGGATTTGTTCATTGCGTAGTAACCGCCGCCGAGTGCCAGAATAGCAGCGCCTGCTCCGAGTGCAATTTTTAATCCTTTTGACATGCCGCTTGCGGTTTTTGTTGCTTCCTGAATTGCGTCAGCTGCTTCGGTGTAAGTGTTTGAATTTTGTTTTTGTGCTTTTGGTTTGATTTTATCAAGCAGTTTTTGCAGATAATTTACAAATGGTTTCTTTTGTTGTTCCTGAGTTCTTGTGCGGCGGAACATTTCGTCATATTGATAGTATGACGAAACTTTTAGTGTACCGTCTTCGCGTGTAACACCTGTTAGTCTTGCATTTCCATCCCAACTTGTGTCGATAAGTACATGGTTTTTAAGCATTGTAAGACGCATTTCAGGAGTTTCGTCTGCGGCACGTTGCATGCAGGTGAAAAGTTCTTTTTCCATTATTTCGTTACGGCAGCGTTCTATCAACGCTTTGTATTTGTTTTGGAATTTTGGAGTGTCATGCATGTAGTGTATTACAGGATCGTAATCATATATTCTTTTTGCAATTTTTAGTTGTGATTCGTCGATAATACCCTTTTCTATAAGGTTTTCGTCAACAAGTTTTCTGTTCGCCTGAGATGTATCTGCCAGGTATTTTCTAAGAATATTTAGGCCGTCGTCTGTAATTGCAGGACCGGTAAGCTTAATATTCTTATCTTTAAGGTTTCCTTTGTTGAAAAGCAGGTTGAAAAGGTCGTTTTCAACGTTATTTTGTGTTGTGCCGTCAAGAAGCTGTGTAAATCTTGTTTTTTCGTTTGCATCAAGTGTGCTTGCGTTGATTAATTGTGTAAGTTTTTTGGCTTCTTCCGATGATATTTTTTTGTTGTCTGCAAATTTAGCGATTAAGGCTCTGTCTGAGGCTTCTGTGATAGGAAGTCCTTTGAGTTTTGTTGATTCTGCATCGCGTAGTGCAAGTTTTTCGACGACGGCTTTAACACTCTTCATTGCATTTTCGTCGAGTGTGCCTGATAATTCAGCAGACATATTTTCTGCAATCATATTGCGGTAGACTAGATTGCTGTTTCCTGTTCTTGAAAGGTATTCTTTTTCTGCGTCGGTTTAGAGTTTTGTGAAACCGGTCAGACGTTCGCTCGGGATACCTTCTCTGAATAGTTTTGAAATAGCGTTGTCCTGTTCGATTGTTGTCTGGTTAATTCCGAAGAATTCGTGAATGGTTTTGTAACCTGTTGCGTTTTCAGCGCCATCCATTGTTGCGTCAAAGTTTTTGTCTGCAAGACCCTGACAGTTAGAAGCAATAACTCTG
>CANAJP010000087.1 GCA_947361615.1 uncultured Candidatus Melainabacteria bacterium | reverse complement strand
ACCGTTTTCAGTTCACATGGTTTGATTATTTCCTACCCCTCAAACCCGCTCACAAAGTCGATTGCCCATAATAATCGCACCATCTGACCTAATCAAACCACTCAATAAAATACACGCTCACAATGCCGATTGCCCATAATAATCGCACCATCTGACCTAATCAAACCACTCAATAAAATACAACTATTTTGCTAATAAAAAAGCTTCAAAATCTTAAATTTTGAAGCTTTAATTCGGAGACGGTGGGATTCGAACCCACGATACAGATTGCTCCATATAACACCTTAGCAGGGTGCCGCCTTCAGCCTACTCGGCCACGTCTCCTTCTAACAGAATTTATCATAACACAAAAAAACTTTTTTGCAAACGATATTTGTGTTATAATATTTCTTGAGGTTATTTATTATGATTGAAATGAAAGTTATGGGCATTGCCCTTGATACACGTACTGGTTCTCCTATCGTCGTTCTTCACGACAAACAAAACCGCCGCGCACTTCCTATATGGATTGGCTCCGCTGAGGCCAGCGCCATAATCAGAAAAATCGAAAATCTTAACGTCGTTCGTCCAATGACTCACGACTTAATACCTGATATTATTAAAAAAACAGGGTTTGAACTTGACCGCATCGAAATTAATGACGTTGAAGCCGAAACTTATTATGCAACACTTTTCCTTAAAAAAGGGGATGAGGTTATTGAAATAGATTCACGCCCATCAGACGCCATCGCTGTTGCTATCCGTGTAGATGCTCCGATTTTTGTAACCGCTAATGTACTTTCAAACGGTTCTGTGTCTACAGATTCAGCCAAAGACGAGGAAGAAGCACAAGAATTTAAACAATTTGTTCAAAGTATTAAACCATCGGATTTCGCTAAAATGATGAAAGACAGCGGTGAGCATTTCGAAAATGATCAGTAGTGAAAAGGGGCTTTTTAAAAGCCCCTTTTTTAATTATTATAATATATTTTCTAGTCCATAAACAAAGTCGTTTTTCTCTACCACGTGGCGCGTTGCAAGTAAAACACCTTGCATATAACATTTTCTATCCATTGAGTCGTGGCGAATTTTTAAGATTTGCCCGCTTGAGCCGAAAATTACTTCTTGTGACGCGATGTATCCCGGCATGCGTACTGAGTGGATTTTGATATCTGAGTAAGATGTTCCGCCGCGCGCGCCTGAAATCGTTTCAATTTCCGCGCAATTTCCGTTCATAAAACTTGCTTTTTCTTCTGCCATTAATTGGGCTGTTTTAATCGCAGTGCCTGATGGTGCGTCTTTTTTCTGGTTATGGTGAAGCTCGATGATTTCAGCGTTATCAAAATATTTTGCCGCCTGTTTCGCAAACATCATCATCAATACTGCTCCGGTTGAAAAGTTTGGTGCAATTAAACAACCTGTCTTTTTAGTTTCGCTAAGTGCTTGAAGTTCTGCAATTTGTTCATCTTTTAAACCGGTTGTTCCGATAACGATTTTTATTCCGTTATTCAAGCAGAATTTCGCGTTTTCATAGATTGAATTAGGTTGGGTAAAGTCGATTACGACATCAAAATCTACGGATTTGTGCGCTTCTTCAATGCTTTTATAAGTGTCAGCGCCCATTAAATCTATTTGCGCTGAAAGTTCCATATCGTTAGAATTATTAACCGCTTCGACAACTTCTTTGCCCATTTTGCCGAGTGAGCCACATACTGCAACTTTTATCATTATTAACTCCTTATCTTCCACGTCCGACGTTTTGTGAAATTATATCTGAAACGAACGGAACGTATGTATAAATCCCCAGAGCTGAGGTTATCATCAAGTACGCCATAAATAAGTATAATATTGTTTGAATTATTGAATAATTCAGAAATACAGGTGCGTTGAATAGATAGTAAATGTGTTGAACAAGCACTTTTACAAACGGAATAACGGATAACACATCATTAATTATCCCAAACAATACATTCAATATGAAAAGTAATATTGAGATGAAAATTGATTGAAAAATGTGGTATCTGGTGAAGTCGCTGGGTTGTGACTTCGTAAACGCACCGAGAACAAGCCAGATGAAACCTATAAAACCCATTGTAAGGTAACTTAGTGAAACAACGAGGCGTTCAATAATGTAGGGTTTTTTAGCGGGTCTCACGCGGCATCTCCCTGATTTTTCTTGTCAACATATTCGTCGAGGGCTTGAACATAAACCAGTTTGTACTCGTCATTTTCCGGAGCAATCGTAATAGCTGATTTGTAAGCGCCAAGGGCAAGTTCCATTTCGCCTTTCAAATAGTGAGCGTTGCCGAGCAGCATATAAACTTCAGCATCGTTCGGTTTGATTGAAAGAACTTTTTTGTAAAGTGCCATTGCTTCATCAAGGTGATTGAAGTTTGTATAAAGGTTTGCGAGTAATACGTAAGCGTTTGTTTCCTGCGGTGCAAGGTCGATGGCTTTTTGATACATTCCAACTGCAATGTCGTATTCTTCAAATTCTGAAAGTGCGATTGCGTAGCAGATGTAAGCTTTGTAGTTATCGCCTTCCATTTTGAGAGCTTTTTCAAACCAATTATAAGCTTCTTCGCGGTTTTTCATTAATGTTAAAGTATTTGCAACACAAATTGCGACGATTTTGTTGTCAGAATTTAAAACAAAAACTTTTTTGTATAGTTCTAATGCTGTTTCGTAGTCATAGAGTTTGAAGCAGACATTACCCATATCAATTAAAGCTGTGAGGTTTGTCGGATCAAGAGAGAGTGCTTTTTCATAGTAAGCTTTAGACTCAATGTATTCTTCAAAATCTTGATATAATAGAGCGATTGCGTTATAAATCTCAGGGTTTTCAGAGTTGAGGTCAATCGCACGGTTATAGTAGAAAAGAGCTTTTTGGAAGTTTTTCCATTCAGCAAAAACGTTACCCATATTGAAATAGGTTAAATAGTTTTTCGGGTTTAGTTCAAGAGCTTTATTGAAATAGATTAGGGATTTGCGGAAGTCTTTTTCGTAGAACCACATTGTTCCCATGCCGATTAATGCTCTTTCGTCATCAGGGTAGATTGTTAATAAGCTTTCAAGAACTGACATAACTTTATCATAATCCTGTTGTGCAAGATAAAGTTCTGATAATCTATGATAACCTTCAGCGTCTTTCGGGTTTTTCGCCATTTCAAGAATAGCTTCTTCAATTTGTTTGTTTAAGTCTTTTACCATTTTTTCACCAAAAATACTATTACTCTTCTCAAAAGTAATAGTAACATATTCCGGCAAATTTTGCAAACTATTTGCTTAAAACGTAGTTTGCGGCATTAGACCCCGGATAGATATGGTTGTTTTTGAATACTACAGGGAAAATATCATTTGAAAAATTTTCAGAAACTGTGCAAGGGTCTGTTATCACATCTGAAGTATCATCGTTAGGGGTACAAAGTACAAACAAATTCGGACCTCTTTTGCCGTTGATATCAAGGTACGCGTCACACGGGTGCGAATTTGAGCAGCCGTGATCACGCATTGTTATAATTGACGCTTTAGGGAATATCAATTGGGCGCCGCTTTTTAGGCTATATACGGCATAACGATCATCCGCGTCTTCAAGTGCATCTTTTGGAACCGAACGTGTTATTTTAGTTGTGTTGAAGTTCTGTTGTAAATATTTAGAAAGTTGATCTACAGATTTTGTGAGTCCGGTATTACCCGTTCCGGAATTTTCGCCAATTTTTACAAAGTCGCGTTTTTTTACGTTAGCTGCAGCGGTCATACCCTGTTGGATTTGTGCGAAAGTTGCTTTGAACACCACAGAGTTGGCTTTTGACTGAGTACCTTTAAATGTACTAGGAATGACTAGTGCGGCAACAATTCCTATCACTGTCATTGCGATAAGAACTTCTGACATTGTAAACGCTTTTTTCATAAAATAAAACTCCAATCTACTCTTAATTTTATTATTGATTATTTGCGTGTTAATGTCAACCGTTAACAAAAGTTTACGGAAAGGCAATTTTTTGAATGATATAAACTTTATATAAAAGAGAGGATAACTATGAGTACAGCAGTTCAACAAATTCAATCGATATTGAGTGGATTAACGCCGTCACAGCGCGCGGCGGTGAGTCAGTATGTTGATTTGTCGCAGGTTAATATAATGACACTATCAGATAAAGACGCGCAAGTTTTATTAACACGTCTGAAGGCTGCTGTCGGAACTGCTACTAATCCGATTAAAGATGGTATGGACGAACGTCAGGCAAAGCTTGATAGCGAGAAAGCTGCCAAAACATCTGTCTGGCAGGAAGCTAGAAAAGCATATTATGCGCAGTTAGCAGTCGTTAGTTCTGATGATACTGTTGAGAATAAACAAAAAGCAGATGATTTATTTTTTGAGATGAAATTAGCCGGTGAACACATGATGGACGCGACTAAACGTGCCAATAATTCAGCAATACAGGGGATTTTGTTCAATGCGTAATACACATCATTGACAAATATTACAAAAATAGTATAATGAGCTTAGCTTGTTTTATTTGAATTTTGTCCACCTTATAAAAAGGGGGACTTTTATGTTGTTTGAAAAATATTGAAAATAACTGTATTTTAGGTAAAATAAATTTATGAAAAAATATTTGTTAAAAATGTTAATCGCTTTGTTTTTTGCAGTTAATTGTATTGTGCCGGTTCAAGCTTTTGACAGGAATTTAAGTGATTCTATTGATAAACAGATAGAAGAATGTATGCATTCAACGAATTATACGACAGCAGGAATGAACGCTTGTATTTTTAAAGGAGAGCAAGCGTGGTTAAAAGAAATTAATAAATTAGTAAAGAAAATTAAGAAAGAATTATCACCAGAAGCTGCTGAAATATTTGAAATGTCACACAAACACTGGTTAGAGCATTATAAAGATGAAGAAGAACTCATGCAAGAAGCTCTATATGCAATGTCAGGAACAATTCATACAAATTATGCTCGAGAAATTATGTATAATCTTGTCAAGAACAGAGCAAAATATTTAAATGTATTTTATTGTGATTTAACAGAATAATATTAAAATTTATTTTACCTTGTTTTGCCCATTAGGGTTTCAATGCACAAAATGAAAAACAAATTATTGAACAAATG
>CANAJP010000086.1 GCA_947361615.1 uncultured Candidatus Melainabacteria bacterium | reverse complement strand
AAAAATAGGAGATTTGAATGCGGGATTGCCTGGAACATCCGTACCTAATACAAAGGCGGCAGCATTTGAAACCGCAAATGGAGAATCAATTTTGACTTTTTATAACCCTAAATGTGTTTCTTCGGGTGTTATCATATCCGGTGCAGATGCCGCAGGAACTGCAGGAGAGTATATAAAACAACATGTATGCGCGAATTTTGTCTTTGATTTGAATGGTTCTAAAGGCCCGAATACTGTGGGCAAGGATATTGGTATAATGTCTGTTATTTATCCTACAGATTCCAATGTTGTTATGCCGATTGTAGCACATGAATTAGGTACTTCTTATGCTCATTCAGCTGCAGCAAAAGAATGTTCTGTCCGTGATTCTGAAAGCAGGTTGCCAAATATTGATGAACTTCTTGGAATGTATTATAACGGCGATTTAATAGGCTGGGGTGCAAACGGTGCAAACGGAAAATATTGGTCTGCGACAGTTACTGATAGTACTCACGCTTACGCATTCGGATTTAGTATGGGGATGAAATACAATTTAGATAAGAGTGCAGGACATAAAGTTCAGTGTGTAAAACGCTGAGGCTAAACTGTTAAAATCATAAATAAAGTCTTGCGTAGTTCCAGTAAGTACGGAAGACTTTTTTTATGTAAGTTTTTGTTTCAGGGTAAGGGATTTTTTCAACGAATTCATCAATATCGCGATATTCAAGTCCCTGTTTCCAACGGCTTATTGAACCAATTCCGCCATTATATGCGCCGACGGCCAGAATATTATTCTCTCCAAGATTACGCAGTAAATAATTATAATAATGGTTCCCGAGTTTCATATTGGTGTCTGCGTCATGCAGTTCTTCTAATGATTCCATTCCAAGATCGCGAATTTTATTGATTTCTTTGGCAGTTGCTGGCATTAACTGCATTAAACCTGTTGCGCCAACGTAACTGTGGGCATTAGGGTTGAAATAGCTTTCTTCGCGCGTGAGAGAAAGCATTAAAACAGGATTGTTTCCTGCCGCAAGGGCAAATTCTTTCATTTGATCATACATAAATGTCGGGTAAACAAGACGCCAGCGAAGGTCTGATTTTTCAGGCTTTTCGCTTAATTTAGCCATTGCGTCGCGCGCTGTACACATTGCACGCGATTTTTCACCTTTTTCGTACAAGACCCAGCTTTGAACAAATTTATCATCCTCGTATATTTGGGAAAGAATATCAATATCTCCCATTTCGGCCAGTTTTATAATTGATGCGTCGGCCTTACCGTAATATGGAAATATGACATTTTTAGGTTCAATTACGGTCGTTATTATTGAATTCCTGATATCATTCAGTTGCAGGTAGCTTCTGAACGCATAATATGAATCCGGGTAATTTAGGATTACTTTTCGGAAATATTCATTTGCTTCAATGTTTTTGTTGTTGTGCTTGTTAATTTTGCCTATCCAAAACGCTATTTCTGCTGCGTTTTCGTTGCCAAAATATTTTTCTAAGTATTTTAACCCAAGTTTTTTGGCGTTGGAATACTGTCCTGTTCTGACGCTTTCCATAAACAATGTTTCAAGAATTGGCTCTGAAAAGTTGGAAATGTCATAATATTTTAAAATATTTGCATAACATAAGTGTTGAGCGTTTGCGTTTTTGGTGTATTTACACTTTAGATTTTTCAAAAATAAATCATTTTGGTTGAAAGAGCTTGAAAGTAGCGAGTCTACAGCTTTTTCTTTGTCTTTTTGTGTTTGGAGATATCTTGTAATTACAGTATTTTTGTCATTTTCTTTCGCTTTTGAATTTTGTTGGCGAAGCCCTGTTTCTATTAATGATTTAGCCTTACCTGTTTCACCTGATTGAAGCGCTGCTTTTGCATATTTTGCCCATGTTACGTTAAGGTTTGAGTCTTCTAGTAAGCTTTGCGCGCGTCCTGCAAGGTTATAAAGCATATAGGTTTCGGCTACAATATTTTTGTCTTCGTCAGAGAGGTTAGGTGAAATGTTTTGCCATAAATCTGTTGCTTTAAGCGCCCAACGGCCTGCTGGAGCTGTTGTAAGGTATTCACGAAGATATTTTTCGATTTCGTTTTTGTCGTGTTCTGAGGAAAGCGCAGAGTTTGTATATTTTGTGTTTAAAATGTTTGCGATATGGTACTTGGCACCTGTTGCATAGTTGCTCTCAGGAGCTTTTAGAATGATTTCTTCTAAATATTTTTGTGCAAGACGCGGGTTTGTATCTGCAATATCTATTGCAAAATAGTATTTTGATTTAAGTGCCAGTTCATTTTTAGGGTAAATATTGAACAATAAATAATATTGTTTTTGTTCAGATTTGTAATCATTCAGAGCTTTTGCACATTCTGCTCTGTGGTAAATTGCATAAGGCTTTAAGTCCGATAAATAGGAAACTTTCGAAAACTGAAAATACGCATTTGAGTAATTTCCTGCATTAAAATCCGCAAGCGCCTGTGCGTAAATCTTGTCAGCTCTTGCCGGGTTACCAACAAAATCAATGAATAATTTTGCAAGTACGCACAAAATGCCTAGCACAATTATTACACCTGAGATTACGGCGTATTTTTTTACCAGATTCTTGTCAAATTGCAATTTATACGTCTTCCTTAATAACGATTAAGTTGTTCATAATTTTCATTGCGCAGGTTGGAAGAACAACGTGGGTCAAGCCGTCAGCGATGCTGATGATTTTGCCGGCGCCGAGAACTACATCTTCGCCTTTGTATTGAAATTTGTAATCTGTTTTTCTGTCTGATCTGATTGTAACTTTGTCCATTTTGTTCTCCTTAGATGTTAAAATTTTGTTTTAAAATCGTTTTTTGTTCCCCTGTAGAAAGATTTTTGACGGTAATATTGTTATTTTTGATTTCATCTTCGCCGAGGAAAATTGCGTAATTTGCACATTTAGAGGCTTTTTCAAGCTGTTTGTTGAATTTTTTGTTAGAAAGATCAAATTCAACGCTTATACCTTTTGCGCGGAGTTCTTGAGCCAGTTTTAAAGCTTCGACCATATTGTTTGAAACAATATATGCGTCGAGTTTTTTTGCTTCAAGTGCCGGAAGCAACGAGTTTAAACGTTCCATGCCCATTGCCCAGCCAACAGCAGGAGTGTCATCACCGCCAAGGTTTTTAACGAGACTGTCGTAGCGTCCGCCGCCGCAGACTGCGTTTTGAGAGCCAAGGTTATTTGACTTGATTTCAAAAACTGTGCGGTTGTAATAGTCTAAACCTCTGACTAACAGCTTGTTTTCTTCATATTTAACGCCTGCTGTGTCGAGGTATTCTTTTAATGTGTTGAAGTGGTCTGCACATTCATCACAAATAAAATCTGATTGAATAACCGCCTTGATTTCAGGACGTTCAAATATTGCTTTGCAGCTGTCAACTTTGCAGTCAAGCAGGCGCAAAGGATTTTTTTCGTAGCGTGCTTTGCAATCGTCGCAAAGGTTATCAAATTCAGGTTTTAAAACTTCTTTTATTTTTGTCTTATAGGCTTCACGGCACTCAGGACAGCCAAGAGAGTTGATTTCAACTGTCAAATCGTTTAAGCCAAGTGCTTTTAAGTATTCGGTTGCAAGAAGAATGGCTTCAGCGTCAGCCGTTGGCGCTGCGATACCGAACATTTCAACACCAATCTGATGGAACTGTCTTTGGCGTCCGGCCTGAGGGCGCTCGTAGCGGAACATAGGGCCTTTGTACCAGAGTTTTACCGGCATTGGCTGGCGGAACATTCCGTTTTCAATGAACGAACGTACCACGCCTGCGGTGTTTTCAGGACGAAGCGTAATTGAACGATCACTCTTTTCAAAAGTGTACATTTCTTTGTTTACAATATCGGTTGTATCACCGACGCCGCGGGCAAAAAGTTCGGTCGCCTCAAAAATAGGTGTTCTGATTTCTTTATATCCGTAGTTAGTAAAAAGTTCAAGCGCTTTGGCTTCAAGGTTATGCCACGCTTCTACCTCTTGAGGCAAAATATCCTTTGTCCCTTTTTGTACTTTTATTATTGCCATTTATTGATATCCCTTAATCGTTTTGACGCCTAAATTCCTCTAGAAAGGTTTAGTTTGGTTCAGTTTAAGTCTTAAATCTCTAAATCTAGCGACATCTTCCTGTGTTTTGCCTGAAGATTGGAAAACCGCTTGAGATGACGGGTGAACCATCAACACGTAATCCATGTGAATTTCTAAGAAATTATATTTTCTAGGCGGTTGATTTGTGTTGCGAGGATAAATTTCCGCGTTCGTTACAGCCAGAAAACGGCGTTCTTTATCGTTTAACAAGTCTGTTAATTCACGGTTAGTGTTTGTATATTTAGAAACGTGTACAACTCCTTTAATGTCGTGGTCTGACGTTAGAATACTTACTTCTATAGGAACTGTGTCAATATTTTTGCTCATGCTTATTATCCTCTTACCATATCTTCTATAATAATATATCTTATTGAAATTGGCAAGCGCTTAATATAAGATAAAAATATGTTAGAGGGAAAAATTGGACAATTTTTAAGAGAGAGAAAATTGATTCTTTCGACATCAGAATCCTGTACCGGTGGGCTTGTGAGTTCGCGGCTGATTGATGTAGCGGGGAGTTCTGATTATATTACGCTGAATTTCGTGACTTATGCAAACGAGGCAAAAGAACGGATATTGGGGGTATCGCACGAAACCCTTATTAAACACGGTGCTGTAAGTGAGGAATGCATAATAGAAATGGCTTTTGGCACCCTAAAAGCTGCGCAGGCTGATGTAGCGCTTTGTACTTCAGGAGTTGCAGGCCCTGGGGCCAGCGAAAACAAACCCGCCGGAACCCTATGGATTGCTGTAGCGATTGGAGAAAATGTTTATACCAGAAAGGTTGTGTTATCCTCTGACATCCCGCGTATTGAAATGAAAAAACTTTTTGCAGATGAAGCGCTTGAATTTTTGTGGGAATGCTTGACTAATTAATAAAAATGCGACATAATAATCGTAGAAAGGATGGAAAAATTATGAAAAACAGAATTGTAAACATTTGTGCAGGGGGGGGGGGGGCCTCTCTTAGGTAGAATTAGTGGGGCGTTCCATACCCATTTGTCATCCCGAACTCGTTTCGGGATCTGTCAAACGTCACCGGTAGAATTCAACGCTGGCCAGATGCTGAAACAAGTTCAGCATGACAGAAAGAGGTATAATCCCGCGCGAAGCGCGCATAAATACTCCTCACTCCTTACTAAAACCGCGTTTACAATGGCCGAAATATTGCTTTCCCTCACAATCATCGGTGTAGTTGCGGCGATAACGTTGCCGTCATTAACGGGCAATATTAACGAGCGTACGTGGAATA
>CANAJP010000085.1 GCA_947361615.1 uncultured Candidatus Melainabacteria bacterium | reverse complement strand
GGTTGAATAATGTGTCATAGAAGTTTGAAACTAATGCTTCGTTATCTGAAACTTTTGTTTGAGTTAACGTGAATTGAAAATCTCCAATGGTGTCCACATTGGCAAAATGTGATTGGTTTTTGGGCGCATTCCAAGCAACATTCATACTGTTAGATTCCGCCGAACCAAGGCCCATCATATATTGCATAAAATATGTGAACCATGCCTGAGTAAATGCTGATAGGTCTAATGTTGATTGATCTTTCGGGTTTCTATGGAATGCGCCTGAACGTCCCCAGGAGTGTGCTACGGTTAAGAGTCTTGATGATATGTCTAAGGAGTCTTGAGCAACATCTTCATTATTAACCTTTTTCCATAATCCTGCGATTGCTTTACCAATATTCCAAACTGGAATAGCCCATTCCCAGCCATGCATATCTAAAGGGTCACCTTTTTTATGGTCTATGAATGCCTGCGGCCTCCCTCCGCTCCACGTACCGAGTACTTCATCGAACTTATCATCACCGCCCCAGCAATATTGGTTCATTTGGTCGTTAGCATATGCTATTGCATCATCGGCGCCCTCAATAATTCCGGATAGGGCTTGTCCTAGTTGCTTAATTACATTATTTGTTGATTTATACAGCAGACCAATATCACCATTCTCATGGTTTAGCCCCAAATAAATATGCTTTTCTCCTGAAAGCAGAGTCGCTAAAGTGAAGTTTGAAATAGCTTCTGTGGTATTTCCTGAGGTCGAAGGGAATTGCTTGTTTCCGTTTTGCTTGTATGACTTGTTTTCCATTATTATCGAAATGTTAGCATCAATTCCGCTGCAAGTTAAATCGACACCGCCAGTATTGTGGTCACCGCTCAAAAATTCGAGCAATGTTTTGTAATCCCCGTAAGTTGTAATCGTGTTGATTAGGTTGTCACTTCCGATACCTGCGCTATTGTTGTAGTCAACCGCACAAATAGAAGCAGCGGTTGATGATGAGATAATCCCGCTTTGTGCGAGATTTTGAATGAATGCATCACGCATTAGAGAGGACGGTGTACATCCCAACCCCTCTTGCGGCACGCCTGCAGCCGCGGCAGCTGAGGCGTAAGGGGCTGAGAGTACAATTTGTCCCTTATTGTTGGAAATCAATGTCGGGGTATAGTCATTAATCGAACTAGGTGACATTAACATGTTATACGTTAGCGGCGTATCTGTTGAGTTTACTCCATAGAAATCATAGAACAGTTTGGTTTGATCTAAGGAGTTCTGATATTCGTTGGAAATATCAGTCAAGTTTCTAGAAAGACCAAGTTTTTGATGAGATAATCTCATTGATTCAAATTGTGCTCTGGATTTTCTAGAAGTTATGGTTAATAGTCTTGCCTGTGATGCTGCTAATCCCATTGCTTGATTTCCTTTCGTACAACACAATGTGCATTGTGTTGTACAAAGCTGCTAAAATGTATATACGACAAGACATTAGGCGGATTATCATCCGCCCAGAAAAGTGAAATGGTAAAAAAATTTTTAATCGAAAATTAAAGTTATAACTTGATTATGCCGACAATTACAACACAATGCACATTGTGTTGCATGTTAAGTTTTGTAAAATCTTGAGGTTTATTTTATATTCTGAAGTATTTGGAATATTTCGTTGTAAAATTCTTGTTGTGCCTCAGGGTGTTTGTCAGGATGGAATTTAAGTGCAAGTTTTCTGATTTCAGACTTAGTCATTGTTGATATTTTTGAAACATCAGTACCTATGATTTGACTCAATTTAGTGCGTTCTGCAGCGGTTAAATTTGATAATCCGCCTCGTGATGCTACTTTAGAGCCGATGTCTTTGACAAATTGTCTGGTCGCAGCATCAGATGAGGCCGCTGTATTAGCGCCTGCTTGCGTACCGGCAGAGTTGCCTGCTGTATTCGTTGTACTTGAGGCACTGGCTTTTGCTCCATTATTAGTTGCGTTTCCGGTTGTGTTTGCGCCGGCCCTGCTTCCGGCTCCGGCACTTGAGCCGGATTTTGTTCCGTTTGCGGTTCCGGATTTTACTACAGCTGAAGAAGCGCTTTGTTGTTCTGCTCTGACCAGTCCTCCTGCGGCATTTTGTTCTGCGCGAACCAGACCTCCGGCTTCTGCTGTGGCTGCTTTTGATGTTCCTTTACCAATGGCACCGCCGATTCCTTTCATTGTTCCTGCGGTTACACCTGCAATTACACCTTCTACCGCAGCCTGTTCTGCAATATTTCCAATGTTTTCAGAAACATCTCCGTCAACATTGTTTGTTGCAAGGTCTGAAACTTCTACGGCTATTCTTGATGTTGCTGTTGCGGCAGCTGCTACACCTGCTGTTACGACTAATGATGCGCCACCTGTTGCTACGGCTGCGGCTGTGGAAGCTGCGACTACTACCGTTGCTTTGACCGCTGCAGCACCATCTTGCTGTGATTTGTTATAGTCCATAACCCGTTTGTGAATATCATTTTTTGTACCGTAAGCTTTTTTATAGTTTTCAGGTGTTGGATTGTTTGCGTAGTCCGCAATGGCGGCAGGGTTGTAGTTTACGCCGTAGAGTTCTTTGAATTTTGTGTTAAATTCAACGGCACCTTTTTTAGAGGCCTGTTGTAATTCTTTAATTTGTTGGTCATAGGCTTGTAAGTCGGCCTCGACTTTGCTTGCGCGATTATCGGAACCCCAGAGAACGCTCAATGCATCAGCGGTTTTGCCGGCCCAACCGTCATTGTCTAACTGTTGTTTGAAAGAGGCGCGCGAAGCCTGTGAAATGTTTTTCTGTTGGCTAATTACTGTGTGTTCGGTTTCGCGTCGTTCGTAATATTCTTTTTTTAGCGGGGTTCCATCTGCAGCAAAATACCAGGTTTCGCCGTTTGAGGCTGTGTAAGAATATCTTCCGGTTCCGTTTTTAGAAACATTCCGTTGATTTTCTGCGGCCTCTTTGGCTTCGTAGTAACTCTGTTTTAATTCTGTTCCATCCGCAGCATAGTATTTTGTAACCCCATTTTTTGTTATTGTGTACCGACCGGTCTTACTTACAACCTTTTGTTCAGCAGGTGCTTCTGGTTTAGCCTGCCAGTGTGATTGGTCGACTTTAGCGTCGATATCTGCAAGTTTTATTTCTTCTCCATTCTTTAGCATTATACTGTCAAGAAGTTCTATTTCCTTGGGCATATTGGTAGCCTGAGGATTTACGTTATTGTGTGCTTTTAGTTGCCGCACAATTTCCATTGTTTGTTTATGGTCTGTAATTCCGTATTTCGCTTGAACAATTCCGTACCAGGTGTCTTTATAGTTTACTGTAAGCTTATGAGTTTTGTTTTCGGTGGACTCAGCTTCGGCAGAGGTTCCTTCCACATTGGCTGTCGGAGTTTCATCAACTGTTGAACTCTCTTCCTCTAAACTTTTGAGTAATTCATTTAATGTATCAAGTTCATCAGCATCTATTTTACCGTTACCGTTAAGGTCAGCCTTTTTAAACACTTCAATTTCAGCGGGTGAAAGGGGTTTTGATTCGCTCTTATTGCTCAAATTCCTTACGGGTTGTGACCCTGCGCCATTAATTCCGTCAACCATAGATACTCCTTAGTTTTTGTTTGGTACAACACAATACTTATTGTGTTGTACGAGTTGTTTTAAACTCTTATTTAACAAGGGCTTAAGGCTGTTGTTGTTTGCTAAAGTACTGAAACAAACTGACTTTTGTGAGGATAAAAAATTAAAGTTATATCAGGCTTTTACCGACAACTACAACACAATAAGTATTATGTTGCATGTTAAGTTTTGTGTATTAGGTCTGCGGGTTTCATATATTTTGTTTTTATGGTACGATTTTTCTGAAACTAGAAGTGTATGACTAAAAATCAGGAAAGGAAAATTATGGTACCTGAAACTAAGAAATTTGAACTCGAAATCGGCGGTAAAAATGTCGTTATCGAAACAGGGAAGTATGCACAAAGCACTAATGGTTCTGTTACAGTCAGATGTGGCGATACAATGTTATTTGTTCACTGCGTCGTTTCTAAAGAACCAAGAGTCGGCATAGACTTCTTCCCATTATTGATTGATTATGAAGAAAGAATGTCTTCAATCGGTAGAATCCCTGGCGGTTACAACCGTTCAGAAGGTAAAGCAAGCGACAAGGCTATCCTTGTTTCTCGTTTGATTGACAGACCTATAAGACCTTTGTTCCCTAAAGGTTATAGAAATGATATACAAATTGTGGCTCAATTATTCAGCTACGATCAACAAAACCAACCTGATACACTCGCAATGTTAGGTGCTTCTTGCGCGTTGATGTTGTCAGGTGCGCCTTTTGAAGGCCCTATCGGTGCGGTTCGCGTTTCTAAAGACGAAAACGGCAACTTGATTGCTAACCCTACTCACCAACAAGCTGATAAGTCAGATCTCGACATCGTTGTTGCTGGTACCCACGATAGCGTTATCATGGTTGAAGCAGGCTGCAAATTCGTTACTGAAGACGATATTATGAACGCAGTTGAGTTCGCGCAAGTTGAAATTAGAAAACAATGCGACGCTCAGGTTGAATTCGCTAAGGCTTGCGGTATCGTTAAAGAAGAATTCGTAAACCCTTACGATACAACAGAGCTTAAACAAATTATTCACGATACAGCTTATGATATGATTTTCGACGCTTACCACAACTTTGATAGAGCTTACAGACAGGCTAAACTTGAAGAAGCTAAAAAAGCTGTTAAAGAAAAAGTTGATGCATTGGATGAAAATCACCCTATTAAAGCTATGATTGAAGAAACCGGTATCGATTTCGTTGCGGAAGAATTCAAAAACGCTGAAAAGAAAGTTATGAGAACTATGATTTTGGACGAGGGTGTTCGTGCAGACGGCAGAAAACCTCACGATGTACGTCCAATCTGGTGCGAAGTGGGTGTTATTCCTCGCGCACACGGTTCAGCTGTATTTACAAGAGGTCAAACTCAGGTTCTTTCAGTTGCAACTCTTGCAGGCCCTGGCATGAAACAGGAACTTGACGGTGTTGACCCTGAAACTGAAAAAACTTATATGCACAAATATATCTTCCCTGGTTTCTCTGTTGGTGAAGTAAAACCTTTGAGAGGACCTGGCAGACGTGAAGTTGGTCACGGAAACCTTGCAGAACGTGCTAATATTCCTGCTCTTCCATCACAAGAAGAATTCGGATATACAATTCGCGTAACTTCTGATGTATTGGAATCAAACGGTTCAACTTCAATGGCTTCAACTTGCGGATCATCAATGGCACTTATGAACGCCGGTGTTCCTGTAAAATGCATGATTGGCGGCGTTGCAATGGGTATGATTACGGAAGAAGGCAAAGAACCTGTTGTTTTAACTGACATTCAAGGTATTGAAGACTTCCTAGGCGACATGGACTTCA
>CANAJP010000084.1 GCA_947361615.1 uncultured Candidatus Melainabacteria bacterium | reverse complement strand
AGTTAAAGATTTATGTAACTTCGCAAAAGAGCATGAAATGCCGGCGGTTGCAATTACTGACCACGGCGTTATGTATTCTGCGCTGGAATTATACGTGGAAGCAAAAGAACGTGGCGTTAAACCGCTTATTGGATGCGAATTTTATGTTCATAATGATGATATCCATGTTAAAAACGCTGCGAATAACCCGCTTTATCACCTTGTCTTAATCGCTAAGAATAATCAAGGATATTCAAACCTCTTGAAACTTGTTTCTATTGCATGGTGTGAAGGATTTTATCACAAACCGCGTATTAACTGGGAACTTCTTCAACAATATCACGAGGGGCTTATTTGTTGTTCAGCCTGCTTAGGGGGCGAAGTTTTACAATGGCTTTTAAAAGGTGATGAGGAAAAAGCTAAAGCTTGCGCTAAACAGTATCAAGATATGTTTGGCGAAGATTATTATATATAGCTTCAATACCACGGTCTGGAAGAACAAAAACGCACTAACCCTATATTGATTAAAATTGCGCAGGAACTCGGCATAAAAATGATTATTACAAACGACTCGCACTATCTAAGACGCGAAGATGCAGATGCACACGATACTCTTTTATGCTTGCAAACTAACGCGTTTAAGGATGATGAAAACAGGTTTAAGTTTTCAAATAACGAATTTTATGTAAAAACAGCGACGGAACTCCGCGATTCTTTCAAATGGATGGATAGCGCTTTATTTGAAGAATGTATAAATAATACAGTTGAAATCGCTGATAAATGTCATTTGATTATCGAGATGGGTAAGGCTCCGCTTCCGCATTATGAGGTTCCACAGGGCTATACGATTGAAAGCTATCTTGAACATATTACATACGAGGGAATTAAAAAACGTTACGGCTCAATTGAGGAAGATATCAAAAAACGTGTAGATTACGAACTCGGTATCATTATTCAAATGGGGTTTGCGGCATACTTCCTTATTACGTGGGATTTTATTCATTACGCAAAAACAAACGGAATTCCGGTAGGCCCGGGGCGTGGTTCGGCGGCAGGTTCGGTTGTTGCTTATGCCCTTGAAATCACAGACCTTGACCCGATTAAGCACAATCTGTTGTTTGAGCGTTTCTTAAACCCTGAACGTTTCACCATGCCCGATGTCGATATTGACTTCTGTATTGAACGACGCGGTGAGGTGATCGATTACGTTACGAAAAAGTATGGTGAAGATAGAGTTTGTCAGATTATTACATTCAGTACATACGCGGCAAAAGCAGCGTTGAAAGGTGTTGCGCGTGTTCTGCGCATTCCGTTTGCAGAAAGTAACAGGCTTGCGGCGCTTATTCCGTCTGAACCTAAAACGCATATTGATGATGCTTTGCTTCCGGGGATGGAGTTAAGACAGCTATATGACGACGATTATCAGATTGTTATTGACCGTGAGACAGGCAAGACAATCGGCGTTAAAAAACTTATTGATATGGCAAAAGCCATTGAAGGCATGAAATGCGGTACAGGTACGCACGCGGCTGGTGTAATCATTTCTCACGCACCTTTGAATACTATTATTCCTATTCAGCCTTCAAAAGATGGTATTGTACAAACAGGTTATCCGCCTCACGAGGTTACGGAAGTTCTCTCGCTTTTGAAAATGGACTTTTTGGGCCTGCGCAACCTTACGATTATTTTCAAAACCATTGCGCTTATCAAAAAACTTCGCGGTGAAGATATTGAAATTAACAAAATCGCTCTTGATGATAAACCAACTTACGATATGCTTATGCAGGGCGATACGGATGGCGTGTTCCAGTTAGAATCTTCCGGCATGAAAGCTCTGGTAAAACGTTTGAAACCGGACGTTTTTGAAGATTTGGGCGCTCTTGTTGCGCTTTTCCGACCGGGGCCTTTGGAATCAGGCATGGTCGATGAGTTCGTAGACAGAAAACACGGACGCAAAGAAATCGTTTATGCGCACCCGCTTCTTGAACCTGTCCTAAAAGATACATACGGTACTATTGTTTATCAGGAGCAAATTATGCAGGTGTTCCAAATCCTTGCTGACTATACTCTCGGTCAAGCGGACATGGTTCGCCGTATGATGGGTAAAAAGAAACTCGAAGAAATGCAGAAGCAAAAAGGTAAGTTTATTGAGCGTTCTGCGGCTCACGGGATGACTAAAGAAGATTCAAATACCCTGTTTGAACAGATTGAAAAATTCGCGTCATACTGCTTTAACCGGTCGCACTCTGCAGCTTATGCGTTTGTTTCCTATCAGACTGCTTGGCTTAAATGCCACTATACTATTGAATATCTTTCCTGTCTGCTTTCAAGTGTTGCAAGCGATCAGGATAAGACACAGTTATACATTGAGGAAGCGCTTAAAAAAGGTATTAAAGTTCTTCCGCCTGATATCAATAAATCTTATTCAGAGTTCTATCCCGATGGTGAGAACATTCGTTTCGGACTAGCATCGGTTAAACAGGTTGGTGAAGCTGTCGTTGAAGCTATTCTTAAAGAACGTGAGGCTAATGGCGAATTCAAATCTATTTACGATTTTTGTAAACGCGTAGACCCTAAATGCTCTAATAAACGTGTTTTAGAAGGTTTGATTAAGGCCGGTGCGTTTTCAAATATTGAAAAAAGCCGCAAACAGCTTCTTGATAACCTTGAATACATCGTTGCGACAGCAAGTAAAGAAAATCAGGCAAAAGCTCTAGGGCAGGTAAGTCTTTTTGCCGGACTTGGCGAGGATAACGATATCGGTTATGAGGGCTTCCAGCTTGCGGGTTCTGATGAAGAGTATGATGCAAGGCAAATTCAACTTTTTGAAAAAGAATTTTTAGGGTTCTATGTCACGAGCCACCCGCTTTCTTCAATCAGGGACAAGTTGCCGTTCCTTATGACGCACAAAATCTCTGAACTCACAGAACTTCCAAACGATAAACCTGCAACAATTTGCGGATTGATTACGACAACGCGTAAAATTCCGACCAAAAAAGATCCGACAAAATTCCTTAAATTCATAACGGTTGAGGACTTATCAGGTAAAGTGGAAGTCATTTGCTTCAACAATAAACTTATGGAATACGACTCACTTCTTGAATCCGAACAGCGCGTAATTATTTCAGGAAAAGTTAATCGGCGCGGTGATGAGGACGGGGTTTCGCTTGTCGTTGACAGTGTAAAAGCAATTGACAACTCAAATATCTTCAATATCGAACTTCTTGATGATTTTAAGTTTGAAGAGTTGATGTATATGAAAAGTTTCTTGAACGAACACTCAGGCTCAGACCCTGTAACGGTAACAATTAGCGATGAAACCGGTAAGGTAAAAATTCTTTCAAACTCTAACTGCTGGGTAAACACTTCAAATGACCTTATTAACACACTCAAAGCGAAATTCTCAGGTAGAATAGAGGTTTCTGTTAAAACAATAGACTCTAAATTAGCGTAAAACACGGAGGATTATTCATCCGTCCGTGTTTGTGGTAAGATATAGATTATGAAAACATTAGCTCAATTCGTGCAGAAAAAACGTGATAATTTAGGACTTTCGCCAAAAGGACTTGCAATGAAGTCTAATTTAGATTTGCAGATTATAGAAGATATCGAGGCGGGAAAAGATTTGTTCCTTTCAGTTACAGTCAGACAAAATCTTGCAAAAGGCTTAAAATGCTTGCCTGAGGAAATCAAAGCGCTTGAGAAAGATTTTAACCTGCCTGTTACCTCTGTTGAGATAATCGATAGTTTAAAAGAATTGATTTTGAACGGTGCAGGCGGTTTGAAATGTCCTGTTTGCAGCGCACCGCTTGTAACAAAAGTGGAAAGAATGTACGATTTAGAAGATAATCTTGTTCTTCATCCGAAAGCTCATTGTTCAAAATGTTCGTTTCAGATAACGCATTAATCGACAAGAATTTCTTTTTTAGCACACTCAAACATTGCATTGATAAGGTTTGAATTTGCATATATATTCATTCCGTTGATTTCTAGAACTTCTCTAAGGCGTTTTTCCCAGAGTGCATAGATGTCTTTTTTGCCTAGATTAAGTGTTTGCCCGATCATGTTTAATTCCTGATAGTCAATAGGAATTGGCATTGCACCGCGTAAAATATCCACGATTTCAAGACGTTTTTTGCGAGGAAAAGATTTTAAAAAGTTTACGACCGAGGTTTTGGAATCCTTTAGAACATCTTTGATGAAAATAACCGAGTCATCAATAAATCTTGGCTCTTGCGGAATTTTATATTCCTCAAAAACTTCCGGTTCGATTTCCATAACCGTTGCGATTCTCTCAAGCGTTGTTCCACGCGTAGAAAACGGAATAGTTTCATCAATTAAGTTGTAAACATAAGAAAGTGTTACACCTATCATTTCTGCAAAATCTTTCTTATGTAAAGAATTTTTCTCTAAAAAGTCGTTTACAATGTTGGCACTTTTTTTCTCTGTTGTTGATTTATTTTTCATGGCTTTATTTCAACTCCTTTGTTCATTATTACTGTATGAATATTTTTTCTTTTTGTTAAGCGAAAATTTACTAATCTAAACAGGTAATTTATATTTGAGGTAAAATTATATATATAAAAGGAGTGTTCGCGTGAAACTTATTATTGGCCTTGGAAATGTTGGGGATAAGTACGTTTTTACCCGTCATAATGCGGGTTTTATGGTTCTTGACAGACTTGCTGTGCGTGAGAATTTTTCGTTTCGTGAGGAGAAAAAATTAAAATCATTTATCGCTAAGGTTAGACTTGATGGCGAAGAATTTTTGCTTGTGAAACCTACGACATTTATGAATTTGTCAGGTGAAGCGCTCCGTGCGGTTATGGATTACTATAAAATTGATGTCAAAGATGTACTTGTAATTTATGATGATTTATCGCTTGATTTAGGTAAAATTCGTTTTCGTGCAAGCGGTTCTGACGGCGGGCATAACGGGATTAAATCTATTATTCAGCATGTTGGCGGAAATAAATTTACACGCTTAAAAGTTGGAATTGGGCCACAGCCGCCTGTGCCTGCGGAACATTTTGTGTTGCAGAATTTTTCAAAAGAGCAGCTTGAGAACTTGAAAACGGTTCTTGATACCTCGATTGACGCGACATTGTGTTATTTTAAAGACGGTATAGAAAAGGCTCAGAATAAATTTAATTAATCTTGAGCCACTGAGTGGCCACCTTAATTAAATCCGTGCTATCGGTCTTGACTAAACAAAAAACATGTTGCATAATAAATGTAGAAAGGATGGAAAAACTTATGAAACAGAAGAATGTAAACATTTGCGCAGGGGGGGGGGGGGAGCCTTGAGCAGGCTCTATCTAATACGTTAGCGGGCTGCCGTACCCCGAAAATTAGGATGGCACTCAGAGGCTTTACAATGGCCGAAATCCTGTTGTCATTAACAATCATCGGTGTGGTCGCGGCGATAACGTTGCCGTCATTAACGGGCAATATTAACGAGCGTACGTGGAATA
>CANAJP010000083.1 GCA_947361615.1 uncultured Candidatus Melainabacteria bacterium | reverse complement strand
ACCATTGCATAAAATTTATCGATTGTTTCTTTTGAAACTTTTTCTTCAATTTTTTGCAAAAAGATTTCAGCCTGCGCTCTTAATTCTGTCTGATAATTTCTCAACAGCTCTACTACTTCTAATAACAGCGGGTCGTGATCGTACCAACGTTTATAGGTAGGATTCATTACGTGTGTCCTCCGTCAGAATTGCAGGAGTTACTTCCTGAATTCTTTCTATCTTTCCACCTAACAATTGTATCTTATTTTCGAAATTTTCATATCCTCTATCTATATGATATAAGTTTTTAACTTCGGAATTTCCGTCAGCCATTAATGCTGCAACAACGAGCGAAGCTCCAGCGCGCAGGTCACTTGCAACAAGAGTTGCACCTGAAAGCTTTTTAACCCCTTTGATAATCGCGTGGTTTCTGTCTTGATGAATATCAGCGCCCATTCTGCGAAGTTCAGGAACTTGCATAAAGCGGTTTTCATAAAGGCTTTCAGTGATTATGCCGACGCCGTTTGCGTTTACCAGAAGCGCCATTGCCATTGATTGTAAGTCTGTCGGGAACCCCGGGTAAGGAAGCGTTACAAAATTGATAGAGTTAAGTCTGTTTTTGCAGCTTACTTCAATAGAAGTTGGGTCTACAAGTTTAATGTTTGCGCCCATTTTAATAAGTTTGTTCGTAAAAAATGCCAGATGTGCAGGAAAAACATCGCGAATAATAGCCTTTCCGCGAGTTCCGACAATCATACTCATAAATGTTCCGGCCTCAATTCGGTCAGGAATAGTTGTGTATTCTACAGGGTGAAGCTGTTCTAATTTTACACCGTTAATTGTGATTTCAGATGTTCCGGCACCAACGACATCAGCACCGATTGAGTTTAAGAAGTTTGCAAGGTCGACGATTTCAGGTTCTTGTGCCGCGTTTTGAATATGCGTGGAACCCTCAGCCAGAACCGCTGCAAGCATAATGTTTTCAGTTGCACCGACTGACGGGATGTCAAGGTAAACATCGTTTCCCACGAGTTTTGTTGCTTTAGCGTGAACATAACCGTTTTCGATTTTCATCTTAGCGCCGAGAGCTTCTAAGCCTTTGATGTGGAAATCTACACGTCTTTCGCCGATAGCACAGCCGCCTGGAAGCGCGACAACAGCTTCTTTACAGCGTGAAACAAGCGCTCCGAGAACAATGAATGATGCGCGCATTTTGCTCACAAATTCGTATTTAGCTGTAATATCACTGATTTCTGTCGCATCAATCACAACAGATTTTTCTTCTTTATTATACTCAGTCTTAATCCCCATCTGGCGGATAACTTCAAGCATAATGCAGACATCCGTCAATTCAGGAACATTATAAATTTTTACCGGCCCCGGAACCAGAATCGCCGCTGCCATAAGTTTCAAAACAGAGTTCTTTGCGCCGCCGATTTTAACTTCGCCTTTTAATGGATTACCGCCTTTTATACAAAACTTCTCGCTCAATTCAGCCTCCGAATAATAATATCTTTACATATATGATAATACAATCAAGAGGATATAATGCAATATGTTTAATTTATGTTACAAATCGTTTGTTTTTAATGAAATACTGATTGAGCAAAGCTTGTTGAGCAGCACCCGTTCTGTTTTCAGCAGCGTTTCGTTTTTCTTGCATTTCGGGTGTGTTGTCGTCTCGTTTTTTACTCTTAAGCTTTTCTTTTAATTGTTCTATTTCAGTAGCAGAAATCGTTACATATTTAGATTTATTAGGACTGCCTGAGCCGTCTGTGCCAAGTTCTGTTCTTAATTGACGCATTTCAATATCGCGTAGTTTTGCCTTATCTGCTGATTTATTTCCACTAGGCATAATCCCGTACTCCAGAAGCTTGGCAATAATACGCCTATATTCTTCGTCAGGAGCGCCGCCGCCCGAAATCATTCCTGTACCGTTTATCCCTGAAATATTCATACTTTTCTTGTCGGTCTGTTACGTGTGTAGCTTTAATTTGATGAAGTTTTGTAAATTATATCTTGCGTATATGTTATTTATATAAAGTAAGTGGGTATTAATATAATATAAACCATTTTCTTTTTCTTTATTTTCTCCTACACACTAACCTTTTACCAAATATGATTTAGCCGTGAAAACGGCTCTTCTTTTACAAAATTTTTGACCCGTAGGGTGGGGGTGTACTTCAAAAATCTTCATAATATACTTGTAAACGTTATTTAGCCATGTTAAAATTTTGGTAAGATAAAAATTTGGGGATTAGCGAATGAAAAGTGTAACAATTAGAAGATCTAATTTATCTAAGGAAAAAATGGCGGTTTTGGAAGCTTTAAGAAAATATAAAAGCGAAGAATCCGCAGAATTCGGGCCTCATGTATACATTAGACCCGAAGAAATCAATCATAAGAAAAAAGAAGATCTGGATTTATTGTGGAAAAATTTTAAAATCCAAGAGTTTTCAACAGGGGATAAAGCTCCTAAGCTTTATGCAATGACAGGAATTGCAGCAGGTGTTTTACTTGTTGCGGCACTTACAATGACTGCAATTTTTGCACATAATGTGAAAAATTCAGAATTGGCAAGCGCAAGTGGTGCTTTTGGCATTAGTTCAGCCCAACCGGAAGAAATGAAAGCTCCTACAACTTATATTGTGCAAAACGGTGATACAATCGAACAAATTTTAATCCGTTTTCACGGTAAATACTCAAAAGGAATGGAAGCAAGCCTTTTGCAAGCCAATAATATGAGTAATCCAAACAAACTTTCTATCGGACAACAACTTGTAATTCCGATGAATTAAATAAAAGATTTAACTGTAGAGCGGGTGTTGTAAAACACCCGCTTTTTTGTAACGAAAAATTAACAAATTAATCCTAATGTTAAAGTTTGCCCGATTTGATGCCGATATTTATAATACAAAAGACAACACAATGTCTATTGTGTTGTAAGTTTTCTCCTTTTTCATGTTAATAGGCGGGCAATGCCCGCCTTTTTTATACGCGTAAAAGCTCCTGACAAAATTTAAGCGCCTACAATTAGTAGGCGCCAATTTTAAAACGTCGCTATCGTAGTGTTTCGCCACCTGCTCGCCACACTCACGTGTGTCAACGCTGTGGCTACACCGGCTGACGCGTGCGCTATGATACTGAACCATAAGTGAAGTCTTTTTTGATGTTGCTTGATAGAAGTTTTGTCCAGTTATCTTTGTAAGTAGTTATTTCGTTTAACTGGGTTTCGAGTTCGTTTTTCTCTGCTTCAAGACTTGATTCCCACGATTCTAATCTCGCAAGATCAAGCTCGTGTTCGTTCTCGATTAACTCGATAAGATCATAGTATGTATCTTTGTCGCTTTCGTAGTATTCATAATAGTAATTCTGAACTTTTTCGTTGTATTGTTTTTGCTTATCCGCGTATGAACGTGAGGCAAAAGCTGTGTTTCTCATAACGCCTGATAATTTTTCGTTAATGGCGGTTTGCTGTTTTGTGTAACTTAATAACATTTCTTGTAAATTTGCAATAGCCATAATCTATGCCCTCTCGTTTTATCTCTCTTGTATATATAAAGTTTTTTCAACAAGGCTAAATTCAGTAAGTGTATTTTTCTTTACAATTGTTAACAATGTGATATAATTTAAATATGAATCAGGAATTGGCGCAGACTTTAAAATTATTGCCGGATTTGCCGGGGTGCTATCTTTATTATGATTGCAACGGTGAAATTATTTATGTTGGTAAGGCTAAAAATTTGAAACGACGGGTTAAAAGTTATTTTAATAAGACCCCTGATTCGCCAAAACTTATTGCGCTTGTTCCTAAGATTGAAAAACTTGAGTATATTATTACCAACACCGAGGTTGAAGCTTTAATCTTAGAAAACAATCTTATTAAAAAACACAAACCACGCTATAATGTTCTGTTAAAAGATGATAAAAAATATCCTTATTTTCTTATTACAAATGAGGATTACCCTAGGATTTTGATTGAGCGTAAAAAGAATATGAATCCTTTAAAAGGCCGTTACTACGGGCCTTATACTGACGTTCGTGCAATGTATTCAACGCTGGATTTCTTAAAAAAGATTTTCCCGCTTAAAAAATGTAAACAACCCAAATTTAAGTCGCGTCCATGTCTTTATTACCATATCGGTAAGTGTATGGCACCTTGTCAGGGGATGGTTACAAAAGAAGAGTATCAAGAGATTGTAAAACAAGCAGAATTGTTTCTGTCCGGTAAGCAGAGTGAGTTGATTGAAAAACTAAAAGAGCAAATGCAGGAATACGCCCGCACTGAACAGTATGAGAAAGCTGGTCGGCTTCGTGATAGTTACTTTGATCTGCAAAAAACGCTTGAGCGTCAGAAAGTTGTTTATGAAAACACAAAACTCAATGAAGATGTGATTTCTCTTTTGCAAGAGGATGGAATTTTTGCGATTGTTGTTTTGATGATACGTGAGGGCCGTTTGATTGATAAAAAAGACTTTACGTTTGAAGTAGAAGAGCGCGACAGGGAAGAATTTTTCAAGACATTTTTCAGGGATTACTATGGCAATCTGGCGCTTGAATTCCCTGACAGAATTGTTTCGCGCGAACTTGAAGCAATCGGCGAAAAGGCGCTTTACGAAGAGTGGCTTGAAATTCTTTCGCACAAGAAAATTCAAATTAATTACGGCAAATCTAAGCAGGGTGCAGAACTTCAACGACTTGCTGATAAAAACGCAGATATTCTTTTGAAAAACGCCTTAATCAAAAAAATGTCGCAAATTCAGGATGATTTTAATGAAATAGGTTCATATCTGGCAGAAAAATTGGAATTGAAAAACTTTCCCCACAGAATTGAGTGTTATGATATTTCGCATATTCAAGGAACAAATACCGTTGCGTCAATGGTAACTTGTATTAACGGTATTATGAAAAAGAGTGAGTACAAACGGTTTAAGGTTCGCTCAACCGAGGGTAAGCCTGACGATTTCCTTTCAATGAAAGAAGTTTTGGAACGCCGCCTGTCACATCTGGGTGATGAGAAAAAGTGGGCAAAACCTGATTTGATAATCATTGACGGCGGCAAGGGGCAATTGTCCAGTGTAATGCAAATTGTCGAAGAAATGGGGGTTAAGGGAATAGATTTTGTGAGTTTGGCGAAACGTGAAGAGGAAGTTTTTTTGCCAGATCGTTCTGATTCAATAATGTTGCCTAGAAATTCCGGCGCCCTGTTTTTATTTCAGCGAATCCGTGACGAAGCACACCGTTTTGCTATTACATATCATAGAAATTTGCGTTCTAAAAAGATGGTTGAGTCATAGTCTTGACTAATTTATGAACATGGTTCATAATAATTATATTGAAAGAAAGGATGGAAATATGAAACATAGAAATGTCTTAACTTTATCAGGGGGGGGGGGGGAGTTTTCTTAACCGCCCTATTGAACATTTAGCGCCGACCGTACGCGAAAAGGCCAGTGTCTGGATCCCGCTCAGCGGGTTCACT
>CANAJP010000082.1 GCA_947361615.1 uncultured Candidatus Melainabacteria bacterium | reverse complement strand
AATCAATACCAGCAATACCTGTTTGATACCCAGGGACGGTCAAAAAGAACGGTATGGTTTTTGAAATAACTTCACCAACAGGCGTTCCAGGAGCCATCAAAGTAATAGCAAGACACAAATCATCTACGTGCGGCGCAAAATCCGTTCCTTTAATATGGCGGTCAACTTTTTTACCTGAAATTTTCTCATTAATAAAGTTTGAAGTCTTATTTCCAGCAATAATACCGGTACCCAACGCCACAGCAGTCAAACCGACAGGCGGAACCGTTTTCATCGCACGATTCGCATATTTTACGAACCCTTTATCAGGGCCTTTAATCTGAGGAACATGCTTCAAAATGTCTTCTTCGTGCTTCTTATAAAATTTAGAAGTTTGCCCAACGCATAAAATAGGTATTGCAACGTTACCCAGCAACTGACTCAAAGATTCTTGTAGTTTTGCCTTGAAATTCGATTTATCATCAAACAACGCACCACCAACAAGCCCTCCGGCAACCGATCCGCCTGCCAATCCAAGGACTTCGGGCTCTTCAATTTTTAATGTTTTATCTTTTATTTTGAAAATAGCCCAATCCTTTACGGGTGTTTTAGGCAAGTTTGAAATTTTAAACCCTTGTTTATGGGAAATAACACCAAATGCAGCGGCAGAGCCTAGCGCCGCTGTCGCCAAAATTTTACGTTTTGCATTTTCATGGTTTTTAGATGCATGATACGGTTGTATATTCAAATTTCTGACCGGATTTACTGACATAAAAACACACTTCCCACACTAATAAGAATGCGCCTAAAAATTTTAATTGTTAGTGCTAAAACAATTTTGTTACAAAATTAAATATAATACAAGCGTTTTCGTGCTAAGCTTTACTTATGGAAACAAAGCGGGGTAAAATTTTAATAATCAGACTTAGCGCAATGGGAGATGTAATTTTCAACATCCCGCTTGCTAACTGTTTGAAAGAAAACGGCTATGAGGTTCACTGGCTAGTATCAGAAAAAGGGTATTCGCTTGTAAAAAACAATCCTTGTGTAGATAAAGTTTACCTGGCCCCTGTTGAAAAATGGAAAAAGACAGGCAAACCGTTTGATAACGTTAAAGAATATTTAGAGATTTTAAAAAAGCTGCGTGATGAAAAATTTGATATAGCAATAGACACACAACTTATCCTAAAAAGTCTTTATTGGACACGCTTTTGCGGAGCGAAACGTAGAATTGTAGCAAAAAATGCACGCGAAGGAGCCATTCTAGGCGGAAACGAAATTATTCCGTCAACACGTGACGGTTTCAAACGTCACGTTGTAAAATGCTACCTGAAATTTGCCGAACATTTAGGACTAAACACCGACAAAATCAAGGTTACGCTTCCTGAAACTTCAACAGAAGCCAAAGCAAAAATCAATAATCTTTTAAGCGGGCTAAATAAAAACAAAAAGACTATTATCATTGCGCCGGCCACAACATGGGCGCCAAAACACTGGAATAAAGACAACTGGCGAGAACTTATTGAACGCCTCGGCAATGATTACAATCTGGTGTTTACGGGAATGCATTCAGACGCTGAATTAATTTCATACATCGGCGGTGACAAGCATATAAACCTTACAGGTCAAACAAACCTTGAAGAACTTCAAGAGCTGTTATCACGTGGAGATTTAATGGTTTCACTCGATAGCGGAAGCACGCATCTTGCGTGGGCCGTTCAAAAAATAAAAATCGTTACAATTTTCTGCTGTACACCTGCAGGACTCTACGCACCTCTAGGCGAAAGTTCCAAATACATTGCGCTTTCAGCAAACACTAATTGCGGGCCTTGTCATAGAAAAAAATGCCCTAACAAAAATAATCTTTGCACACTTACACCGACAGTCGATGAAGTTCTCAGTGCAATTAAAACCTTACTTCAATAAGTTTTCGTCCAGATACCCGAGTACATCCTTATAATATTTAAGATTTTTCTCGCTCGCAGAATAAACCATGCGTAAAACATCTTTTCTCAAAGGCGTTAACCCATCTTCAACATTAATGCCAAAATCAGTCAAATCCATATCTAACGCGCTATATAACTTAAAAAATAAACTTAATGACGGTGTATATGTCGCATTTTCAATTCGCGAAATATGCTGCTCATTAACGTTACAAATCTCTGCAAGCTTTGCCTGAGTGATTTTCAAACGTTTTCTTGCTTCGCGAACTTTCTTCGCAATAAAAACTTTATCATCAAATGTCATAGAAAAATTTCACCTCGTACATACAAAATAGGACGTAAATAGGCGTACGCAAATATGGTGAACATCATATTTTAACAAATATATACGCAAACAAACATGGTAAATGTATCTACACGTAAATTAATTCTATCTTAACTAACAAAAAATTTCATCACCCACACGGATATAAATTTTCAATAAAAAAGGGCGGTTCGGAGATTTCCGAACCGCCCTTTTACTGCATTCTATATCATTACTCTTTTACATACTCAGCGTCGATAACATCGTCATCTGATGAAGAAGATGTTTCAGAGTTAGCGTTACTGCTTTGAGCAGTTTCGCCTTCTTTTTGAACTTGTTCATATGCTTTTTGAGAAATTGAGAACATTGTTTGTTGCAACTCATCTGATAATTTTTTCAATTCGTCAGGTGATTTGTTTTCATCGAGAGCTTTTTGTAAAGCTTCTTTTTGTTCTTTCAATTTTGACTCATCGGCAGGGTCGATTTTGCCTTCGAAATCTTTAACGATTCTATCAGCAGAGCCGATAAGACCTGATGCGTTGTTTTTAACTTCTGCATCTTCTTTTTTCTTTTTGTCTTCAGCAGCGTTAGCTTCTGCCTCTTTAACCATTTTATCGATATCTTGTTCAGAAAGGTTAGAAGAGTTTGTAATCGTAATTTTTTGTTCTTTGTTAGTAGCTTTATCTTTTGCTGAAACATTTACGATACCATTAGCGTCGATGTCGAATGTAACTTCGATTTGCGGCAATCCTCTCATTGCAGGCGGAATACCATCAAGTCTGAACATACCGAGAGATTTGTTGTCTGTAGCCATCGGTCTTTCACCTTGAAGAACATGGATATCCACTGCAGTTTGGTTATTTTCAGCAGTTGAGAACACTTGTGATTTAGAAACAGGAATTGTAGTGTTTCTTGGAACCAACGGAGTCATAACGCCGCCAAGAGTTTCGATACCAAGAGTCAAAGGAGTTACGTCCAAAAGAACGATATCTTTAACTTCACCGGCCAAAACGCCCGCTTGTACAGCCGCACCAACCGCAACAACTTCATCAGGGTTTACAGATTGGTTAGGTTCTTTGCCTGTGTATTCTTTTACAAGTTGTTGTACAGCAGGAATACGTGTAGAACCACCGACTAAAACAACTTCGTCGATTTCTGATTTAGAAATACCAGCGTCTTTGATAGCCTGTTCAACTGGTTTTTTACATCTTTCCAACAAGTCGTAAGAAAGATCTTCAAACTTAGCTCTTGTTAAAGAAAGGTCTAAGTGTTTAGGGCCGTTAGCGTCGGCTGTGATGAACGGTAAGTTAATGTTAGTTTCAACAACAGATGAAAGTTCGCATTTAGCTTTTTCAGCAGCTTCTTTAACACGTTGCATAGCTTGTTTATCAGAACGTAAATCAATACCTTCTTGTTTTTTGAATTCTTCACAAATCCAATCCATAACTTTTTGGTCAAAGTCGTCACCACCTAAGTGAGTATCACCTGAAGTTGAAAGAACTTCGTGAACGCCATCGCCGATTTCAAGGATAGAAACATCGAATGTACCACCACCAAGGTCAAATACTAAAACTTTTTCGCTCTTTTCTTTTTCTAAACCATAGGCCAAAGCTGCCGCAGTCGGTTCGTTTACGATACGTAAAACGTCAAGCCCCGCAATTTTACCAGCGTCTTTTGTAGCCTGTCTTTGCGCGTCATTGAAGTATGCAGGGACTGTAATTACCGCAGAAGTAACTTTTTCGCCCAAATAGCTTGAAGCATCATCAGCTAATTTTCTCAAAATCATAGCTGAAATTTCTTGCGGAGTGTAATCTTTTCCGTCGATATTTACTTTGTAATCTTCGCCCATGTGACGTTTAATTGAAATAACTGTTTTATCAGGGTTAAGGATGGCCTGTCTTTTTGCAAGCTGTCCGACCAATCTTTCACCAGTTTTAGAAAAACCAACGATAGAAGGGGTTGTTCTTGAACCTTCAGCGTTGGCAATAACGGTAGGTTTACCACCTTCCATGACTGCAACTACGGAGTTCGTAGTACCTAAGTCAATACCAATAGTCTTTGCCATAATTGTTTATCTCCTTTTACTAATTACATGTTTTTCATGCTTTATATTTATTTTATACCACTGTTTTAGCGGCATGCAGGAAAAATAAACAAAAAATTAATAATTCAAAAGCGCGGGTATAAAACCCGCGCCATTCTGCTAACCTAATCTCTTTTTACACAAAGGACTGACCATTCAGAGGAACTAGTAGACGGTTTTCTATAATGTCCATTATATGCGACAATGAGCCAGTTTTTTATAACAGAGCCGTCCAACATTTTAGAAGACGAGAACCAATGTGAAGACGTTGTTACGACGTCTGTTAAATTTTTATTAACAAATAACGCTGCCAGTTCATCTTTAGTTGGAATTCTATAATCACTACCTGCTCTTGTAGTACACGCAGATGAAGCTGCGCTAGATGCAACCCCACTTATTGCACTCCTGTACGGCATCGGTGCGACAACAACACTATCTGTAGGATAAAGTATCGTCATAAATCCAATATCTTTACCAACTGTATTCGGGCCTTTCGTTCCATTCAAATCATATATCATATTCACACAAATTTTTGGCTGTGAAAAATAATTATTCGTTTCGCCCATATTCGCAACGCAATTAGGGTTATAAAAAAGAACAATACTTTCTCCGTTTTGCGTTTCAAAAGCTGCGGCTTTTGTATCAAGTGCGTCATAAGTTGGCGGCCCCGCAGAAGTGTCGTTGTTTGCCAATATCATTTGAGAATTCAACTCACTCATCTTTGTCGGCATTGGTTTATTCGGGGTACCGGTTAATGTTGTAAACGTAGAGTTAATACCGCAATCCGCCAGATGCGTATTGTCGCAAATATTGTTAATTTTGACAACCTTTGATAATCCGGCTGTAATAAATGTTTCCGCGACGTTATCATCTGTAACGATCTGACTTCTGCTAGCATCAATAGTTCCGGTCAGAGTTCCATAGCCATTAAGCGACGGCATCAAGGCGATTGCCTGCGACATACGAGCATAAAGCGCTTTGCGCTGTGTGTTCCAAGTTCTCTCGTTAATGTTACCTGTCAAAGACGGCAGCGTTATCGCAGCGACCACGCCGATGATTGTGAGGGATAATAAGATTTCCGCCATGGTGAACGCTGACCGCCGCCAGCCTATGTCATTCCGGCCCCCGAGCCTGAATCTTACCAGCGTTCCGTGCGCGTGTGCAACGCTGGACAGATCCTGAATCAAGTTCAGGATGACATGAGGGGTGAACGCCCCACTACTTATATCCGAAAGCGTTGTCCGGTAGCTCGGAAACTCATATGGAAGCCGCTCGGCGGGGGGGGGGCGCGGCGGGTGGGGGGGGTGGGGTGGGGGTGGGGGGGGGTGGGGGGGGGGGGTGGGGTGTGG
>CANAJP010000081.1 GCA_947361615.1 uncultured Candidatus Melainabacteria bacterium | reverse complement strand
GCCGTACAACGAAAATGAGGATGGCACTCAGTGCCTGTCATCCCGAACTCGTTTCTGAATCTGGCCAGCATTACCGTAAGAATGCAACGCTCGTACTGCGCCTCGCGTTGAACGACACCGCTCGCGCTCTCGTCTCTCCGCTTCGCTCCGTGGCTCCGCTCGGCTTGGCCTTCACCATGGCAGAAATCTTATTATCCCTTACAATCATTGGCGTGGTCGCCGCGATAACGTTGCCGTCGCTAACAGGCAACATTAATGAGAGAACATGGAATACGCAGCGAAAAGCGCTTTATGCCAGAATGTCGCAGGCGATTTCACTTATGCCTTCACTGAATGGTTATGGAACTTTGACAGGTGATGCCAGTGGAAGCGTAACAGAAGATAATGTTGCAGAAACTTTTGTAACCGCGGGATTATCTAAAGTTCTTAAAATTAATAATATTTGTGATAATACGCATTTACAGGATTGTGGTATTCCTCAAAAATATAATGATGCAGTTGGTGGAAATGGTACAATGCCGACCACATTGGCTCAGCTTAATTCTGCGTTTATAAGTGCGTCAGGTTATTATACATCGAATACATATTCTGCATTAAATACAAAGGCTGCAGCGTTTGAAACAGGAAATGGCGAAAGTGTTTTACTATTTTATAACCCTAATTGTGTTGCAAATATGGGAGAAACCGGATATCACTATTCACAGCCCAAAATCTGTGTAAATATGGTTTATGATTTGAATGGAAACAAGGGGCCGAATACGGTCAACAAAGATATCGGTTTTATGACGGTATTGTATCCTTCAGATAGCGTTGTGGCAGCTCCTATTCCGTGGAATAAGCTGTTTACAGGTGTTTCAAATACAGATGCTTCTGCTGTTTGTACTGAAAAGACCGGTGCAGACTATCGAATCCCGACAAAAGACGAGCTGGCGGCATTGAGTATTAATTCATATATGGTAGATGTAACAGGCGCGACGGTTAATGGGACGTTATATTCTTCGACTAAATTCGTGACCGCAAATAATAAAATTTCCAATTGGGTTATATTGCCGGTGATAGGTGAATGGCGAATTCCATCAGCCGGAGCTGCGTGGGATGTTTTATGTGTAAAACGTTAAATTATAGGGGCGGAATTTATCCGCTCCTTTTTATTGTCGTTTAGAGCGTTGATTTTTTTTAATACATAATTATATATTTATGTATGAAGAATAATTATTATGAAATCCTTGGTGTTACTCCTGACAGTGATATGCGTGAGATTAAATCTGCATACAGAACTCTTGCGCGCAAATACCATCCAGATATGGCTCAGGGGAATATTAATAAATTCAAAGAGATTAACGAGGCATACGAAACGCTTTCAAACGAGCGCAAACGTATGCAGTATAATATGTTATTTGGTTTTTATAAAAAGGCAACTACTCCGCCTCCGCCAAAGAGAGAAACTCCGCCGCCACGTAAGGAGCCTGAACCCGAACGGCCTAAAACTTCGCAAAAAAAGGAGAAGCCGCTGGACGGCACGGATTTGACTGCAGAAATTTTTATAACTATTCCAGAGGCTAAAAACGGCACTTCTAAGGTCGTGAATATTCTTCATACGGAAATTTGTCCAAGATGCAAAGGGCGTAAGTTTATTAACGGTTCATACTGTTCGGAATGTAACGGCACAGGTGAGAAAACTCAGACCCGTAAGCTTACAGTGACTATTCCGCCAAATATCAAGAATGAAACAAAACTCCGTATTAAAGGCGAGGGCAACGTTGGTAAAAATGGCGGTAAAAACGGGGATTTATTCCTTGTTATAAAAATTGAGAATACAAAAAATATTCGCTATGAGGGGCAAACAGTCCACTATGATGTCCCGCTTGAGCCGTATGAGGCCGTTCTTGGCACAACGGTTTCACTGAAAACCCTTGAGGGAAATATTTTGATAAAAATCCCGCCAAGAACTAAAGCCGGTCAGAAATTCCGCGTTCAACAAAAGTATCAAGGCAAAGTTTTTGAAATTTTTGTCACCGTACATATTGAAATTCCGGCGTATTTATCGGATGATGAGGTAAAGCTTTATGAAAAGCTTAGAAAATTGTCCAACGGTAATCTACGTGAGAATTTTATAAATGACTAAAACTTTTGTTAAAGAATTTTTTGTATCAATTCAGGGTGAGGGGCCTTATGTGGGCTTCAAGCAATTGTTTATACGTTTTTGTAAATGCAATTTGACCTGCAAATATTGTGATACGGAGTTTCTGGCGTCGACCGGCGCAAAAGAATATTCGGCGCAGGAACTTTTTGAGGCTGTTTCGGCGCTGGATTTGACTGGGCTTCATTCGATTTCACTGACAGGCGGCGAACCGCTTCTTGATACCGAATTTTTAAAAGAATTTCTTCCGATGGCGCGACAATTGGGTAAAATTTATCTTGAAACAAACGCTACTTTGCGAGCGCAGTTTGAAGAAATTAAGGATTTTGTGGATATTGTATCCGCTGATATTAAGCTTGAAAGTGCGACGGGCATAAAAGGTTTAAACGACAGGCATGATGAGTTTTTTGTAGCTTGCAAGGGGAAAGACACTTATGCAAAAATCGTTTTTGACGGCTCGATTACTGACGATGAAATCCGCGATACCGCCGATTTAGCGAAAAAATACGGGCTTGAAGTTGTTCTTTCACCAATGATGATTGGGCATAAAATGAGCGTCAATTCTGATTTTATTGCGCAGGTTCACGATAAATATTTGCAACATTACGATCGTGTCCGCGTAATCCCTCAGGTTCATAAGTTTTTGGGGATTGAGTAAGGGGGGCATCCCCTCCCTGTCATCCCGAAATAAGTTCGGGATGACAGGGAGGGTGGGCGCTACTGTTTTCTTGTTATGTTAATTTCGTAGCCGAGGATGTCTGCGATGAGTAAAACCTCATCGTACGAAATCGTTCCGCGTCCGATTTTATGGGAAAGGCCGCTCGCAGAGTATTCTTTATCAGATTTTTCTGTCAACATCTGTGCAAGTTCCTTTTGTTGCACTTTTTGTTCAGATAATAAGACTTTTATTAATTCTTTTGCTTTGAGTTTCATAGTCTTATTATAACTATTTGTCACAGGGTTGACAAATACGGCTGTGTTTGATATTGTAATTGTATTATCTGGCAATGTTGCCGAATGTGGCAAGGATGCGTTTACAATATTTAACAAAGGAGTAGAAATGAAAGCTGATGAGTTGGAAGATTTACAGATTTATTCACAAATTTTAAGTAATAATATAAATACGATTAATGTTTTAAGTTCGATTGTGTATGCAAGAATACAAGAAACTGACCGGTGTTTGAGAAATTTTAAGCGATTTGTTGATGATAAATTGTTACAAAATACACGCCAAAATCATTAAAATCATTGTGCCGATTTGCATTGCGGTTGACATGTTTTGTGTGAATTTATTTGAATCGTATTTCTTCGCGCTTTTAGAGGCGTTGAAGGCACTCGAAATTCTGCCGATACGTGTTTTTTCGTCTTCATCTGCAAAATTTTCGCCAAACATACTCTGTTCTACGCGTGAAAGTCGATTAGACATACTGTCGTTCTTGAAGTTTTGATGGTAGAGCGCGTTTTCAACCGTGGAAAGGTTAACTTTTCTGCCTGAAAACGTGAATGAATCATCGTTCAAGGAGCTTGAACTTCCGCCGATGGTCATTCCATCGTAGTCTATTGGCGGTGGGTAGTAGCCGCTTACGTGATAGGTATCGACAGCGTTTGCGAGCGATTGTTCCAAGCCCTGAGGACGAACCTGTTCACGAAGTCTATCCACACGGGTTGAAAGGTCGTCATTCACGTAGCTTTTTGTGAAAACTTTATTTTCTAACTGCGCAAGACGGTCTTTTACACCGAGGTTTTTGAATTCTTTGTTGAATACACTTTTTTCAAGTTCGTTAATTACAGGGTAATCAATGTTCGCATCCTGTGAGGATAAAACTTCACGCTGTTCTTCTTCGCGCGCAAGTGTGTCCTCGCAAGGCTCAATCTCCTGTCCGTAAAGTTCTGCACCAAGATCCTTATTCAGGCGCGAAATCCTCTGGTCTAAACTCTGGTTTGAAGCCGAACCGTAAACGTTTTCCTCAATTCTGTTTACACGTGTAGTTTCGTCGTCGCCGCTGTATTCAAAGCCAAATAATGAATTCTCGATTTTATTCAAAATTTCTGTATTTGACGCAGCGCTTACAACGGGTGCAAAAAATGTGTTCATTGATAATATAACGATAAGTGATAATAAGATTTTATTCATAATAACAACAACCTCGTATCATTATGATAGAGGTCGTTATTACTGAAAACTATTGCGCCGTTTAACGGTTTAAATTTCGCCAAACACAGGACTTTAGGCTCGCGAAAAAAGTATTAGGTTTTGAAAAATTATACTACTTACGTTTAATTTTCTTTTTTGGCGCTGCGGCTTTTTTATTATTTATATATTCCAGAGAACTGGTTTTTAGACCCTCTGTCAGGTCAGATGGCGTGAATATATTGTCAATAAATTTGTTTATTTTCATATTGACTTTTAATCTAACCTGTTCATAGCGGCTGATTTGGCTATAAGGGAATATTTCTTCCGGTCTGTCTTGAATGTCTTTTTCCCAGATTGATGCCGCTTCATCAAATTTCCCTGCGTTCGCAAGCTTTCTACTGCATAACGCCGCGCGGGCAGGCATGTATTCTGTTAATTTGGAATTTAAGCAAGATTCATACGCTTTATCAAATTGTTTTAATTTCTCAAAACAGCCGTCTGCCTCTAATTCCAAATATATTGCGGTTGAAGGGTATTCTTCCGCCAATGTGTTTAAAATATCTAGTGCCTTTGCGCATTGGCCGTTAGCTTTTAGTCTTTGCGCGCTTAATACGGTTTCGTCAAATTCTATCTGCTCCGTAGTCATAGGCGCAGGAACTTTTAATATAATAAATGCAAGGATTAATATCCCTAAAATCGCTGAAAATACTTGTGCTTTCTTGTTCATACTCTCTCCTATATTTATTACTTTACAAATCTTATAATTTATAAAGATACTGGCAATTTTTTTATTTCTGGGTTATTATATCATACATACCTGAATTTTGGTAGCGGTATGGAAAATGATAATATAATGCAAGTATTATTAGATAAAGAAATGAATTCAAGTGACAAGCTTTTGAAGCCTGATTTTAACTCAAGAACGGGCAGAGAATTCCTCGCGTTCTATCTTCACGCAAAACTTAAGCAGCTTATCGCTTACGACAAGCGGCAGCCGGAGCCGATGATTGTTGAGATGAACCCGAATTTCCCTAACAGCTTCTCGCGACGTTTAATTACAAACCCTACAAAACGTTTCCTTATAGGTATTACCGGCGAGTCCGCTTCGGGTAAATCCACAATTTGCAAGGCAATTAAAACCGTGATTAGCGAACTTTCAATGCCTGTTTCTATATTAAGCACCGACAATTACTTCAATGATATATCTAAATTGATTGAAAAATACGGAAGCTTTGATAAATTAATAGAAAGCGGGTACGATATAGATGCTCCAAGTAGCTTCCAGCTGGATGTTTTAAGGCAGGATTTAATAGATTTGGGCGATGGCGTTGATATCAAGGCCCCTGCTTATCTTCCTAACGGAACAGGAATTTCTGTGCCAAAGTCCT
>CANAJP010000080.1 GCA_947361615.1 uncultured Candidatus Melainabacteria bacterium | reverse complement strand
GAACTATGAAACATAGTAATGTCTTAACTTTATCAGGGGGGGGGGGGAGTTTTATTAGCCGCCCTATTGAAAATTTAGCGCCGACCGTAAGCGAAAAGGCCAGTGTATGGATCCCGCTCAGCGGGTTCACTATGGCGGAGATATTATTATCTTTGACGATTATCGGTGTTGTAGCCGCTATAACGTTGCCGAGTTTGACGGGTAACATAAATGAGCGTACGTGGAATACACAGCGAAAAGCGCTTTATGCCAGAATGTCGCAGGCGATTTCATTAATGCCGGCATTGAACGGTTATGGAACTTATAGGGCTGCTAGTGGTACGAGTGGAACAGATTCTTATGATACTGGCGAGGATAACGTTGCAGAAACTTTTGTAACCGCAGGTTTATCTAAAGTTCTTAAAATTAATAATATTTGTGATAATGAGCATTTGACGGATTGTGGTTTTAGCGAAAAATGGACGGCTTTGAATGCTACTAGTTTAAGTCTTCCCAAAAAATTAACAGATTTAAATGCGGGCTTGATGTACAATAATACCTTACTAAATATGCAAGACACAAAAGCTGCGGCATTTGAAACAGCTAATGGCGAATCTGTTTTGGTATTTTATAACCCGAACTGTACTTCCGGTGATGTGTTAATAACAGGTACTGATGTGGCTGGTGGGGAAGGATATTATACTAAGCAGCATGTATGTGCGAATTTTGTATTTGACTTAAATGGTTCTAAAGGCCCAAATACTGTAGGTAAAGATATAGGGTTTATTACAGCAATTTATGCTTCAGATTCTAATGTTGTTATGCCTATTCTAGGCAAAAAATCGACGAAATTTATGCCCAAACCGATGTTGGTCGTGTCTGTTCTGAGGTTAATTCAGAATACAGGGTACCTAATATAGAAGAACTTATGGCGATGTATTTTAATGCGAACCTAACAGGTGACAATGTACAAGGTTGGTCATCTTCGGTTATTGATTCACAGACCGGTTGGTATTTTGGCTTTAATAACGGCATAAAATACCCTAAAAATAGAAAAGTAAAATCCAAAGTCTTTTGTATTCGTCGATAATTATTAGTTATTCAGACTATGTATAGGGGCGGGAATTCTTCCGCCTCTTCTTACAAAGATTTCAGGTGAAAGATTGTTGACAGGCATAATAGGCGCTTCGCCAAGTAAGCCGCCGTAATAAATTTTGTCGCCAACGTCTTTACCTACCGCCGGAATAATTCTGACTGCGGTTGTCTTTTTATTAATCATTCCGATTGCCATTTCATCTGCGATAATCCCTGCGATTACATCTGCCGTTGTCGCTCCTGGGATTGCAATCATATCAAGTCCAACTGAACAAACAGAGGTCATTGCCTCAAGTTTATCAAACGTTAAATATCCTTTTGTTGCGGCCTCAATCATTCCCGCGTCTTCCGATACAGGAATAAAAGCACCTGAAAGTCCGCCGACGTATGAACTTGCCATAATTCCGCCTTTTTTCACCGCGTCGTTAAGCATTGCAAGTGCAGCGGTTGTTCCGTGTGCGCCTGCGTGTTGAAGTCCCATTGCCTGAAATATCCCTGCAACGCTGTCGCCTTCTGCAGGAGTCGGTGCCAGTGATAAGTCTATTACGCCAAACGGAATTTGTAATCTATCTGCAAGTTTACGACCGATAAGTTCTCCGGTTGTTGTGATTTTAAAAGCCGTCTTTTTAATTGTATTTGCAAGTAAACTCATATCTGCGTCTTTTGGAAGTGCTTCTATTGCAGCTCTTACAACCCCTGGGCCTGAAACACCTACGTTAAGTGCGCATTCAGGCTCAGACATTCCACAATAAGCACCCGCCATAAACGGGTTGTCATTTACTGAATTACAAAAACAAACCAGCTTTGCCGCACCGATTCCGTCACGGTCTGCAGTTAAGCGTGCCGCTTCTTTTATTGTTTCTGCCATCTTCAAAACCGCATCCATATTGATGCCGGCTTTTGAAGTCGCAAGGTTTACGGAGGAACAGAGGTTTTCTGTCTGTGCAAGAGCCTCAGGAATACTTTCGATTAAAAGCCTATCGCCTTTTGTTAACCCTTTTTCTACCAGTGCCGAAAACCCGCCGATAAAGTTTACACCGACACTTTTGCCCGCTTCGTCAAGAGTTTTGGCAATCCTTACATAATCAGGATTTTTGCAGGCTTCACCGATTAAAGAAATTGGCGTTACTGCAATTCGTTTGTTGATAATAGGAATTGAATAGTCATTCTCCAATTCTCCCGCGTATTCGCAAAGATTCTTCGCGTATTTGGTGATTTTGTTATAAATATTGTCGCAAACTTCATTGATATCAGGAGAAATACAGTCACGTAAACTTATTGCCATCGTAACCGTTCTGATATCAAGGTTATGAAGTTTTATCATATTGATTGTTTCTAATATTGAATTTTCATTAATCATTGCCTACTATTCCCAACATTCCCATTCTTGAAATAATATCGTATGTTTTAACTTTTAGTTTTAATTCTACACGGCGGCTTTTGTTGAAGTCTTCAACCCCGTTTACAAGTACCGGTTCTGAGTAACTTTTGCCTTCAACAACAAGCATTTTACGTAGTTTTTCATCGTAAATTGGATTGATTTTTGTTTTAAACATATATTCAGCAACAGAATTCGCACGTTGCAAGCTTAATGTCATATTACGCACGTATTGTTCGTTTTCTGTAGAAAGGTTTGCAAATTGTTGTGAATCGGTATGTCCTTGAACAATAATATTTGTAATGTTTTCTTCAAGCTCCGCGTTACTGAATATGTTATCAATATAAATTGGAACAAGTCTGTTTAAGTAGTCTTTGCCTCGTTGTGAAAGTACAAAACTGTTAACTTCAAAAAGCTCCAGATCAGAAATTTTAACATCTCCGGTTAACGGGTCTACCTTTGCATCGATATCAGCCTCTTTAAGCTTTTCAACAAGCTCTTTTGAAGCTTCCATCTGCTGTTGTTTTTGTTTGACCGAATCCTGTGTAAAACCAGTCATCGCAAGTACAAACAATACCATGAAGATAATGGCCAAACCCAAAAGCAAGTCTGACATTGTTGTCCAGAAAATATTACCTTCACCTGCGGCTTCGCCTCCACCGCTTTTTCTTCTCATTAACATTATTACTTACCCCTAGAACAAATCATCAACGTCATCTGTCTTTTTGGAAGCTTCTTTAAGCTGTTTGTTCATCTGATTGATACCGAAAATCAGGTTTTCCAAATAAGGAACAAGGTTGCTCGCAATACCCGAGTTGAGTGCCACTTTAAAGTTCGCCGGTAACATTGAAAGCAGATTTGATATTGAATTGTTTTGAATTTTGGTTTCTTTCAAGAGTTCAAGCAAGAATTTTTCAGATGAAATATTATCGAATAATTTTGCCATCATATCTTCTGCCGCTGCAAGTTTGCTTCTAATCATAAAAGAGAACAATGCATTTTCCAGAATCATAAATGTAAGTGATGCACCTACCGCGATAACGGAAACCAAAGCTGCAACCTGCATGGAACTCATCAGGTTTGCAACGGAAGCAACGGTTCTTTCCTGTGTTGAAAAGTCGATTTTACCGAACGCAATCGCAATGTTCAAGAATGTAAATAACGGCCCGAAACCTGTCAAGATTGTAGGGAAAGTTCCGATTAATTTCGCGTTAAATTTCTTTGCCGCAAGGGTTTCTTCATTAAAGAAATAAAGCGGGTCAACGGTTGTTTGAATATTTTGTACCGTTGATGAAACTTCTTTATATGTTAGCTGATTGTTTTCATTTTTTAATGCCACGGATTCGGAGAAAACCAGTGTATTTTTGAATTCGAGCCACATAGGAGCAACATAAGGATTACTGCACATCCACTCGTCAATTTCGTTAAATCGGAAATTCAAATCGTGTTTTGAAAAACGAGAAATAAAATCGTTGAATACGCTTAATTCTTGTCCGACTTTTTTATAAGATTTAATAGTGTAGCAAGTCGCAAAAATAAAGGTTGATATAACTATTAATATAGGTGGATCTGTAAAAACGTGTGCTAAATTCATAATATCTCCATTATATTGGCTAATTTTAGCACGGTAAGCGCGTTTGTGTCAAAGGCGCACGGAAAATTTCCACCTTTCGGAGTATAAAAAACGCCGCGATTTTCACCGCGACGTCTTTTTTATTATTATTTATTTAATTAGCAGCAAGCTAATGATGCAGCTTGAGATTTCAAGCTTTCAGCTTTATCAATTGCTTCCCATGGAACATTGATATCTGTTCTACCCATATGGCCGTAAGCTGCTAATAATTGATAGAATTTACCGCCGTTTTTAGCTGGTAATCCTCTCAAGTCAAAACCGTTGATGATTGCAGCCGGTCTGAGGTCGAAGTTCTTTTGTACAAGAACTGAAAGTTCTTCGTCAGATATTTTACCAGTACCGAAAGTATCAACCATTACAGAAACAGGTTCTGCAACACCGATAGCGTATGCAAGTTCGATTTCGCATTTTTCAGCAAGGCCTGCAGCAACGATGTTTTTTGCAACATATCTTGCAGCGTAAGCAGCTGAACGGTCAACTTTCGTAGGATCTTTTCCAGAGAAAGCACCGCCACCATGACGAGAGTAACCACCGTATGTATCAACGATGATTTTTCTACCTGTCAAACCTGCGTCACCTTGAGGGCCACCAACTACAAATCTGCCTGATGGGTTTACAAGAATTTTTGTATCTTCAGAAAGTTTGATTTCTTCGTTCGCAAAAACTTCATCGATAACGTGTTTTTTGATATCGTTTCTGATGATTTCTTGAACTTTAGAGTTATCGCATTCGCCGTTGATTTCAGGGTCGTGTTGAGTAGAAATCAATACAGTGTGAATTTTAGCAGGTTTGCCGTTAACGTATTCAATCGTAACTTGAGATTTGCCATCCGGTCTGAGGTAGTTAAGAATACCTTGTTTACGTACTTGTGCTAATCTGTATGAAAGTTTATGCGCAAGGCTGATTGGTAATGGCATTAATTCAGGTGTTTCGTTACAAGCGTAACCAAACATAATGCCCTGGTCGCCGGCACCGATAGCTTCGGTTTCGTTTGATGATGTATCAGCGTTTTCAGAACGAGTTTCAAGCGCTTTGTTTACGCCGCCTGCGATGTCGCAAGACTGTTCGTCGATACTTGTTAAAACCGCGCAGGTTTTGTAGTCAAAGCCGCCGCCTTCTCTGCCGATATATCCGATATTTTTAATCGTATTTCTAACAACTTGCGGAATATCTACGTAGCAATCAGAAGTTATTTCGCCGCAAACTAAAGCCATACCTGTTGTAACGGTAGTTTCAGCAGCAACTCTTGATTGAGGGTATTTTGTAAGTAATGCGTCAAGGATTGCGTCTGAAATTTGGTCGCAAACCTTGTCAGGGTGTCCTTCTGTTACTGATTCAGAAGTAAATAAAAAGTTTTTGTTTGACATCTTTTCGATTCTCCTTAATTTTTTGGTTGGTAAGGTTTTTAATTCCGACCCAACATTGTAATAATGTATTGCTAAACATTCTACAACGGAAAATTAGAAAAATCAAAAGATTTGGGTGTGCGTTTTACAATTCTTTATACATTGACAACGCTTGACTAATTTATAAATATGCTACATAATAATCATAGAAAGGATGAAAAAATTATTAAACGAAGAAACGTATTAACTTTATAGTGGGGGTGGGTGAACGATTAACAATTCAGTATAGCAATCAAAATGGCGTGGAATTTATTATATATA
>CANAJP010000079.1 GCA_947361615.1 uncultured Candidatus Melainabacteria bacterium | reverse complement strand
CCCCCCCCTGCATACATGTTTACAATACTTTGTTTCATAATTTCCATCCTTTCTTCTGCAGTTATATAATTATTATGAACTATATTTCTATTTTCGTCAAGAGCGGGTTAAATTTATATAAAGATATAGCCTTTCTGCCATGTTAGTTGTATAATCTATTTGTGAATATAGTTTTAAGGTGAACTTGATATGCAAAACACTCTCGAGAGAAAAGTTATTAAAAATATAGATTTTAACTGCGATTTAGCACAAATGTTCGGCGTTTACAAAAACGAAACAGAAGCTGAACTTCTTAATTACGTAAGCTCTGTTAACGTTTCCTGCGGCTTCCATGCCGGTGACCCGATTGCCATTAAAAATGCGCTTCAACTCGCAAAAAATCATAACGTAGTAGTCGGTGCGCATATCGGTTTTAACGATATTCAAGGCTTTGGCAACAGACCTGTAATACTTTCTGAAGAAGAAATCGAAGCGATTGTTCTCTATCAGGTTGGCGCTATTATGTCATTTGCTAAAAGCTACAAAATGGAAATCGAACATGTTCGCCCGCACGGTGCAATGTACAAAATGGCAGCAGAAGATTATAATTTCTCCGCAGCGATTGCTAAAGCGCTTAAAAAATGCTCTCAATGGCTCGTTTATTACGGTGCAACAGGCGAAAACATTTCACGCGTTGAAAATGAACTCAATATAAAAGTTGCAAAAGAAGTTTTCTTAAACAAAATCTACAACGCTGACGGTTCAATCGACTATAATGCAAAAGATATCATAAACACAGAAACTTCTACAACAAGATTAAAACAATTACTCGCTGCCTCACAGGTGTACAACAACGAGGGCGGAAAAACTTTTGTTGAAGCTGATACTGTTCACTTCTCAAGTTCTGCGCCAAACGCTATTGATGTTCTTCGCGAAGCAAAAAATATTATTACACCGCTTCCGATAAACTACAAGAATGTTTGCGCCTCAGGCTGGGTCCAATAAACCTTGACCGCAAGCCAACACGCTCATTATAAAACCGGCTTGACCGCCGGAAAAGGAATTAGGGATATAAAAATGAATATTAGAGATAAAGAAGTAAAAATAGCAGAAAAAGCTAGATGGTTAATTCCGGGGTTACAGGTTAAACGCTGGTTTTTGCTCTATCTAGTTAGTGCAACACTTATTTTGCTTGGATTTTTAATAATTTTCGGGTTCAAACCTGTATATTATATAATGGAATTTATCAAATATATTGCGGATGTTGTTCCAACCAACTGGCTTGCAATCTCCATGGTTGCTTTAGGTGTTGGACTTTTCTGCCTATCATGGTTCAAAACCAACATGTCACTTTTGGAAGCAAAAAACTCTGATAACCATGATATTCTTGAATCTCTATATCGCAGACGCAAACTCAATAATGGCCCTAAAATCGTTGCAATCGGCGGGGGAACAGGGCTTTCAATGTTATTAAAAGGTATTAAAAATATTACAAATAATATAACAGCAGTTGTAACAGTCGGCGATGACGGCGGAAGTTCAGGACGTTTAAGAAACGAACTCGGTGTTCTTCCACCGGGCGACATTAGAAACTGTATTGCAGCACTTGCTAAAGACGAAGATTTGGTTACAAAACTTTTCCAATACCGTTTTAAAAATGGCGAAGGGCTTGAGGGCCACAGCTTCGGAAACCTTTTCTTATCAGCACTTTGCGCAATCACTGGCGATATGGTTCGTGCGGTAAAAGAATCTTCTAACGTTCTATCAATCCGAGGCGTTGTACTTCCATCAACCCTGGACGATATGAAACTCATCGCAACAATGGAAGACGGCCGTGTAATCTACGGGGAATCAAACATCCCAGAAGCTCACGGCAAAATCAGAAAAATCTATACAAACCCGCAAAAATGCAACGCATTACCGGAAGTTCTACACGCAATCCGCGAGGCTGATTTAATAATCCTCGGTCCGGGAAGCCTTTACACAAGCGTTATTCCAAACCTTTTAATCTCAGGAATTTCAGAAGAAATCATCCGCTCTGACGCTAAAAAAATATACGTTTGCAACATTATGACCCAACCAGGTGAAACCGATGGTTACGCTGTTTCTGACCATATCAAGGCTTTATTCAATCATGCAGGAAGCAACAAAATCGTAGATACAGTGATTATGAACGATTTTATCCCGTCAAATTTAGCCCAAAAATATCAACTGGCAGGCTCTTTCCCTGTTATGATTGATTACGATAACATCGAAAAAATGGGCGTAAAACTTTTTACCAAAAAACTTATCGAAGACAACAAAGACGGTCTTGTCCGCCACAGTTCAGCCCGTGTAGCGCGCGCGATTTATTACTGGTTCAGACGTGAAAACCGCCAGAATAAAAATTCTAAAAAGAAAGAACTTGCTGTCGCAGTGAATAACTAAGGATTTTCAGATGAAAAAAGTCAATACAAAATACATCAGAGAAACTAAACTTCAAAACAAAAAATTTTCAGTATTAACTGCGTACGATTACTCAACAGCCCAAATTCTTGACGAAGCAGGAATAGATATAATTCTGGTAGGCGACAGCCTGGCGATGGTCGCGTTAGGTTACGAAAACACAAACAGCGTAACTATGAACGAAATGAAAATATTCACCGCCGCAGTTGCAAGAGGCGTAACCCGTGCGATGGTTGTTTGCGATATGCCGTTTATGAGTTACCACAGCGATATTTCAACAGCGATTTCCAACATTGGTGAAGCAATAAAATCAGGCGCAAATGCCGTAAAAATAGAAGGAAGTGGAGAATATATTTACTCACTTGTAAAAAGATGTACAGAATTCGGAATCCCCGTAATTGCCCACATTGGCTTCACACCTCAATCAATTAACGCAATCGGCGGTCATTACATTCAGGGAAAAACTTTTGACGCAACATTAGAACTTCTGGAACAGGCTAAAAAACTTGAAGAAGCCGGAGCGTTTGCAATTCTCTTAGAAATGGTTCCGGAAGAATGCGCAAAATATATCACAGAAAACCTTTCTACCCCGACAATTTCCTGCGGAGCCGGTAAATTCTGCGACGGACAGGTTCTTGTTTGCGATGATGTATTTGGCAAGTTCAGCCGCTTTAAGCCCAAATTTGCAAGACGCTACGGGGATATGCGCAAACTAATATACGCCTGCGCAGTGCAATACGATAACGACGTAAAATCGGGAAACTTTCCAAATAACGAAGAAGTTTTCCACACAGAGGAAGAGGAACTTAAAAAATATGAAATTAGTACATAAAATTAATGAAGTAAGAGAGCAAGTAAGAGAGTGGAGAAAAGAGGGTTTGACAGTTGGTTTTGTACCTACAATGGGTGCGTTACATGCCGGTCACCTGAGCCTTATAAAAAAATCTGTTGAAAAATGCGATAGAACCGTTGTTTCAATTTTCGTAAACCCTATTCAATTCGGGCCAAGTGAAGATTTAGACAAATACCCGCGCACACTTGAAGCTGACTGCGAAACAGCAAAAGACGCCGACCTTATTTTTGCGCCGTCACCTGCCGAAATGTACGGCGAGGGCCATATCCTATCAAACGACTTTTTAACCTATGTAATTCCACCATATTTCTATATGGATAAACTCTGCGGGAAATCACGCGTTGGCCATTTCGATGGCGTTTGCACGGTTGTAAACAAATTTTTCAATATTGTACAGCCTGATTTTGCATTTTTTGGTGAAAAAGACCGTCAACAATTAATCATTATAAGAAAAATGGTTAAAGACTTAAATATTCCAATAGAAATTGTCGGCTGTCCGATAGTTAGAGAAGACTCAGGACTAGCCCTGAGTTCGCGAAACACCTATTTGAGTGCCGAACAAAAAGAAGACGCGCTTGCATTAAATAAAATTCTTACAAACATTAAAAATTGCTACAAACAAGGAATTACAGACGCTAGAGCACTTAAAGAAACAGCATTCCAATTCCTCAACCAAAATCATAACCTTGAATATCTCGACTTTAGAGATGAGGAAAATCTTGAAGAAAAGAGTATAATAGATGATAAAACTATAGCTTTTATTGCCATAAAAATCGGTAATGTAAGGTTAATAGATAACATAGGACTCAAATAATATTTATTTACGGAGAGATAAGAATGTTGGAAAAAGATCAAGCACAACTTTCAAAATTTATAAACAATGTTTTAGGTCTATTTAAAGTAGTTTTATGTTTATTTTTAGGTCTTATTGTTATTATCTGGGCAGCCCAAATTGCCGAGACAGAATCATCCATTCCGTTTTATGATTCAATTAACAACTTTTTATCAAACCTTAGCTACATTTTTTATACCCCAACCAAAGACAGTGAAGAAAATGCCAGCGCATTAATGTATATGGCTCTTGCAATAGTTTTCTTTATACTCATGTTTGATAGCATTACTGATATTACAGCAGAAATTCTCAGAGCCTACGACAAAAAAATGGAAAACGCAGAAGCCGAAGAAAACGCTAAAATTAACGACAACCTGCAAAAACAATATAAGATGCACTTAAAAACTGCAGTGCGCTTTATTGTTAGCCTTAGACTTACCGCAACTCCACCAATTATTGACAACCCGGCATTCAAAGACGAAAAAATGGAAGCTGCGATAAAACTTAAAACAGAAAAAATGCTAAAAGAAGTTAATTCTGTAATTGCAGTAAGCGTAAAAACTCCGGCAAAACCACTTGATGACATGCTTATTTTTAACGTAAAAGATGCAGAACACCTAAACCAGATGCTATTTTTTATTTACAGTATCTGTAATGTTGAAAAATATATCAAAGCTGGTCTTGGCTACAACATCGCCGTAACAACATACAACGCGTTAGAATCCGGCGAAGAGGCAATAAACGATGCAAAAAGACTTATGAGCTTGCGTTCAAACAGAAAAATTCTTACATATCAAATTGTTTCAGAATGCTTAAATCTAGTGGCGGACAATAATTTTAAGGCAATCCATCAGGGTGAATACTCAGGCTCTGATGAAAACATCTACGAACTTGTAAAGAAAAATTAACGAATTAGTTGCGTTAAAATCTTTTTATGTTAACATAGATTTGTAAACCGTAGATTATCGGTAACGTGCAAGCGTTTTAAAGGGTTTCCGCCGGTGGAGGTTAAAATTCCTATATATTAGACTTTTAGGTTTTTTCCTGCTTTTACGGTTTATATTGTAAAAATAAAAGGAGCCGAAAATGTCAACAAAAGCATTTAAATCAGAAAAAGTCGAAGCTATTAAAGCTAAGATTGAAAAAGCGCAAGTTGCTATTTTGACTGAATACAAAGGCTACAGTGTAGAAGAAATCACAAAATTAAGACGCGCACTTCAAAAAGAAGGCGGCGACTACATGGTTACCAAAAACACTTTAGCTAAAATCGCTCTGAAAGGTACAGAATTTGAAGTATTATCAGAGTTGATGACCGGCGCTACAGCAATCGCATTTGGTTTTGAAGATCAAGTTGCACCTGCAAAAGTAGTTGCTCAATTCATCAAAGAAAGCAAAAAAGGCGCAATGTTAGGCGGCGCTCTTGACGGTAAATTATTGGACGCAAAAGAAGCAGAAGCGTTATCAAAACTTCCTTCAAAAGAAGAACTTTACGCAAAAATTCTTGGTTCAATCAACTCACCAGCATCAGGCATCGCAAACTCACTTTCAGCAGTTATGTCACAACTTACACGTGCTATGGCAGCTGTTAGAGATCAAAAAAGTGCTTAGTTCTTACTAAGTAAAAACGTATTACAAAAACAACTCAAAACACATAAAAGGAGAAATAAAATGAGTAAAGTAGAAACAATTTTAGAAGAAATTTCATCATTAACATTATTAGAAGCAGCTGAATTAGTAAAAGCTATGGAAGAAAAATTCGGCGTATCAGCAGCAGCTCCTGTAGC
>CANAJP010000078.1 GCA_947361615.1 uncultured Candidatus Melainabacteria bacterium | reverse complement strand
CCCCCCCCCCCCCCCCCCCCCCCCCCACCCCCCCCCCCCCCCCCCCCCCCCCCCGCCCCCCCCCCCTCTCTTAACAGGCATTATTAAAGAAACTGGCGTTAATTCCCCATGTCATCCTGAACTGGTTTCAGGATCTATCCCATGTTGCGAACCATTGGGGTTGAAAAGCGTTGAACATGAAGAAGTACCGTTGGACAGATCCCGAAACGAGTTCGGGATGACAGCCGCTGAGCGGCATCCACACACCGGCCTGCGTGCTACCGGTCAACGTATAGCATTCACTATGGCGGAAATCTTATTATCCCTAACGATTATCGGCGTAGTCGCTGCGATAACGTTGCCATCACTCACCGGAAACATAAACGAGCGTACTTGGAACACTCAGCGTAAAGCTTTATATGCGCGAATGTCGCAGGCTATAGCGCTAATGCCTGCTTTAAACGGTTATGGGAATTATGCGTTAGCCACAGATAGTTCGTCAAAAGTCGATACAGCTGCAGAGGCGTTTGTTACCGATGGTCTTTCAAAAGTTTTAAAAATCAATAATATTTGCGATAATGAGCATCTGGCTGACTGCGGAATTGTTACTTCTTACACAAACATGGCAGGTAGCATAAAAACTTGGCCAACTACGCTTAGTGAAATGAATCCGATGTTTACAAGTACATACTCTGAAGGTGGATATAGCTATACAAATCCGCAAAAAAGTATTGACACAAAAGCCGTGGCGTTTGAAACCCAAAATGGTGAGTCTATTGCCGTCTATTATAACCCGAATTGTAAGCCGAATATGGGGGAAACGGTTTGGCATTACTCGCAACCTAAAATGTGTGTAAATTTTGTGTATGATTTGAATGGAAATAAAGGTCCGAATACAGTCGGCAAAGATATTGGATTTATTACTGCGCTTTATCCTACGGATTCTATTGTCGTTGCTCCGTTGCCTTTGTTGCGAAATACTTCAAGTATGTCACAGCCTAAAGGGGCAAGTAAGTTTTGTACTCAACAAGATGCAGAAAGTAGGCTACCGAATAGAGATGAACTTAGCTCAATGTTTTATAATAGGGAATTTGTTGGAAATCTTTCAAGCGGACTTCTTTCAAGTTCGATTATAAATCTTGCAGCGTACTGGGGGGTTAATATGGATGTGGGTTCGCTATATCCTGCGAATGTTTCTTATTACCACTCAATAAGATGTATAAAACGCTAAGTTTTGTTGCGGGGCTTTAAGCCCCGTAACTTGACAATAGAGTGTTTCAAACCTACAATAATTGTTATGTGTAGAATTGGCGCTATAAAATCTAAAAAATATTTACACCCGTCTATTGCCCTCAAATTAATGCGTTCTCAACAAGAAGGACATGATGATTCAGGGTTTGCGTTTATAATGCAAGATTTGGGTGGAATTTTTGAACATCACAAGGATTTGCCTATACTTTCTATGGCTGGAACCGTTGAGGGTACCAGAAAAGCGGAAGATATTTTGCTTAATCTCGGGTTCAAGCGTGTGTTGCAATGGACGCCGAATATTAACCACCAAAAAGGCTTGAAAATTGAACCAATGCCAAACTATATGTTTGAAGTTGTTCAGTATCCGAAAAGCCACAAATACGCGACTCAGGAAGAAAAAGAAGAATTATTGATTGATACTGCGCTTAAAATCAGAAAAGCGCTTGAAGAAGATAATTCCGGTTATATTTATGCATTCTGGCCTGATACGTTAGTTTTGAAAGAAATTGGAAGCCCGAAAGATATCGGAACATATTTCAGCCTATGGGAAGAAAATACGGAACTTTGTTCAAAAGTTATTACCGCGCAATGTCGTCAGAATACAAATTACGATATTGTGCGCTATGCGGCGCATCCGTTTTTCCTTGAGGGGTATACGGTTCTTGCTAATGGCGAAAATACGTTTTACGAAAAAAATAGGCTTTATCAACAAAATTTAAACCGCGCTTATATCGGGTTTGAATCAGATTCACAGTGCTTTTTGTACACGCTTCACTATTTGCACAAAATTCTTAAATGGCCAATCCAGTATTACAAGCACGTTATTACTCCGCTTCCGATTGAGAAAATTGAAAAACGCACAGATAAGGACATTTTACTCAGGATAAAAGCTTCTTTGTCGCACCTCGAAATTAACGGCCCTAACACTGTTCTTGGGGTTTTACCTGATTATAGTATGGTGTGCGTTTGCGATTCCAAAAAACTTCGTCCTGTTGTAATCGGCCGAAACGACGATATGGTTGTTATGACCTCAGAAGTCGCAGGGATTAATGAATTATTGCCGGATAGGGATTTGAGCAAGGATATTTATCCGACAGAAAATGAAACAATTGTTATTAAAGAAGATTTGACGGTGGAAAGATGGCAGCAGTAAAAGTTAATGAATTACATAGAGAAGATTTGCCGTGGATTATTGAATACGATGAATCAAAATGTATTCAGTGCGGAAAATGTACGGCTGTTTGTTCTTTCGGCGCAATCAGTCCTTGCGTTGAAATGCGTAAAAAATCAGGCAATATCGCAGAAAAGCAGAATTTAGAAAAAGTTCTTGTTGTAAAACAGAATGTTGGGTTTGAAAATCACTGTGTTGGCTGCGGAATGTGTACGGCTGTTTGTCCAAACGGCGCGATAAAAGCGGTCAGAAACCTTGACGACAGATATGCCATCCGTTACCGTGCTGAAAAAGGTGAATCTTTAAAACGCGGCGGACGTTCTAACCTTAACACAGAGGGGCGTACGCTTGATAAAATTAAAATCGGTAGAATTTCGCAGATGACAGACCCATCTTTAGACGCTATACGTCACACTTTTGAAATTAAAACTCCGTTTGGACGTGTGTTATCTGCCGACAAACTAGGTTTTGATGTTGACGGAAATAATATAATTCAATCCCGTACGTTACCGCCAAATCGTTGGATTTATCCTGTGATTTTCGGTGATATGTCAATTGGTGCTATTTCTTCAAGAATGTGGGAAGCTATTGCGATTGCTACCGCTTATTTGAATGAAAAAGTAGGGCTTCCCATCAGAATGTGTACGGGTGAGGGCGGAATTCCCGTCAGCCTTTTAAAATCACGTTATTTGAAATATATGATTTTGCAAATCGCCTCAGGGCATTTTGGCTGGAATAGAATTATTGAAACAATGCCGGAAATGGTTGAAGATCCTGCAGGAATTTTGATTAAAATTGGTCAGGGCGCAAAACCTGGAGATGGCGGACTTTTGATGGCGAATAAGGTTTCTGAATATGTTCAGGAAATCAGAGGGGTTCCAAAGGCTGATTTGATGAGTCCTCCAACACATCAAGGGTTGTATTCTATTGAAGAAAGTGTTCAAAAAATGTTCCTTTCTATGAATGCGGCGTTTAACTTCCGTGTTCCTGTTGCTATCAAGGTCGCGGCGTCAGTGACAAGCGTTTCGGTTTATAACAACCTGCTTCGTGATCCGTATAATATTGTTGGCGGCTTCTTTATCGATGGTTTCGCTGGCGGCACAGGCGCAGCGCATGAAATCTCTCTTAACCACACAGGTCATCCGATAACTTCAAAAGTTCGTGATTGTTACCTTGCGGCAGTTCATCAGGGACGTCAGGGGGAAATTCCTCTATTTGCAGGCGGCGGCTTAGGCCAAACCGGAAGCTTTGCGGCTGACGCGTTTAAATTGATTTGTCTTGGTGCAAACGGTGTGTTTACAGGGCGTCACTTGCTTCAAATTGCGGGTTGTTGCGGAAACGATACCGAAAAATGCAATGCTTGTTCAACAGGCAACTGTCCTGCGGGAATTGCGTCACAAAAAGCATGCCTCACAAAACGTCTTGATGTGGATAAAGTGGCTGAAAACATCGTTAATTATATGATTGCAACGGATATTGAACTTAGAAAATTAATGGCACCTGTTGGTTGTTCAACGCTTCCTGTCGGTCGTTCAGATGCATTGATTACAGTTGACAGACACATCGCTCAAAGGTTAGATATCCAGTATTCAATATAGTATAGGTTTATTAGTATGGAACGAATTGAAACTTTAAACAACGAAAATAGAATGTCTACGCAGGAACTCTTGCAGTTGATTCAAGCTAAAATCGACGCAGGATGTACGGATTTTGAAATTAACGCTTGCGGCCAGCATAATATAGGTGGTTCAAGCTGGGCGAAAGACAAGAGTAAAACCCTTAATTTTGTTCTCAGAAACCCGGGGCAACGTGTTGGCGCAATGGGGATGAAAGGCACTTTTATTGTCGTTGAGGGTTCTGTTCCTGCTGATACAGGCTGGTTAAACTCGGGCGCTGAAATTATTGTCAAAGGTGATTGCGGCGATACTGCGGCACATTGCGCGGCGTCAGGTGAAATTTACGTTGGTGGACGTGTTGGTGCGCGTTCCGGTGCGTTAATGAAGCACGATCCAAAATTCAAACTTCCTGAGTTTTGGGTATTGAAGAACACAGGTTCGTTTAGTTTTGAATTTATGGGCGGCGGTGTTGCAGTAATTTGCGGGCATGATTGTGAAAAATTAAAATCAGTCTTAGGTGAACGTTCCTGTGTTGGAATGGTTGGCGGCACGGTATATGTTCGCGGGGCAGTTGATAATGTAGCGTCCTGCGTTGAAATTTTACCGCTTGCGCAAAGCGATATAGAATTTTTGGCTTCCGGAATGGAAAGATTTTTGTCTAAAATTGGACGAATAGATCTCAAAAAAGAGCTTACAAACTGGTCAGAATGGCATAAAATCCAGCCTATTGCCGTGAAAACTTCTCAAAAAAGAATGTCAATTAAAGAATTCCGCGAAACTGAATGGATTGAGGGCGGAATTTTCGGAGAATTTATTAGTGATGATTTTTCAGTGCATGAGCTTGCCGGAACAGGTGATTCGCGTTGTCGAATTCCTGAATGGAATAAAGAGCTTTGTATTGGCTGCAATATTTGTATTAAAAATTGCCCACAAAAGGCAATTTCTGAAAGTTTTGTGGCTGACAGTGAAAAATGTATCGGGTGCGGAATTTGTGCGGCACTTTGTCCGAAATCCGCGTGGAAAATGGTCAATAATAATAAAGAAATTACGAAGTAAAAAAAGCCTCTTATACAGAGGCTTTTTTATGATTTTTGTATACAACGAGTGCTTGTGTTAACTGGTCTGGACAGCTTGTTGGTTTGTTGCCACATTTTATCCCTTCAAGTTTGGTAATAACATCTTCAATCGGCATACCTTTTACAAGTTTTCCTATGCCTTGAAGGTTTCCGTGACATCCGCCCATAAATTGAACATCTTCAATCAAATCATTATTAACAGCAATTTGCATTAACTGGCAGCATACACCCTGTGGTTTGTATTGAAAAACTTCTGTTGCCATTAGTACTCCAGTGCGCGGCGTTCAGCATCTTCAATTGCTTTTTGCTTTTCTGCGCTTGCATTATTAACTTTCATAACAGTCTTTTCTTTTAAGAACATTTCTTTTGCACTGGTTAAAAGCTCGTCTTGATTTTCATAAATAAAATATGCGCCTACAGCCAGTAACACCACAATGATTAATCTTAACATATTAGGCCTCCAATCTTCTTACAATATATATTTAACATATTTGGGAGGCTAAAGTCAATATTTAGTCAATAATGGTTACGCCAGTTTTTGTTCCGAAATCAGAATTGAAATCCGTAAACATTTGTGTTGGTGCTGAATTCAGACTGTTAATTCTGCCATTAGGCAGGTGATCAAAACGGCCATACACCGGACTGTGATAATTTCCGAACGTCGGATAAACAGTTCCGTTAATTGGCGGGGTAAAACCTGTAATTGCCCCATTGTTGAAAAATTTGTTTCCGTGATGGTGGTGGCGGTGACCGTTGTGAAACCCATTATTAAACCCATTGTTGTAACACGGACAATTTGTATAATTACTATTACCCCATCCGTAATTGTCCCAACCGGTGTTTGCCCAGTTGCGAACTTTGGAAATTATACCTGCATTTGAATATGGCGCACATAGTAAAAGTATCCCTAATATTAGTAACATTTTTTTCATCGCTCAACTCCTTTGTTGATATTTTACGTAAGCTTTAGAGATGTTTTATTCCCCATGGGGCTATTTGCAAATATGAGTTGTTTATGTTACAAAATTTATATGAAAAAGAGAAGTATTATAAGTTTATTGCTGGTTTTAGGGCTTTTAGGTGTTACGCACACTACGTGGCTTACA
>CANAJP010000077.1 GCA_947361615.1 uncultured Candidatus Melainabacteria bacterium | reverse complement strand
CAAAGCCGGTTAAAAAGCTCCCCCCCCCCCCTGCGAAAATGTCTACAAATTTGTTCTTCATAATTAATTCCATCCTTTCTATGATTATTATGTATCATTTTTTTCACATTGTCAAGAACGCTCCTGACAAATTTTAAGTGGGTGTTATTAACACCCACAAAATTTGAAACGTCGCTGACATAATGCTCGCCTGCTTGTCTTGCTCACGCAAGCCAACACCGCGAGCACCGGCTGACGCATCTTAATCCATATATGATGCGAACAACGGCAAATAAAGTGCTAATGCCAGTACGCAGACAATACCACCGATTACAAGTAACATTATCGGCTCAATCATTTTCGTTAATGTTGAAATAATATCGTTCAATTTTTTGTCAATGTATATTGTACATTGTCCGAGCATATCGCCCAAACGTCCTGATTGTTCACCAGTAGCAATCATAAATAAAATCATTTTTGGAACCGCACCTGTAGCTCTTAAGGCAACTGAAAGGTGCTGACCTTTAGACACGTTTATGATAGAAGCATCCAACTGCTCTCTTAAAACGTCATTCGTAATCGTTAAAATAGCGAGGTGTAAACATTCAACAATCGGAATACCTGCGTCATAAGCAACCTGCATTACGGCAACGAAGTTCGAAAAATCACCGAATTTAAGCATTGTACCCATTACAGGAATTTTCAATCCAATACGGTGAACAATTTTTCTTGTTGGAGCATATCGCATAATCGCAGTCGTACCAGCTGCAAATGCTATAAATCCAATAGGGATACAAATCCAGTTGGCTTTTAGGAACAAACCGGCCTGCATCAACACTGCCGTGATCCACGGTAACTCTTTACCCATATTATCAAACATGTCTTTAAATACAGGAAAGACGAACAATAACATAATCAAGATAATTAAAACAGACAAAATTACGACGAAAATCGGATACATTAATGTTCCTATGATTTGTCCTCTAATTGCCGCCTGTTTACTCAATAGTTCCAATAAACGGTCAAGTGTTTTTTCAAGTTCCCCTGTATCTTCACCGGCTTTACAAAGACCGATATAAATATGACCGAACTGAAGCGGATATCTGGCAATTGTTCCGGAGAACGTACCACCACCGATAATCTGTTTTCTTAATTCTTTTGCAACTTTACGGAGTTTAGCTTTTGCAGCATCGTTTTCAATAAACATCAAAGATTCAATAATAGGAATACCTGCCTGAACAAGGATTTGCATGGTCGAAGTAAATTCAATCTTATCTTGCAGACCTAGTGTCGGCAAAGGGGCGATTGCTGCTTTTGCTTTGTTTTTAACGTTATTTTCGTTCTGTCTTTCATCAACGATACTAATCGGAGTGTAGCCAAGTTTTTTAATACCGGCTCTGGCTTCCGAAATATCGTAAGCTTCGATTTTCCCGTTTATAACGTCCTTATTATTTTTTAAAGCTGTATAGTTAAATATTGGCATAATAATCCCTTTTTATTCAGTTGCTAAACCTAAGACACGTACGAATTCATCGATAGAAGTTTTACCTTCTTTAATATGGCGTAAGCATGCAGATTGCAGAACCAGCATACCCTCTTTGACGGCTTGTTCTTCGATATCCAAATCGTGTGCCCCTTCGGCAATAAGCTTTTTAATTTCTTTTGTAATTGGCATGATTTCATAAACACCAAGACGGCCTTTATATCCTGAAAAATCACATTCTTCACAGCCGACAGGGCGATAAATAGGAGTTTTCATAAACTCTTCAATTTCAACTTCATCTTTAAGAACTTTTCTTGCCTCAGCATATGTTGGGAAGTATTGTTCTTTACATTTATCACAGAGTTTTCTGACAAGACGTTGTGCTATTACACCTGTTAAAGTTGAGGCTACAAGGTAATCTTTCGCCCCCATCTCAATCATACGGGTAACGGTTGCTGCTGCTGAGTTTGTGTGGACGGTACTTAATACAAGGTGACCTGTAAGTGCAGCTGATACTGCAATTTCCAATGTTTCGTAGTCACGAATTTCACCGATAAGGATAATGTCAGGGTCTTGTCTTAAGATTGATTTCATACATGCCGCGAACGTAATACCGGCTTTTGTGTTAACTTGAGATTGGTTAATACCATCAAGACGAATTTCTATCGGGTCCTCAATTGTTGTAATGTTAACAGTTTCGTCGTTCAAACTTTTCAAGACGGAATACAGTGTTGTAGTTTTACCGGAACCTGTTGGCCCTGATGTAAGAATAATACCATTCGGCGCACTACACATGTCTTTAACTCTGTTAATTTCCTCTTTACTGGCGCCGGCAAGGTTAATCGTTTTATCCATAGCATTCAAGCTGACAGCAGGTGCAAGTACACGGATAACTATCTTTTCTTTACCGGAAACGGGAAGAGTTGAAATACGGAAGTCATACGCACCGCCTTTGTAATTCATAGAAAACGTACCGTCTTGCGGGCGTCTGTGTTCTGCGATGTTCAAACGTGCAATAACTTTAAAACGCGAAATGATTGAGTTTTCAACCTTATTCGGAATATCAAAGACTTTTTGCAGCATACCATCCTTACGGTAACGGACGATATAAGAGTTCAAACGCGGCTCAATGTGAATATCGGAAACCTTATTATCAATAGCATTGGTAACAATTTTGTTTACGAACATCGCAACAGAACCGGCTGAATCGTTCAAATCCTTATCAACCATCTCAGAAAGAGATTGTTCCTGCTTGAACGAACTTGCTTCTTCCGATGCCATTTGCATCAATTTATCGGTTTCTTTTTTCTCTTCTGAGAAGTGCTTAGAAAGTGAATTTTCAAATTCAAACGCTGTAATCAGCAATTGTTTTGGCTGTAAACCGGTAATATATTGAATATTCTTCAAAATAGCCGGTTTCAACAAAGAAACAGCACCGAGCAAAATTTCCTTTTCATCAGAATAAATCGGAATACATCTATTGACTCTGATAAAATCTTCAGAAAGCAGGTTAATATACTGTGCCTGCTTTTGAATTTGTTCTGCCGTAACAAAATCAACACCCGTTTGAACTTTCAGATATCTTTTCAACTGTTCAAGTGAAACATAACCGAGTTTACACAGAACAGAACCGACAGGCATCTTAGTCTTTTTGCTTTCAGCCATAGCCTCAAGCAATTGGGCATCCGTAATAATGCCGTCATCGATAAGCATTTCCCCGATTTTATGGCGGCTCTCTTTGACCCTGTCATTAGCGGCACTCAAGTCAATATTAATATTAGAGGACTTAATTAACTCCAATAAATCATCATTAGATAATTGAATGTATTTAATGGTATAAGTAAAAGTTTCTCTTAAGATATCACTGACTTGTTCTTTGTCGGTTTGCGAGTTGATTGCAACAAACAAATAATTATCACGCACGTTAATCGGGACAAACAGATGCTGCTCCATAGCGGTTACACTAATCTGATTGTAGATTTTTTTGTTTATGCTGTTTTTTAATTTTATTAATAATTCGTTCATTGTTCAAAAAAGCACTTTAACACAGGGGGGCGTGGGTTTACAGATCCTCATCATCATAAATGATTTTAGGTGTAATCATAACGAGCATTTCACTCTTAGTTTTTTCAGTGTTAGAAGATCTGAATAAAACTCCTAAGTAAGGAATATCACCTAAACCAGGGATTTTGTTAACGACTTTAGTATCGGTTTCCATAATCATTCCGGCAATAGCGAGGGTTTCGCCGTCTTTCAAACGAACATTTGTAAGGTCAAAAGTTCTGGTTTGAGTAGTTGTAGCCGCGATATATTGAACACCGTTACCATCAGTTTCCATCAACTGGTCAGAAATAACTGTATATTCAGGTTTAATATTCATAGTAACGTAACCGTCAGGGCTTATGAACGGAGTTACAGACAACTGAACACCGGCATCATCAGCCATGTTATATTTTCTGGTTACGAATGAACCTGTACCGCTTGCTGTCATTTCGGTGTCAACACTTTCTACATAAGATTGAGTGATATCGATTGTAGATTCTTCACCGTTAGTAACAAGGATTCTAGGGTTAGCGACCGTACGAGCCTTACTGTTTCTCAATGCATAGTTAATTGAGTATTGCAATGCAGCTTTTGAAGGTTTTACAGCTTTATTAACCCACTCAATTTCACCGGTTGCTGCATCATAAGATGATGGAAGATTGTTACCAAAAATCCAGACCGGTAAACTTGTACCTACAGAACCATTTTCTGCGTTGAATGAGAATACATCAGAATAGAATCTCCAGGTGTTAGACAAGTTTTTAGAACCACTTTCATTCAATTCAATTACAGAAACTTCGATATAGGCTTGAGGAATTTTTCTGTCAAATTTTTGGATAAATTCAGAAACCATAGCGATTTGTTCTTCAGAACCGCCAATCATGTTAATCAAGCCATTTTGTTCCTGATATGAAATTGAGAAGTTTTGTAAATCAAAAGAAGTTAAATTCCCTGCACTTGACGTTGGAGTAACTTTACAAGCGACTTCACCGGCGCCTAATTCAAGAGATGAAGCACCCCCTGTAATATAACCGCCGTTAGCGATTTTCAAACCGGTAGAGAGCGGAAGCAGGCTGTCACCGATTGAATCGTTTTTAATTGTAGTCGGGAGCAACATATCACAAATCATAGTTGCCATTTCTTTTGGAGTTGTATAGTTAACTTTGAAAGTTGTGTAAGTTGGTTTTCTATCAAACTTTTCAACTACTCTTTTTGCGATAGAAACATCGTTATCGGTACCAAAAACGAGTAGTTCGTTAGTTACAGGGTTAGTAATAACGATATCAGAACCGGCAAGCCCCGGTTTTTTCATACCGAAAATATTTTTGTTCAAAAAGTCAGCCATAGAAGCGGCGTCAACATATTTAACAGGAATAAAAGTAATTCCCTGTTTCATCATGCTAATATCAGCGTTTCCGGCTTTAGCAATAACGAGGGTATTTCCGTTAATAACGCTGTATGTCAACTGAGAAAGTTCCATAACCATATCGAACGCGCTATTAACAGGTTCATCAACGATATCGAGTGTAATTTTTGATGCTACTTTGTCGTAAAAAACAATGTTCAAGCCTGCGATATCCGCAAACATTCTCAACACCTGTTCAACGTCAGAATCTCTTAAACTCAAAGAAACTTTTTCTTCTTTTTGAGTTAAAGAAATATCACCTTTCAATAAAATTGCGTCATTTTGACCTGCCAATGCGATTTTTGCATTGTCTGCCGTTCTGGCAAAAACGCAAGGCGCGCTACTCAAGGCAAGAGTAGTTGCCAGCATTGTTCCTAACATTATTTTGCTTAAAACCGAATTTTTCATGTTCGCTCCCAATTATCTTTTTTTTAATTAACTTTTCTTCTACCTGCAAACTTAGTTTCCAAAGCCGGAGTTCTTGTTTTGTTGACGTCATACAAGTCTTCACTTGAAATTATATCGCCAATACCAGCTTTGAATGTGTTTGCGCCCAATTGAACGGTAATATCGTTTCTGTCGATAGCTGTAACAACGTAACCGTTAATTTTATCGCCAATTCTGGTCAAATAATCCGAACCGCCGATATTAACAATTGCGGACGAATTAACGTTATTTTTGTCATAAATAATCCCGGCGACTCTAGCCTTAATGACATCGAGTGCATCGTTATCAAGCCCCGGAACTTCAGGCGGTGCGGCCAAAAAGTAGTCTGAGTCCTCATCATAGCCGCCGAATACAGGTTCAAAAGGATTGCTTCTACCAACCTCAGTGACAACCATAGAAACCTGTTTTTTGTCATTTTTTAAGGGCTGAACCTGTACACTCTGCGAGTCATTTGCAGCCAGCGCAGGAGATATTGCAAGGCCCATTGCCAGTGTCCATCCAAGGATTATCTTTAAATTTGCTCGTTCAATACTCTCTCTATTCTTCATAAATTACTCTTTTTTCCGGTTATACTATACTTATATTATAATCCACATATTGTATAATACATCAATTTCAGCAATTTAGATATCAATTATTTGATGTATTTTTGTTCATTATAACAATAATTCATTATTGAAAACTATTTGTTATTGTGTAGAGATACTCAAGAATTTGGGAAAAATATCCTAAATCAGAGTTCCCGTTAAGGACAAAATCGGCGTTGCTGCGGTGTGGTCTAACGTAATGACATCCTGCGGTTTCCAGATAGTTCCATTGCTGAATAGCGTTTTCTTTAGTTTGGTTTCTCTCTTCGCACGCTCTTTTCATAAAACGTTTTCTACGGATATCGTTATCCGACTCAACATAAAGCTTTACGTCGAATATATCGCGTACAGCATCAAACATTGTCGCTGTACCCTCAACTATTATAAACTTTTCTGACGAAATTGGCAAGGACTTTGGCACAGA
>CANAJP010000076.1 GCA_947361615.1 uncultured Candidatus Melainabacteria bacterium | reverse complement strand
TATCGGCAAGAACTGCACCATTTTTCCCGGCGCTGTGATTTCGGGCCCTCCTCAGTGCCTGCTGAAACGTTTACATGTTGAGAAAGCAAGTACGCGTCTTGAACCTGTTCGATAGCTCTTCTTGCGTTTTCAAGGTGAGCTTCCATAATGCTTGTATTTGCTTGAACCTGAGCAATATCATTAATTTTGAACGCAAAGAATTTTTTCTGATCAATAACCAATTCTTGAGAAGTTGGTTCAAGCTCGTTGTAAGTAATAGCAGATGTACCAAGAGTTGAAATTGCGACTTCAGCAGGTGTAATAATTTTAACTTTATCACCCTGTTGAGAAATTTCGCCCTCATAGTTTTTGTTAACACACTGCATCATAACGCATTTTTTCTCTAACATTGTTGATAATTTTTTACTCCAAATCTCAGGAATAAAAGCAGCATAAGAGTTTGTTGTGTTTTCTGACATTTTCACATTTCCTTTCGTTTAAACTAGTGTAATATTATAAAAATGAGTGGTTTTATTAAAAGCAGTTCACCGCCACCTGCTTGTCAAACGCGGTTTGCCAACCCGTGGCTGCGCTGTCTAAATATTTTAGTCATCATCAAATATTTCTCTAAATTGCAGGCCGATAATTCCACAGTTATGCACCGCCTCATCGCCCTCAATACAGATTTGAACAGCATAATTGCTTTCCGAAATTTCAACTTTTTCAAGTGTTTCGGAGCTTATTGACCAGATAGGAACTCTGGTATTTTCCTCAGCCCACTTGCACGGAAGATAATCCTGCGTTGTTTCATCCGCCCACAACAGATGTTCATAATTTATATTGTGAACAGTTTCCTTATCATCAGGAAAACCGTCGTCAAAATTTTTGTATACACAAAAATTAAAGTTGTTATCATATTCGCAGTCAAGAACAAAATAAAACTCATCAATAAGTTTTCTGTGGTGCGCATCTTTAAGTGCAAGAAACGGAGATTTCCACATAAAGTCAATCGGCTTACCGCAAAAATCATGTCCGAAATCCTCAATATAAATGTTTCCGGCATCGTCATAAGTAAGAACGTTATTCTTGAATATACACGCCCCGAGTACATTTTGCGGAACGACACGCTTATACCATAATTTCAACACATAATCGTTAATCCAGATTGTTTTGAAATAAGGTTCATCGGTATAAGGTAGGAAATACCACATTTGAGCGCGTTTTTCATAGTGAAGACAAACGCTTTCGGCAAACCTGCTTTCATCAAACCGGTCGAATTCAGGCCTAATTTTTGACGAAATTTCTGAACCGATATGAATTTGCAATAACACACCCGCTTCTTCAAGAGAAAATACGCCGCTTTGAGATAAAAAGAATTGTCTGTTATCAACATTCACAAGCGAACGCTGAGCCTTCGTGCCTTTATCCGCAAAAAGTTGTATCGCAAAATCATCAGGCGAAGTTCCACTTAACAAATAAACCTGATTTTTCTTATAAATCGCAAGATAATCCTTATATTCCGCGATACCTGTTATAACATCAGTATTTGTGTGAAAATCATTGATATATCCGGCGTCATTGCTTTCCGTAAAGTTATCATATGTTCCAAGCGCTGAGTAATAAATAGTAGAACCTTTAGCGACCCAAACACGCCCCTTATAAGTAGTAATAATCCCACCTGTCAAATCACTACCAGAAGTCGTTTTTAAATTACAATCGACAACCGCATAACTTTCATCGTTCTTAACATAACGCATTTTATCGCTTTCGCTCATAATCAAAAAGCCGTTAAGAAAATTCTTAAAAACCGGTTTGCGACCTGACAATACAAGGTTAACCGTTGCAAAAGTTTTATTCTTTTCGTCATAAACATAGACCTTACCGCTAACCGTCGTGATGATTAATTTGTACTCATCATGATGTGTAAACTGATGAAGCCCGGTAATTTCTTCCTTTTCAGGAAGTTCACAATAAATAGTGTTACCGTTTTGTTTTTTCAAACCATTATTGCGTAAAAGTTCAATATTTTTAGAATCAGTCCAGTACATTCTTTTTGTATCAAGCCCTAATTCTGTTTTTGTCAAACTCTGGTTTATTCCGCCTGACAAATTATAAAAAGCTAACTCCATTTTCCTCCCCCTAAAAATTTACACATGTTCCAAATACCAGCGAACTTTTGACCTGATAAAACTTCCCGTCTCATCACGCTTAACCCAGGGATAAGATGGGATATGAATAATATCAATTTTGCCGTAACTCGTTGTATTCTTATGTTTCTGCCCGAATTCATAATGTGTAATAACAGTATCGGGAGAAAGCTCAATGTTATATGTTTTTAAAAGTTCCGCGCAAAACTTCATTCCGCGCTCAAATTGCACAGCCGTAATCGGATAATCTCCAACATTTCGCTCATCCTTAAAACCGAACATTGAGCAAAAAGCTACCCCTATTGAACCCGTATTTCCACCACCTGTATGCATTGCATAACATCCCTGCTTGCAAATTTTATTTGCTTCAACATTAAATTTACCTTTTACAACATTTCCAGCACCATCAATCAAATAATGATAATGTTCAATATCTGTTTGATTAGGTTTATATTTTCCGGCAGTCCAGTGTAAAATTATTCTTTTCATAAAACCTCTTGCAGTTGTTCTATAGTCTGCAAATAAACATCAGGAGATAACGTTATCAAATATTTAAACCCTGCATGTGTCCTGTTTCTGGCTCCTAATTTCAAAATACCTCTGTCAACATAAGTTCTAACCGTTGAATATCTAATTTTCATCTTTTGACCTATTTCCTTATCAGAGAAGCCCAAAACAACGTACAACATAACAATCCGTTCTTGCGGTGTTAAATTCATCTTTTACCTCTTTTTCATACTACTACCAGCTTAACAAAAAATATTATAAAAACATTAATAATACTTCCTGTTTTAAAAGAAGTGAGGATTTCATAGAAATCCTCATGTTAAGATAATCGGATTTTATATGAAAAATTTTCTCCTGTATTACTGTCAATTTGCATTTTATACAAGTAGTATATCTAATTTAAAAATTTTGAAAAGTCGCATAAAAAAGCTCCATGACTTCATGCAACCAAGGTTGTGCAGGCAAAATCATGTAGGCAAAAAAGAGGACTTACGTCCTCTAAATTCAGCTATATCACGTCAAACCAGCTTACGCCTCAAAAAGTTTTCTTAAACGTCTGATCAAATCTAATTCGTCAAAATCTTCTGTTACGCGGTTCAAATCTATTGCTGATTGGTAATAATTCGCGGCGTCATTAGTAAAGCCCATCGCCTCACTTGCACGCGCTGCATTAAAATATGCTAAAGTATAGTTTGGATTAAGCGAAATTGCCTCTTCAAAATAATCAAGAGCTTCCTCCGCATCTCCAAGCCCGTCGAGATAAATTGTTCCTAAATTGTTATATGAGAAAGAGTTTTCAGGGTTTAACTCAATAGCTTTGTGGAAGGACACAAGTGCCTCTTCGACATAATCTTTTTCCCACAATGCAACACCCGCCTTTGAATACCCGCGATAATCCTGAGTATCAAGAAGAATTGCATCACAATAAATCTTTATCGCACTATCCAAATCATATTGCGACAGGTACAAATCACCAAGCGCAATTACAAGATCATAATTCGTTGGATCAAGAATAATTCCCGCCTGATAAGTTGATAACGCCGCTTCTATATTTTCTTTAACATCCGCATAGAGAGCGCCAAGTGCCTGACAAACAATAGAAGTCCATTCGTTATCAGGGTTTAGAGCAATTGCTTTTTGATAATGCTCAATTGCATCATCGTAAAGCTCTGCTTTAGCATAAGAATATGCAAGTGAATTGTTATAAAACGGATTTTCGGGAGATGAATCACATGCGAGCTTAAACGCACTGATAGAATTCAATCTGTCCTCTTTACGCAAATAAAGATGCCCGAGTTCATAATAAATCTGACCACGATTTGTTTCATCAACATTCAAAAGTTTTTCATAGCAATCAATCGCTTCATCAACAGATTCAGGATAATAAGTCTGTAGAATCGTTGCGAGTTTAACTAACGGCTCACGCGCCATAGGATTAGCTTCAAGTACAGTTCTATAGCATTCAACAGCAGAATCCGTATCTTTATTTTTAAGCGCTAAATCGCCAATTTTCTCATAGAAAAGTTCGTCATGCTTAGTTTTTTGAACACCCTCACGATAAAAATTCTGTGCCGTCGGGTACCATTTAAAATGCTCACAGATTTTTCCGAGCAAGTCATAACCCCATACGGAACAGTCGTCTAACACATTTTTGTAAAGCATGTTCAAAGACGCCTTATCCCATGCCAGCATGACACTTCCTGACAAGAAATAATATAAGAAATTCCAGTAGTCGCCAAATTTTGCATCAGAAGCGGTTATTTTCTGCAAAATCGACTGAGAAAGAACAAGCCTCGGGCGAGCAGATGACAAACGTGAAGCACGAATTGCTTCTTTAAATTCAGCCTCAGCGCCTTCATAATCTTTAGCGAGCCGCATAAAAAATCCGGTATAAAGGTGCGCATTCATATCATCCGGCGCAAGCGATACGGCGACCTTACATTGCTCAACAGCAGTTTCAACACAAATTTGCCCCTGTTCCCACATCAGACTTGCAAGCCTATAGTAGGTTTCAGGAAGCATAGGATCATACTTAACCGCAGAAATATAATTAGAAATTGCCTCCTGCAGGTCTGAATTATGTTGTCCTAATAAATATTTTTCATGATAATTTCGGGCTTTTTCCAGTGATTCGAGCGCCATTTTACTACGCTCACCGGCTGTGATATCATTAACCAAAACTTGTTCTGCCATTTCACGCTCCACTAAATGCGACTTATAAGTTAAACGACATAACAAATTATAACTTTAACAAATCTTTAAAAATCTCCACCATTTGATGTAATTTGTATTAAAATAAACCTATGAACAACGAAAAAATAGCAGTAGTAGCACTAAGCGGCGGTTTAGACAGTTCTGTCACCGCACTTTTATTAAAACAAGAAGGTTACAAAGTAATCGGTCTTACAGGTAAAATGTTTAATTCACCTGTTGCAGAAACGATTATCCAAAACGCCCAGAAAGTCGCTGATAACCTCGGTATAGAACATTATGTTTACGATGCAAGTAAAACATTCAAAAAAGAGGTTATGGATAATTTTCTTGAATGCTACCGCAGTGGCAAAACCCCGAACCCTTGCATTTTGTGCAACAAATTTATTAAATGGGGCGAACTTTTTGATTTTGCGATTAACGAACTTCATGCTGATATTTTTGCAACGGGTCACTACGCAAATATTGTCGAAAAAGACGGAATTTATAAAGTTTATCCTGCAAACGACGAACACAAAGATCAGCTATATTTTCTGTATAGACTCGGACAAAATGTGCTTTCTAAAACACGTTTTCCACTCTCAAAATATAAAAAAAGCGAAGTCAGAGCGATTGCCGAAAAATACAACCTTCCGTCAAAATCATCAAAAGAAAGTCAGGATATCTGCTTTATTCATAAGCCAATGACAACAAAAAAATATTTGCTGGAACACTTGTCCTCAAAGAAAGGTGACTTTATAGAGCTTGAAACAGACAGAAAACTGGGCGAGCATGACGGTCATTTTCAATATACAATCGGCCAGAGAAAAGGTATTGGAATTGCACATCCACACCCGCTCTACGTTCTGGGCATAGATTCTGAAAAAAACATCGTTTATGTTGGAAGAGAAGAACTAAGTCATAAACGAACAGTTACAGCCAACGATATAAACTTTAGTTTTGCACTGGAAGAAACTGAATTCGACGCGATGGTCAAAATCCGTTATAACATGCCTGCACAAAAAGCCCGTCTAAAAATTATAGACGGGACAATTTACGCTGAATTTTATGAAGATGTTAATTCAGTAACCGCGGGTCAAAGCCTTGTTATTTACGATGAAACTGAAGGCTTCCTCATCGGCGGTGGAACAATTACCGCTTAACACATTGAACATTTGATGGATAACTTATATTCTGCGTCCAATATATACCATCAAAAATCCCAATAAGCCAACCTTTGCCCGTAGTGTTTGGGACACGTGTGCCAGACCAAATACTTGCGCCAAAATCAGCTAAACCATATAATACGCGGTTGTAAAATATTGAAGCTGTTTCTTCTTTATTTGGAATGCGACTTTCGCTATCAATATTTTTACATGCCGCAAGCGCTTCAGTAAGAGTTGCGTTTACTGCCCCCTGAACGATTGGAACAGGTGCAACGACAATAGGGTCAGATGCATATAGGGCTGTTATAACGCCTATATCTTTTCCAACCGTATTAGGTCCCTTGGTACCATTCAAATCATAAATAAAATTAGCACACATTTTGGATTGCGAGTAATAAATTCCGGTTTCGTTTTGATCGCCTTGACAATTCGGGTTGTAATAAACCACAATTGACT
>CANAJP010000075.1 GCA_947361615.1 uncultured Candidatus Melainabacteria bacterium | reverse complement strand
TGCCGACGCAGGGCTGGGGGCAATTAACAACACTTTCTTGACTGTCGACTTTTTAAAACAAACTCCTGTCAAAGTTAAAGGAATTATACTGAATAACTTTGACAAAGAAGATTTCATGCATTTGGATAATTTAAAAGTTATTGAACACCTTTGTGGGGTAAAAGTTCTGGGAACAGTTGCAAAAAATGGTGATGGTATTGAATTTACAGCAGGAGCAATTGAGGCATTGTATGACTAACCTGAACGAATGGCAGGAAAAAGATTTAAAATACATCTGGCACCCGTGTTCACAGATGAAAGATTATGAGGAACTTGCCCCGATGGTAATCGAAAAGGGCGAAGGAATTTATCTTTATGACACAGACGGCAAAAAATATTATGATGTTATAAGTTCGTGGTGGTGTAATTTGCTTGGTCATTGCAATCCTAAGATTAACGCTGCGATAAAAAAGCAATTAGATACGCTTGAACATGTAATTTTCGCCAATTTTTCACATAAAACAGTTATTAACCTATGCGAAAAGCTTTCAAAAGTTTTGCCAGAGGGTATGTGCAAGTTTAACTTTGCCGATAACGGCTCATCAGCAATTGAAATGGCTCTAAAGATGAGTTTTCAATACCATTATCAGACAGGAAACCCACAGAAAAAACGTTTTATGGCCTTAACTGAGGCTTACCATGGAGAAACAATCGGAGCGTTGTCAGTTGGTGGCGTTGATTTATATTCAGAGATTTACAAACCTATTTTGCTTGATATTGAACGAATAGAAGCACCCGATTGCTACCGCTGTCCTTACGGACATTTACACGGGGAATGCACTTGCCCTTGTATAGAAAAAGCAGAAGAAACTTTTAAGAAGTACGGAAATGAAACAGCCGCCCTCATAGTAGAGCCGTTGTTACAGGGTTCAGCGGGAATGAAAATTTATCCGCCGCTATACCTGAAAAAACTTCGCGAACTTTGCGACCAATATAATGTACATTTGATTGCGGATGAAATTGCAACAGGCTACGGAAGAACAGGAAAAATGTGGGCTTGCGACCATGCGGGAATTTCTCCTGACATTATGTGCCTATCAAAAGGCTTAACAGGCGGTTATATGCCTATGGCAATTGCGATTACAACGCAGGAAATTTACGACGCTTTTTATGCGGATTATCTTGAGGGCAAAGCCTTTATGCACAGCCATACATACAGCGGAAATGCTCTTGCGTGTTCTGCAGCTTGCGCAGTACTTGACATTTTGAAAGAAGAAAAAATCATTGAAAAAGCGCAAGAAAAAGCAGTTTATTTCCATAACCGAATAAAAGAAAAGTTTGCAGGTCATAAAAATGTAGGCGATATTCGTCATATAGGCTTAATAAACGCAATAGAACTTGTTGAGGACAAGCGAGAAAAACGCGCATTTAATTCAAAAAACCGCTACGGCTATCAAATTTATAAAAAGGCATTAAAAGAGGGCGTCATATTACGCCCCCTTGGTGATGTTCTTTACTTTAACCCTCCGCTTATCATCGAAAAACCCGATATGGATTATGTAATCGATGTAGCATATAAATGCATGTGCGAAGTTTTAAATTAAGAATTTTCCGTTTTCGTAGATAAGAACGTCATCGGCATAGATTTTACCGCCATTTTTCATGTTTTTAATCATGTCCCAGTGAAGTCCTGAAACATTTTTACCACCGGTTTCAGGGTATGACGCACCTACTGCCATGTGAATTGAGCCGCCGATTTTTTCGTCAAACAGAATATTTCCGGTTACTTCTTGAATTTCATCGTTTGTACCGATAGCGATTTCACCGATTCCACGTGAACCCTCGTCCATATCGAACATTGAGTTTACGAAATCTTCACCGCTTTCACACTTAACGCCAATTACTTTTCCGTCTTTTATAGTCAAATGAACGCCACGGGCTTCATTTCCACGATAGTTTTGCGGGAAGTCAAAGTAAATTTCGCCGTTCACATCGTCTTCAACAGGAGATGTAAAGACTTCGCCGTCAGGATAATTATTCAAACCTGAGCAACTAATCCATTTTCTTCCCTCAACCCCAAAAGTAATATCCGTTTTTTCGCCAACGATACGAACCTTTTTAACGTTGTTCAGGTAATTTGCCCATTTTGTTTGTTTATCATCGAGTTCACGAAGTTTTGCAACAGGGTCATCAAGGTTCAAATAACAAGAATTATACAAAAATTCCGTATATTCTGCCAGTGACATTTTAGCTTCCTGTGCAAGCGCATGTGTAGGATAATCTGCAATAACCCAGCTTGCTTCGCCACGTGCTGAACGTCCAAGCAATGTTTCAGAAAGCTTTTTAGTAGCTTTTCCGCGACGTGCAAGTTTTTCAAGGTTTGCGCGTTTCATATTTTTTGTATTCAACGGCGCGCCGATAGAAATAAATTTATCAGCCTTTTCGTACTCCATCATTGTAATCGGGTCAACAAAATCCAATTGTTCATCAGATGCATTTTTCAGGAATATTTCACCCGCGCCCTCAAGCGCAATACGTACAAGCGGATTTCCACCGCGCTCAATTACACGTTTGTAGATTTCTTTCAATAACGGCTGAGATTCGACGCTATCAGAGCGAATAACAACCAGATCGCCCTTTTGCACATTCGTTGAATAATCAACCAGAACTTGAGCGTATTTTTTTAAAACATCATTTTGCATAAAAAACTCTCCTCTTTCTGCATATTGTAATACATCTTGAGGAGAGTGTAAATAGTCCAAAATTTAAATTATTCTTCGCAATCTAACGATTGATGGCCTGTTTTGTAGGATTTTAAAAGCACCCCGCGTTTTGAAGTTTGGATAAAATCAATCATTTTTTCAATGTATTCGTTCATCGGGATTTCAGCCTTAATTTTTTCAATCGCCTGAGTTGTGTTGTAATCTTTTGAAACAAGCAGTTTGAAAGCCGCGTTAGTTGCCGTTCTAACTTCTTGAGAAACACCGCGGCGTTTCATCGCAATAACGTTCAAACCATCCGGAACCGGCGGACGACCTTCACCTTTTGAGTAAGGTAAAATATCTTGACGTGATGCAGAAAATCCGCTAATAATCGCCATATCACCAATTCTGATATTTTGGTGGAACACGCTCATTCCGCCGACAAACGCGCCAAATCCAACATGTACGTGACCGCCTAGTGTTACAAGGTTTGCTAAAATAACTTGATCTTCCAGAACACAGTTATGTGCCACGTGAGCACCTACCATAATTAAACATTTTTTACCGATTCTAGTCGTGCAATCGCCACAATTTGCGCCTCTGTGGATAGTTACATTTTCTTTGATAATAGTACCGTCTCCAATAACAACCTTTGTAGGTTCGCCCTTATAGCCCAAATCCTGCGGTTCTGAACCGATTGTTGCAAACGGGCTGATTGTACAGTCTTCACCGATTTCAGCGAACTCAATGTGAGCGTTAGAAATAACTCTTGTTCTGCTTCCGATTTTAACGTTTTCACCAATAACAACAAAAGGCCCGATTACAGCATCTTCTGCAATTTGTGCCGATGGGTGAATTATCGCGGTTTTATCTATCATAAACTTCTCCTCTTTATTCCTACAATAGACCTATTGTAATACAAAAGCCACAAAAGTTAAATAACTTTATATAAACTTAATACCCATTCTGTCACCCTGAACTTGATTCAAGGTCTGTCCAATGTTGAGTTCTTACCGGTGTCGCTTAACAGATCCCGAAACAAGTTCGGGATGACAATCGTAAGACATAAAAAAGGCGTGCCGAAGCACGCCTAAGAAAAGAAGTATTTTTCTAAGAGAGAGTAAATGTTATTTATAAGTCAGCTATGAAGCTAAAATATTTCCTTTAAAAAAAGCATTGCCCATATTAGCTGCAAATTCAAGTCTTCCGCTTGTTACTGCGAAGTTTTCTTTATAAGACTCAAAATTTGCAGGAGCAATTTCCTTAAGCATATTGCCAAATTTTAAATTATCCTGAAAATCTTCGTCTTTTTCCTTATCAACTACTGCCATTGCTGTTGAAACTGCTCCTGTGTGTTCAGCAATACGTTGTTCAGGTGATACCGTTGTTCTGGTAATTTCCCAAGGTGCTTTTGCACCATCAACATTACCAGTTTTACTAAAACCAAAATTAAATTCAGGTTTACCAGCATCAGTTTTACGCACTCCGTTAAAAAGCGGATTGCTTACCGTTACCGGTCTGGATTTTCCTGCGTCATAGTTTCCAAATGTCATACTCATACTCCTTTTCTCTTAATCTTTACTTCTCGTGTTTGTGTGTTCTCTTAATAATCGATTTCCTATACTTCTATAAAGTATTTTGTTATTTAAAAATTGCCTAAATCGTATATAAAAAATATAGAGTTGTTACAAAACTTTACATCAGCTAAAGAACCCGCCGTAATATTCCGACATAAGATAATGAAAGGGAATAACTATGGGCTTATCAGCATCACAGGCAAGACTACTCAGCATAACCCAACGACTGTCAAACAACGAATTGCAGTCTGAAATTATGGCTAACAACAAAATCAGGTTGTCAGAAGCCAATGTTGCTGCACGTGATAAATATATTCAATCTCTTGATTCAACAAGAATGGACTATATTTCATACGATGATTCAGGAATTCAAGAAACTGTAGCTCTAACTTTCAATTCTTTAAGCCAATACACTCCATTAAAAAATCAATACAATTTATATAATAGTAAGGGACAAATTCTTGTCAGCCCTACTGATGCAAAAAACTTTGCGAACTCCAAAACATTATACGAGTTTCTTGATTGCTACGGTTTATTTGACCGTGGGGCAGGTGAATATCAGGAAACATTAAAAGAGTTTCAAGAAAAAATGGATGAGTTCAACAAACAACAGGATGAATACAATAAAAAATTAGCAGAATTCAATAAAGAATTTGGCGACTACCAATCAAAACTTGATGATTACAATAAAAAGCTAGAACAACATATGGCAGCCCAAAAGCAATATGAAGAAGATATGAAAGCATACGAGGATGCATTAAATGCGCCCAAAATATATGATCAATTCAGTGGAATTGTCGGAACCAGTGACGCACCTCAAAGTTGCTATTCTGCAGCATTAAATAATCCTTTGGGACAATGTTATCGACATGTCTTGGGTTATTTAATCGACCCATCTACAACAGGAAGCGACTACCTGACAAGTGCAGGAGATTCTATAAATGTTTCAAGTTCAGATGTAAGCGGTTCTACACTTTCAGGAGATGGTAAAGGAGAACAGTTAACTGATGTTCGAAATACAATGAATGAAAAAGATCCCAAAACCGGAAAATACAAACATCTTTGTGACAAAGATGACGATATGAACACTGATGGATTACAAAATATTCTTCAAAGCAAAATAAATGCAGGTCAGACACCAACAAAACTTGAAATTTTGATGAGTGATTATATTTATGACTCAGCAACAAATAGTGCAACAGAAGTAAAATCTTTACACCAAAAAGCCGTTGATATGATGTACATAATCAAAAACCAAAGTGAATTTACAGACACATTGACTGCGGATACAATGAAGAACTTACTTATCAACTTTACTGATGGTGACATGAAAGGCCTTAATCCGGAAGAACCGACTCCACCTGAGCCGCCGGAAGCGTTTAACGAAGAAATGCCTGTATTAAATGCAGCACCACCAAAAGCACCGGAAAAACCTGTTTATACTCAAAAAATGTATGATCAGCCGCTTGCACAGTGGTACATTAATCTCTGGAATGCAATGGAGGGCTCTGATAAATCAGACAAAATTTCCTCAATTGATGACGAAAATGCTAATTTTAGTTACTACACAGTACCGGATAAAGAAAGGAACTCAACATTTACGGCAAATGGCCAACAACTTAACAAATACTACGAAATTATTGATAAAAATCTTGCCTCTGACTCTAACTGGCTTCAATTTGCATTGACTAATGGACTTGTAACAATGAAACAAGCTGCGCTTCGTTTCAATGGAGATATTACATGGCAGGGTATAGAATTCTCCAGCACAAGCGACATTAGAGAAGTCGAAGATTCAAGTAAAATTGCAAAAGCCGAAGCTGAATATCAAAAAAGTATGTATGAAATTCAGGCACAAGACAAAGAATACGACGTTAAAATTAAAAAATTAGATACTGAACACAGCGCTCTGCAACAAGAAGTAGAATCCATTAAAAACGTTATGGGCAAAAACACAGAACGTTCATTCGCAACATTTTCATAATAATAAAGGCCGGTGTTTTCACACCGGCCTTTAAATTTATTGTACGTTTGCTTTTTCTTCGTCCGTTACACCCTTGATTGTAAGGTTTACGCGGCCTTTTTCGTCGATTTTGATAACCTTAACGATTACTTCATCGCCAACGTTCAAGTGCGGTTCAATTGTCTCTATTCTCTCTTTGCAAACTTGAGAGATGTGAACCATACCGTCTTTACCAGGGGCAAGTTCAACGAACGCGCCGATAGGAATAATTCTTACGACTTTACCTTTTTTAATCATACCCTCTTGTGGTTTGAAAGTAATTTCGTTAATCATTCTCTTCGCAATTGCAGCGCCTTCTTGGTCGTTTGAAGTAATTGTTACAACACCACTGTCTTGTATATCAATTTCAGCACCAGAAGCATCAATAATTGCACGAATTTGTTTACCACCAGGTCCGATGACTGCGCCAATATCTTCTGTCGGAAT
>CANAJP010000074.1 GCA_947361615.1 uncultured Candidatus Melainabacteria bacterium | reverse complement strand
AGTTCGGGATGACAGGCACTGAGTGCCATCCTCATTTTCGTTGTACGGCAGCCCGTCAACGTCTTAGATAGAACCGGCTCAGCCGGCCCCCCCCCCCCCTGTCAACATGTTTACAAGTTTGTTTTTCATTATGTCCATCCTTTCTTTATAAAATTATTATGCAACATGTTTTAAACCATGTCAAGCATGTTAGTACGGTTTTTTGTAGCACCACAACAGCGGGCGAAGTAATTTCGTAATATAAACAAGCGCAAAGCTCAATACATAATCAAATACAACTTTCCAACCGCTCTGGTTTATAATCCAGCCTTTAATAAAATTCAAGCCATCACCTTTAAACAACGCGATAACCGTCATATACAAAATTCCTGTAAGATGAATAGTCAAAACAGCGAAAAGCACACCGAGCGCAATATTTTTAAAATTCATGCCCTTTTTGAGCATAAACCCGAGCAAAATAACGGCAGGAACATAAGCAAGAATATACCCGAAACCATATTGTGCAAAATATTTAATTCCGCCCCCGAGCGCAAAAACAGGCAGAATGAACAGACCTGTCAAAATATAAAGAATTACCGCAGTAACGCCTAATCTTCTACCAAGAAGCGCGCCGACAAAGATTATGGCAGGAACTTGAGGGATTATTTGAAAAGATTTGAAGAAACTAGCAAACGTCAAGCCGTTAACCCCTTCCTGCGCGGTTGGAATTACAGGATAATAAACGTCAAAAGTCACAAAGGTTGAAACGACTAGCAAAAAACTACAAAAAAGAATCAGAACAAGTGTTCCAAGTGAAAATCTTATACTCTCATTATTCTTTTTAAAAATTCTTTTTTTCACAGTACTTCAATCTCTATTTTATTAGCCAACTCTTGAACATTTTTTGTATAAATCTCTTTAAATTTATCATAAAAAATATTTTCCGACCACATTATATATGCGTCTTCGTTGTTGTCTTGATAGTAACCTTTGCGTGTTCCAAGGTTTTTCAACCCGTATTTAGTATAAAGCCCCTGCGCAGTGTGATTGCTGACACGAACTTCAAGCGTAATATACTTAATCAAATTCTCATAGCAATCATCAATAAGTCGCTTAAAAAGTGCCTCTCCAACAGATTTTCTACGAAAATCAGGAGATACACAAATTGTGGAGAAATGGGCTTCATCAATAATATGCCATAGGCCCATATAGCCGATAACGTCATCATCGGAGTTCAGGGCGACATAGTAACGCGCGTAGCCATTAGAAAGTTCATTGGCAAAAGCATCTTTAGACCAGTGATGTTCCCCGTAGGACGCCACCTCAATTTGAGCGACCTGATCAAGGTCTTTCTTTTCCATTCTTCTAATTTTTACTTTAAAATCTGCCATAAAATTATTTTACCATATAAATTAGAATTTTTTCAGTCTTGCGTAAGATGCGTCCATAGCTTTCTTGCCGGCATTGCCGAAATCAATTGTGTACATAGTGCTTGAGCCGACTTGCATTACATCTAAGATATGCCCTACCCCGAGTTTTTCGTGAAAAACACGGTCGCCCTGCGCAAAGATTTCGTCAATAACTTTATTTACGCGCTCATCTTCAAGCCGTTGTTCTTCGACTTTTTGTTCTTCAACCTGCTTGTTACGCTCTTGAAGCATACGTTTTATGGCATTATCCTTGAAAAACTCCTTAACTTTTTCATCGTCTTTTGCTTTGTTTGCCTGAGATTTAACAAGAATTGTACGGCTTGGAGTACGCATAGGCTGTGATTGCGGTTTGTTGCGATTTTGAGGCGCAACAAAATTCTTACCAAATCCGCTGGATGGTTTTACATAACCGTCACGATCGGACTGAACAGCCCCGAAAGAATAGTTTGAGTGACCCGTTTTAACTTTAGAAACCGCGTTTCTGAATGTAGAAGAATCGCTTGTGCTTCCGCTAAACGCTGTTTTGTTAATCAATTGCGGCGGAATTTCTTCTAAGAAACGGCTTGGCATATAATATTTATATTCACCCCACGTTTGACGGCGTTTTGCAGAAGTAAGATAAAGTTTTTCTTCTGCCCGTGTAACACCAACGTACATAAGACGGCGTTCTTCTTCCATTTCTTTGTTGTTTGTCAAAGAGCGCTGGTGCGGGAAAATTCCCTCATCCATGCCGGCAAGGAAAACAACAGGGAATTCAAGACCTTTAGCCGCGTGAAGCGTCATAAGCGTAACGTTATTAGAAACCTCTTCCATACTGTCAAGATCCGACACAAGCGCAACCTGCTGCAAGAATTCGCCCAGAATATTGTTCTGGTCTTCCGGAATAAATTCGCCCGCAACGTTAACCAATTCCTGCAAGTTTTCAATATCCGCCTCTGCTTCCGCCGTATTTTGTGAGCGAAGTTCAGCAAGATAACCTGTTTTTTCAATAACAAGGGTTACAAACTCGTGAAGATTATATGAAGTTTGAGCCTCTTTGAATTTCAATATCAACTCGCAAAAATCTTTCAATTTAGCACGAACTTTCGGAGTGAATTCAAGCCCGTCCGTATCAAGCATTTTCACTGCCTCAAAAAGGCTCACGTCTTTTTCATCGGCAAAAGCTTGAAGATTTTTGATGGTCGTGTCACCGATTGCGCGCTTTGGAACATTAACAATACGTTTGAAACTTTGTGAATCATCAGTATTATAAATTAATTTCAAATACGCCAGAATATCCTTAATTTCTTTACGGTCGTAAAATTTGAGTCCGCCATAAATTCTATATGGAATTCCTGCCGCCATACAAGCTTCTTCTATCGCACGGGATTGAGAGTTTGTGCGATAAAGAATTGCATATCGGTTATAGTTCCCATCGTTTGTCTGTTTAATCTGGCTCAGAATATAATTTGCCTCATCGGCTTCGTCCTGTGCCTCAAAGTAATCCAGCAATTCGCCGTCACCTTTTTGGGAATATAATACTTTATCTACACGGTCAATATTATTTTCAATAATCGCGTTTGCAACGTTCAAAATATTTGCTGTTGAGCGGTAATTTTGTTCCAATTTAATCAACTTGGCGTTTTGAAAATCTTTCTGGAAATTCATAATAATTGTGTAATCAGCGCCACGCCAGCTATAAATTGACTGGTCAACGTCACCTACAACACAAAGCGAACGTTCAGGCGGAATTTCTTTTGAAAGGTTCGTATAAAGCATATTGACAAGGTTATACTGCGCCTGGTTAGTATCTTGATACTCATCGACAAGAATATGTTGGAAGCGGCTATAATAAAACTCACGCACCTCAGGATTTTGCTCTAAAAGTTTTACAGTCAAAAGAAGCATATCGTCAAAGTCAATTGCGTTGTTGTTATTCAGCGCATTTTCATATTCTTCATAAATCTGTCCGATTCTTTGAGATTTAAAATCACGCGCAAATGTTTGGAATGTATGAGCGTCCATCATTTTGTTTTTCGCGTCAGAAATAACAGTTTTAACAAGTTTTGGCGCATACAGTTTTTCGTCCAAATTCAACTTCTTTATAGCCTGTTTAATAAGCGCGTTAGAATCGCCCTCGTCATAGATAGTAAAATTTTTATCAAGCTTTTTGCCTGATGGGAATTTATAATTCTCAATATTTTCACGCAGAATTCTTCCGCAAATTCCGTGGAATGTACCAACCCACATATATTTAACAACATTTTCGCCAAGCATGCCGCCAAGACGCTCTTTCATCTCTTTAGCCGCCTTATTGGTAAATGTTACGGCCAAAATATCGCGTGGCCTCACACCGTTTTTAATCAAACAACCTATGCGCGTTGTCAAAACTTTAGTCTTACCGCTTCCTGCACCGGCAAGTATTAACAGCGGCCCCGTAAGCGTTTGGCACGCGTCTTTCTGCTCTTTATTAAGATTTTCTAATAATTTTTCCATATCCCATATTCCCAAAAATGATTTTTTATGATATTATTATAAAACAGTAAAATGTAGAATGCAATTATAAGGATGATGATATGGAAATATTGTTAAGTGCAGATGATGAAAAAGAGAATCAACAACCGTCAATTGTGGTTCCAATGGACGATTTAGACAGAGCAGGTGAAGATCCTGAGGTTATGGACGAACTCGCGATGGAACTCGCGACAATCCAGCAATCGGCTAAAAAAATCGCCATAATCGGAAGCCGTAATCTCCCGATTACACACCAGCAGACAATCGAAACTCTTGCAACTGCACTAGTTATGCAAGGCAATACCATTATCACCTCCGGAGGTTCTTCAGGTACTAACGCTGCAGCTATTCGCGGCGCAATGAAAGCTAATCCTGATAAATTAAAAGTTATTTTACCTCAAACAATCGGCCAACAGCCAAGCGATGTCCAAAACCAGCTTATCGGCGTACCGAATATCGTTGAACACTCTGACAGAGCTATGATGACTCTGGCTGATGCGTCAAGAGTTTGTAACAGAGAAATTATCGACGACTGCAACCAGTTGATTTGTTTCCTATCTCACACAAGTAAAACTTTGCACAGCGCGGTTCAATACGCTGAAGAAGGCCACAAAGTTATTACTGTGTTCTATTTAGATTAATGAACAATCCTGTCAAAAAGTTAACAAGCAAAAATCCAACCGATTACGAGCCGGTTGCACAACAATTGATTAATATTCCTGATATTAGTCTATTTGAAGAACTCGTAAAACAGGACGATTTTCTGTTTGATTTCGTTAAACAAAATGTCGCAAAACGCTTGCAAAATGCGTGTAATAAATCCAATTACCGCAATCTTTTGGCGCTTATGAAAGTATATTCACCATTCTATGAGGAATTTATTACTTCAATGCTTGCAAAATTCGCAGACGAAGATCTAACCGACGAAATATTAGAAATTTTTGAAAACGGCACAGAAGCCGAAAAGACTTATGCAGCCAAATACTTTGCACGAATTCAAGACCCGCTTGCACTGCCGCTTTTGAATGAATACGCGTTTTCAGATAACGAAAATCTCGCTGCAAACTGCGCCTCAACACTCGGCGCTTTCGGCGATCGCGAAAGTTATGATAAAGCGCTTGCAATGCTTAATTCCGACGACGATTTCGAACAATTCAACGCAATTAGTTTCTTGATTTCTTACGGCGATAAAAACGCACTAGGCGCAATAATCGACGCGATGGAAAAATCTTCTATGGCTGAAAACATTGCTGGCGAAATTCCGTATCTAGTCGATATGATAACGCTTTTAGAAGACAAACGCGGACTTGTTGTTTTAAACAATATTATCAACGGTCTTGGTGAAATTCTGCCACTCACAGGCGTTTTCGACTACAACCTCTATGAAGTCTTTGAACAATTAGACAACTCCGTTATACTCCTGAATGCGCGTGAAAAGTTCAACACGCTCACAGAAAACGACGAATACCTTTTTGATGAAGACAAAAATACCAAAAACGAAGTTTGGGAAATCAAAAAACTTCTCGACGGCAAAAAAATTGGCGATATTGATGGAGAATTGGCTGAAGATAGCCCGTTTGTCTTTACGGCATTGGAATTTACCGATAATGTTGACGCAGTAAAAGCGCTTCTTGACTCAAACAACCAGACGCTTATCTTAAAATCTGCAGAAATTCTCAAAAAGCTAGGCGCATGGGATGAAAACACACGCGCCGTAGCATTGAAAAATATATTTGATGAAAATATTAAATTGATAATAGAAGCGCTTTAGTTACCTTTGTACGCATCGAACATGACCAAGATAAGACCGCGAACTTGCCCCACGATTACCTGTCCCCATAGCTTGATAATAAACCTGACCACCGGATTGAATACTGCCTGTCCAATAATCACCTTGCTGAATACCTACAAGATACTTATTATAAAACATTGCAGAGGCTTCATCCTTGTTAGGCAAACGCGCCTCAGTATTTTGCCCCTTACATAAAGACACTGCGTCATTAGCGTTTAATTTACCGGAAGTCGCATTATTTGGCAATGGCATAGGCGCAACAACATTAGCATCAGATGGATAAAGAACACTCATAAAACCGATATCTTTACCGACAGTATTCGGGCCTTTGGTACCATTTAAATCATAAACAAAATTAGCACACATTAAAGGCTGCGACATATTTGATGTTACTTCATCTTTACAATACGGATTATAATACACCAGAATGCTTTCCCCGTTAGCTGTTTCAAATGCGGCAGCCTTTGTATCTTGTTGGGAATATGGGACCGAATAAGTTGCCCCGTCATCACCAGTCCATATAAAAGTACCATTAAACCTGTCATTAAAGCCTACTAATGTTTTTGCGGTTTCAAAAGTGCCTCCCGCCAAAGTTGTAATTTTAGAAACAACCCCGCAGTCCGCAAGGTGCTCACTGTCACAAATATTGTTAATTTTGAGAACTTTAGAAAGCCCTGCTGTCACAAAGGTTTCTGCCGCGGTGTCGACAACAGATGCACTCGATGTCGCTTTAGTTAATGTTCCATATCCGTTCAACGCAGGCATTAGGGCTATAGCCTGTGACATACGGGCATATAAAGCTTTTCGTTGCGTGTTCCATGTACGCTCGTTAATATTACCTGTAAGCGACGGCAACGTTATTGCCGCGACCACGCCGATGATTGTGAGGGATAATAATATTTCCGCCATTGTGAAGGCGCAACGTTGGTTCTCCCGCCTGTCAAATCCCTTGCAAGTGTTATCAACACTTGCGCGATTTGTCCGCTCCGACGGCTCACGCCTTTGTCGCAACGGCGGCATCGTCCAGTTTCGTGCCCTGCCCGTTTCGCTCTCGCGAAC
>CANAJP010000073.1 GCA_947361615.1 uncultured Candidatus Melainabacteria bacterium | reverse complement strand
GCCATCACTGACGGGCAATATTAACGAGCGCACCTGGAATACTCAACGAAAAGCTTTATACGCCCGTATGTCGCAGGCAATAGCTTTAATGCCTGCGCTGAACGGGTATGGAACATTTAAAGAAGAAAGTTCGGCGGGCGCAAGTGACGCTGTCGATACTGGCGCAGAAACTTTTATTACTTCAGGATTGTCTAAAGTCCTAAAAATAAATAACATTTGTTCGCCTGAAAATGTTTACGATTGTGGGTTGCCACGGCAGCTGATAAATGTTGGAGGAGCGAAAATGGCTTTACCGCGAACTATTGATAAGTTGAATACCCAAATAGTTACGGATTTTACAGAGGTGTTTTCTATTCCAAATACCAAAGCTGCGGCGTTTGAAACGCAAAACGGCGAATCTATTTTGACTTTTTACAATCCTAATTGTACTGCTGCGGATGTCGTAAAATCTTATAATTCCTTGGAAGTACCAGGTTATTTCGCGAAACAGCATGTATGTGTCAATTTTATTTACGATTTGAACGGGGTGAAAGGGCCTAATACTGTCGGAAAGGATATTGGAATGATGTCGGTAATGTATTCGTCCGATTCTAAAGTTGTAATGCCAATGTATCCACGACTTATTTCAGGTGATATGACGCATGAAAATGCAGCCAAAGCTTGTAGAAATATTGAGCAAGGACAGTATAGGTTACCGAATATAGAAGAATTATTGTCTATATATTATAATAAAGCTTTGGTTGGAACTGGAACATTTGGTACAACAAATAATCATGCGTGGTCTGCAACTTCAATAGATTCTTCAACTGCCTATACATTTGGTGGTGGTTGGGGGATAAAATATATGATGCCAAAAAGTAAGCCTTGTTCTGTTATTTGCGTTGAAAGATGATAATAAAAATTAAGCGGGTGTTATTAACACCCGCAATTTTAATTTATTCTAAATGTGCAACGCTTGTTTTTCCGAACTTGGCTGAAAAATTATCCAGCAAGTGTATCAGGTAAAGTTCGTTTTCTAAATCTTTTTCGTTTAAGTCGATTATTGCACCCCATTCTGCACGGCCGTGGTGGGCGGCAATCATACGTGCAATTGATGTGAAGCCCTGACTCATACACAGCGTATAACCGAATTGTGAGTGAGTAATCCAAGTTTTTCGGAAGTCTTCGTTATAGTCGATAAGTCCGTTTTCTTCGTCGTATTTGTATTCGAAAATTTTTCCTATATCGTGAAGAACGCAGGCTGCGATTACTTCGTCTTTGTTTACTCTGTGACGGAAAAGAGGGTAGTTCGCTTCTAAGAATTCAAGACATTCAAGAGTGTGAACCAGAAGTCCGCCGATGTAGTTATGGTGCATAACTTTAGCGGCAGGAGCAGGTTTTATTTGTGCTTCGTGTTCTTTGAAAAAATCAAGCAAGAAGTTTTTGAGTTTTTCATCGCTAATTTGGGCGAATTTTGATACAAGTTCGTTGAATGCTTTATCTCTTTCTTCAATGCTAAGTCCCATTTTAGCCTCTTTTATCAGGCTAAAAGAGGTAACAAGGCAGTTGTTGAATTTTTCGTTGAAGCTTGCTGTCACAATTTTTATCTGGTTGCCTGTTCTGAAAACTTTGCTATCCATACGGTTTAAAGTTTCTTCCCAGAGAATGCAATTCAAAGTTGTGTTATTTTTAAGGTTTTTTAATTGCATTTTGCCCATTTTTGTTCCGGCTTTTGTATCGCCTATTGAAAACGATTGGATTTCGTATAAATCTTCTGTGCTAAACATTTTTCCTCAATTCTTAGTTTTTGTTTCTGTCAATAATTTTTTTGTTGCTCCAGATGAACGATGAACGGATTTCTTCGCCGACTTTTTCTATCTGGTGGGCGCGGTTTTCTTCACGAAGCTGTTGGAATTTTTTCGCTCCGCTTTGCATTTCTGTCAGAAATTCATCAGCAAACTTACCTGATTGAATATCTTTTAACACTTCTTTCATAGAGTTTTTGACGTTGTTGTCAATAATTTTCGGCCCGCGTGTCATATCGCCGTATTCAGCGGTGTTTGAGATTGAATATCTCATATCCGCAAGGCCGCCTTGATTAATTAAGTCAACGATTAATTTCATTTCGTGAAGTACTTCAAAATAGGCCATATATGGAGAATAACCCGCTTCAACAAGGGTTTCAAAGCCTGTTTTTATAAGTGCGCTGACACCGCCGCAAATTACGGTTTGTTCGCCGAAAAGGTCGGTTTCGGTTTCTTCTTTGAATGTTGTTTCAATAATTCCAGCGCGTCCTGCGCCGATTGCTGAAGCGTATGAAAGTGCGATTTCTTTTGAATCTCCTGTTACGTCCTGATAAATTGCAATGAGTGACGGCACGCCTTTGCCCGCCTCGTATTCGCTGCGAACCGTATGCCCCGGGCCTTTAGGAGCTACCATTATGACGTTAACATTTTCAGGGGCTACAATTTTTTTGAAATGAATATTGAATCCGTGTGAGAACATTAAATACTGACCGGCTCTGAGGTTTGGTAAAATTTCTTGTTTGTAAACTTCAGCCTGAAGTTCGTCAGGGATGAGAATTTGGACGATATCAGCGCATTTTACGGCTTCTGCGATTGGCATTGTTGTAAAACCATAGTTCTTTGCTTTTTTATCGGAATTCCCTCCGCTTCTCAAGCCCAAAATAACATCACAGCCGGAATCTTTAAGGTTCATTGATTGGCCGTAACCTTGCGAGCCAAAGCCGATTACTGCGATTCTTTTGTTTTTAATCAAATCTTTATTAATATCTTTGTCCAAATATATTTTTAAATTGTCCATAATTCTCTCCTGAAACAGCAAGCGGGGAAGCCCTGCCTGTTGTGTACTCCGCCTCGCGATAGACGCCACCACTCGCGCTAGCGGGCAAGACGCGGTCTTACCCGTCGCGCGCTCGATTCTACGCAAGCCAAGTCTTGCTCCGTGGCTCTGCTCGGCGGTAACTAAATTCTGTTTTCCCAGACTCCGCCGTTTCTATCAACTACACCATCGTAGCAAGACCAGAATCTAAATACGCCTGTTAAGCCTAAAAGTGCGTGGGTGATAACTTTTTTGTCACTTTGTCCGTTAAGAATTTGTCCCAATCCAGGCCAAATGAGTAAAGATAATGCACCTGCACCAATACTTCTGCCGGAAACTTTTCCGTTTGTTCCGTGAGTTTCTGCAAGAGCCGGGGTTGCAGATGAGATAACTGCTAAAAGCATCATTGTTGCTAAAATCTTTTTCATAATTTACTCCTCTTTTTACCATTAGTATTTTATTATACTTGCACATGAAAATCAATATTATGTTGACAATTGCAAAAAAATCATTAATCTCCTCTATATAGATGTTTCAAAATGTTTTGAAATATCTGATAATAATGTCGAGAGAGTGTAGCTATGCCTTTTCGATACAGATTACAAAAGATACTTGACTTCCGTATAAGAAAAAAAGAAGAACAGGTGTTAGTAGTACAAAAAGCTCAAACGGCCGTGTTTCAGGTTGAAGAAAAAATTCGCCGGAATGAGGAAGAAATCGTTCAAACCAAAAGCGGAATGCGAACCGCAGACCCGAGAATGTATGAATATTACGATAAATATTTAGACCATCTCTGGGAAAAGGCTGAGAAACTCCAGCAGGAACTCGCAGAGGCACAGCGAATTCTGAATATTGAAAAACAAAAACTCGTGAAACTTGAGCAGGGCGTTAAGGTTCTAGAAAAACACAAAGAAAAAAGTAGAGAGGCATATCTTGCAGAAGAAAAAGCCGCAGAACTCAAGCAGTATTCGGAACTAGGTGTAACAAGGTTCTTCCGTCAGTCACAGGAACGGGCAGAGGAAGAAGAGGCGCAAATCCTCAAACAATTACAAGAATTAGACGGCTAATTAGGAGGCTTTATAAAAATGAATGTAAGTTCATCAACAGCAACAACTTCAACCGCTTCAACAAATTCTACATCAACTGCAGTTAAAACACAGGAAAATAATTCCACGACCTCTTTTGATGAAGAGATGAAAAAAGCCGATAACGCTGAAACTTCTGAAAAAGAGGTTCAGCAAAATCCAGAGGAAGTCAAAACTCAGGAAAAAGAAAACGGTGTTATAGCCAAAAAAGAAGAACAAAAAAATGTGGACTCTAAGCTTGACGTCGAACTTAACACTGCGGATTTGTTGTCGTTAAATATTCAACAACTTCTTGATACGCAAAACCAACTTAATAATAAAAATGATGTTTTTCAGGTTAGTATTTCTAAAAATGAGGATTTGACCAAAAGCATTGGCGAAACAATTAATCTTGATATGAATTTAGATGACGCTCAATTCTTTATTGACGTTGTAAAAAATAATAACGAAGGTGTTCAAAATGTTGTTCAAGATGTTCATCAGGCATTGACTTTCGGTACTGAAAAGGTTCAAAAAAGTGCCAATGTTTCTAAAACTTTGATTAATGCGTTAAGTAATTCCGTTAAAACAGGTCAGGCTGTCAGAATTGACTTTGGCAACGATGTTGCTGTTGTAATGCGTGTCGGACGTGACGGCTCAATTATGGCAAACTTTATCCCGGGTGATAAGGCCGTTGAGGAATATTTGAAAAATAATATCGGATTTTTGAAACAACGTTTTGATGAAGAAGATATTCCGTATTCACAGCTTTCATATTCGCAACACCAACAGCAAGAACGCAGACAACAGCAAGAAAATAATAAGGAGAATAAACATGAATGATTCTTTTACCACGGCCCTGAATACTCAGAAAGCCACAACTAACTGGATGGATGTCATTGCAGATAACATGACCAATGTTTATACTCCGGGGTTTAGAGAGAAACAGGTAAACTTTAAAACCTTTTTGAACGGGGCTGTAAACAACGATTATGATAAAAAGATTTCGCAGGGTAAATCAACTCCGGGAACATCTAATGATAACCTGTTTTTAGAAGGAAAAGGCTTTTTCCTGATGAAAACACCTGAAGGCAAAACAGTTTATACACGTCTTGGAGAATTTACTTTTGATAGCGCCGGTGTTTACAAGGCTAAAAACGGCAATACTGTTCAAGGTTATATCTTAAACGATCGCGGTGAGATTATGCAGGGTACAAAATCCGTAAGTGCAGATTTATACGAAGAAACCGCGTTGAAAGGCGGAGCGTTGAATGTTCCTACAACCGATATTAAGATGTGGATTGACCCGAACAACGGTAAATACCTCGGCAAATACGACGAATATGAAATCAAAGGCGATGGAACAATATACGGTAAAGCGGACGGCGGCAAGGTAAAAGTTCCGCTCTATAGAATTACGACCAGAAACTTCCATAATCCTGCCGGGCTTCTGGAATATAAAGAGGGGCAATTCCTTGAAACCGCAGAATCAGGCAAACCGCTTCTCGGTTGCGGTGAAATCCGTTCAGGCCTCTTAGAACTTTCTAACGCGGATTTTAAAGGAAATATTTCCTACTTCCAGATGGCAAAACTTCAACTTGAAGTTACAAACAAATTGATTTCAACAAACAAAAGCTTGCTGGAAGAGGCTCTCAGACTTGTAGGAAGTTAATAATTAAAAAGCCGGATTTTAAATCCGGCTTTTTTGTGTTATGCGCACATTTTAATTTGTTGATTTGGATAGATTAAATCAGGGTTTTTGATTTGCGGATTTAATCTAATGAATTCTTTAACCTGAGCAAGAATTTGTCCGTTAGATATAGTTTTGCCCGGGTTGGCTTTTTGTAGCTCTTGTTTTGCGATATTCCATAAACAGTCACCTTTTACGACATCGTGCGTTGCAGTAGTAATTCCATTGATAGTACCGCCGAAGATGTTGTTTGCTTGTGCCGCTGGTGCTGTCGGAGCAGATGCCGCCGGAGTAGCTGGAGCTTGAGGCTGTTGTGGCGCTGTCGGCTGAGCGGGCTGTGCAGGAATAGAATCTGCTGGCGCTGCTGGTCTACTTGGGACGGAGTCCGCTGGCGCAACGGGGGTAGCCGGAACAGAATCGGTTGGCGCAGTTGGTCTAGTCGGTACGGAGTCTGCCGGTGCGACAGGTCTTGTCGGAACAGAGTCAGTTGGCACTGCAGGTGTAGCCGGAATAGAATCACCCGGAACAACGTGTTGTGCCGGAATACTGTCGGTAGCCGTTGAGTCCGCTGGGGCTACAGGTTGCGCCGGTGCTGCGATAGAATCAGTCGCAGTCGAGTCGACTGGTGCGACCGGTGGTACAACTGCCGCTGGAATGCTATCAGTTGCTGTGGAATCTGCTTGAGCAACAGGTGGGGCGACTGCAGTTGTATCAGCTGAAGCTACTGTAGCTGTATCTTTAGGAGCGGTTTCAGTTGAGTCAGCCGCAACTTCTTCTTCCGCTTCTATTTCTGGTGTTTCAACAGCTGCAGGTGTTATATATTCTTCTTCATTACTTAGAAGAGCATATCCAACCCCAGCTCCAGCAACAGTTATACCACCAATTGCCCAATTTCTGGTGAAATGATCTGTATGAGTTTTATCTAAGCCTTGTCTAACCTGTTTGCTGATTTTATTACCGGCAGCATCAAGGTATTCCATTTGACCTGTTTTTACATTTACTTGTGATGTAACGTTGTTGCCGTTATTATAACTCGTTGCAGTTTGGAAAACGCTTCCTTTTTGTCTTTGTACAGTTACTCGGGTTGGATTTGCTTCACCCTCTACAAATCTGGTAGTAACTTTTTTTGTTCTTCTAAACGGGTTATATTTTCCAACTTGTTTTTCGTATGTTTCAATTTTTTGTCCATTTTTCTCCACTGTGCTAACCAATTTACCTGCACTTTTTCTGGTTGTTTTCATTGCTTTGCTTGCAGTGTTAACTAATTTTGTTAATTTGCCTAATCCAGCCATAATAATATCCCCTTTCGTTTTTCGATTTGATATA
>CANAJP010000072.1 GCA_947361615.1 uncultured Candidatus Melainabacteria bacterium | reverse complement strand
GAAACGCTGACCAAGAATCTAAATTCGCCCGTCAATCAGGTGGTAAAGGTCAATATGGTCACGTTAAAGTTAGAATTTCTCCAGCCGGTGAAAACGAAGGTTTTGTATTCGAAAACAAAATCGTCGGTGGTGCTATTCCGAAAGAATACATCGAACCAGCAAGAAAAGGTATGGAAGAAGCGCTTGAAGGCGGTATCTTAGCAGGATTCCCTATGATCGACGTTAAAGTTGAACTTTACGATGGATCATACCACGAAGTCGACTCTTCTGAAATGGCGTTCAAAATCGCTGGTTCTATGGCGATGAAAGAAGGTGTTAAAAAAGCTAGACCTTGCATCCTTGAACCTATGATGAAAGTTGAAATCGAAATTCCTGAAGAATTCACAGGTACAATTATCGGTGATATTTCAAGAAGACGTGGACGTATCGAAGGTCAAGAACCACAAGGTAACACCGGTAACGTAATCGTTAGAGCCGTTGTACCTCTTGCTAACATGTTCGGTTACGCAACCGACTTGAGATCAAACACTCAAGGCCGTGGAACATTCTCTATGGAATTCCAATGCTACGAACAAGTTCCTGCTAACATTGAAGCAGAAATCATTGCAAAAGCTGGTGCAAAAGCATAGTTTATAAAACTATAAACAAAAAGGCGGGTATTTAACCCGCCTTTTTTATGCTTTATATGCACCAAACAATGCTTCATCAAAATCATCTATAAAATTATCAACAGCGTACTTATGAGCACATTTTGCTTGTTTAATAGCTTTATCCGCTATTTCTTCACCTTGAGTACTGCATAAATCATCAATACTATTTTCACATGTTGGAATGTTTTTAGGACGTGCACTAAACCTTGTTCCTTCCGCCACTGCATAATATTTTTTAGGCACGGGGACACGTTGGCCATTTTCATTATAAGTAAATCCTTCAACAGTGCCTCTCATATCTGTATGATCAGTTTTAGTGCCGTTAAAACCTTTTTTTTGTGCTCTGTGATAACTAATCTGGCCGTTATAGTAGTATTGGTCATTTTTTACAACTTTCTGATTAATTCCATCACAATATTGGATATTTGATTGTTCAATTTGCGTTAAATTTCCCTGTTTTTTTATGATATAACGTTGATTATCACCGACCTGATGCATGTATGTCATTGTATCGGAATTCGGTGTAATCCATTCTTGATGGTTTATACCTTTATCTGCAGTTTTAATAAGAATTCTATCGTCTTTTGGGCCTCTGAAATAACGAACATGAGTACCGTCTTTAGTAATAACCTGCGACATTCTAAGTTCATCAACATTCATTCCTAATGCCTTGCCCACATTAACACGTGGCTTAGCCGCAGCAATAACTTCTGCGCTTGGAGCGGGAAGTGCTAAAGGCATTCTTTCTGCAAGTTCTGTAATTGTTGGACCTTTAAAAATAGGTTTCTGAGCTACCACCTGTGTTGCTTTTCTTGCGCCACCACGCCCAAAAATTGTTTTCATCCCACCATAAATTTGTCTAAGTCCTACTGCTAAATTTCCCATAAGATATCCCCTTTCATTTTGATATTTTCCCGTACAACAAATTGTGCATTGTGTTGTAAGGGTAAATATAATGACGGGTTTGGGGCTTAACATTTTGTAATAATTTAAAATATAAAACGCAATTTTCTTGTGGTGCTTGTTTTTATATCAGTACAACACAATGCACATTGTGTTGTACGTAGTGTCAGCTTTATCAGGATTTATGAAAAGGCTGTAAATGAACGTTCAACGTTCTTGCCTAAAACATTTTTTATTGAATCATATTCAGTTTTTAAAGCTGAATGTTCTGTATCGAGTTTCTTTATATCTAAATCAAGTTTTTGGTCTTCAGCTTTAATTCGTTTAGTTTCCTGTTGGTATTCCACTTCTGCACGTTGAACATTTGCATCATCGTCACTTTCAATAATATCCGTTGCACTGGTATATTCAATATCCTGCCAGAAAACTTTTTCTTCTGCCGATGTATCAGTTTGAATACGGGTTAAAACTGCAAGTCCGTTTTCTAACGCAAATTGAAGCCAGGTTGAACTTCCAACAAATACATCATCTAGTAACAAATAGTTACCAGAACCGGCCTGTTTTTCAATAGTTTTAAAATCTTCATAAGTTCTTTCGTTATCATCGCCAAATTTATTTAACCGTATATCAACGATATTTTGTGAGTCCATTTTATACCAGAGGTTAGTGTACCATTGTGCCTTCTTATCATCTAGTAAGGTATATCCGCCTTCATCATTTTCTTCAATAAGCCCATAGGCATTTAAAAATTCATAGAGATTATTGGCACTTTCGTAAATTTTTGCATCCTCAGAGCCTACATAAACCTGTCCGTTTGAACTCATCAAGGCATATTGAGTTTTTAAATCGCTATAATTGGTCAGAGCATTAAATGTAAGTGCAACCGTTTCCATATCCCCTGATTGCTTATAAACCTTATAATCAAGTTTTTTCATATTAAGAGAATTAACGTACTTTTCGCTTGCACGTGTGCCATCTTCTGCGAGCCTAATTTTATTGTTCGCCAGAATTTCGGATTTCAACTCATTGTTGTTAATCCGCTGTGTAACACTCAATAATCTTGCCTGTGAAGCTGATAATCCCATAGTTAGTCCTTGTTTTATTCTATTTATCGGCAAGATTTGAATTATGCTTTAATTTAATTTACATTTTTTAACTTTTAGGATATAATAAGTGTATATAGACTTGGTAAAGGGGATATTTATGAGTTTACAACTTGCAGAGCAATACGAAGAGAATGAACAATACGAATTAGCACTTGAAGAATACAAAAAACTTCACGAAACAATGCCAAAAGATTTAAGTATAATGGAGCGTTTGGGCCATTTATATTCAATGATGGGTCAGAAAAACGAAGCCGCTGATTTTTACTCTAAAATATTAGAATTCGACGCTACAAACACAATGGCGTACGAACAACTCTGCGATATTTATTATTCAACAGATAAATTCAAATATTATACATACCGCGGTAATATGAAAAGCCTTGAACAACAGTTTGATTACGCGATTAATGACTATAAAAAAGCGCTTAATCATACTGATAAAGAGGAGGAAATTGTGCTTACGCGTTTTGCTATCGCGGCACTTTATGAACTAACTAAAAACGACAACAAGGCGATTGATGAATACTTAAAAATTCTTGACCACGACCGTAAAAACGAGGCGGCGTATGTAAAACTTGCCAATATTTACCTTCGCCAGAACATTATTACAGCGGGAATTTCTACACTTGAGCAGGCAATGAAAAACGGGGTTGAAAACCGTGGCGTGCAAGAAATTCTTGCACAACTTTACCTGAAAAATGGCGACTACCAGAAAGCCCTTGATATTACTGAAAACGAACTTTTGAAAATCAAATGTTATTTAGAACTCGGCGAACTCAAAACAGCCATCGCGCTTCTTGAAGAAGTTGAGAAAAAATACGAAAAAGAGCCTCAATTGTATGTTTTGAAAGCCCAAGTTTGCTTTATGCAGGAGGATTATGACAAAGCATTTGAATTTATCGAAAAATATAATGAATTAGAGAAAAATTCTCCGCTATACTTCCAGATGAAAGCACTTATTTACGAAAACAAAAACGATGAGTTTAACGAGCTTCTATGCTGGGCTAAATACCATCTTTTAAAAGGTGAGGGGGATATTGCAATTAACGAATATCTTCAGGCACACAAAGTTAACCCTGAGAATTTAGAGGTTGTAAACGCGCTTGCGACACTTCTTGAAGCAAATAATGACCGTAACCACGCAATGGAATTCTACGAAAAGATGGCCCAACTTGACCCGAGTGACAAATCTGCACTTATTAAACTTGCGGACTTTAGAGAATCAATAGGCGATTACAGGGCCCAAACTGAATATCTTGAAAAGGTTCTGGCACTTGATAGCAAAAACACTGAATGCATTGAAAAGCTTGCCAATGCTTATCAAAAGATGAAAAACTACCCGTCTGCGGTTGAATATTACAATGAATTTCTAAAATACAGCAACGACTTGGCAAAAAATGAAGTCATAAAAGCGAAACTCGCAAAAATCAACGGTCTTGAAAGCGAAGAAAGTTCAGACGGCTGGCTTGATAAAATAATGAAATTCTTTAACAAATAAAATTACGTCATCCCGAACTCGTTTCGGGATCTGTCAGTCGGTACTTGTAAGCTCCAATTATCTAATAATATCCTTACGATATTTCAAACATCCTGCATTTAGATGCGCAAGTTCACCTGCGAGTTTTTCTTTTGCGCGGGTGAGAGTACCAGCTGTTGCTGTAAGCGTTCCAACAGCGCCTTTACGAGTTTTTGTGTTGTATAAATTTAGATTTTCAGGGTAGTCTAAGTTATCAATCCCCTGAATTTCTTCGCCATCATAACGGGAGAACAGCGTCACCGAAACCGACGCAAGTGCATTAGTTTTAATCTCCTCATAATCATCGGCAAAAACACCCATCGCACAGGCTTCAAAAAGTGCAAGAAGATTTTCATCAAGCGAATTATACAATACTTGCGCATGTGCATCTTCGACAAAAGGCGATATACTTTCAACAAAAATCTTATCATCCCTCAATATGCAATTAAAGCCCATAATTCCAAGATAAGGATTTCCACTATTTTCCAGCGACGCCAGAACACGAGAAACAATATCTTTCATCATTCTGTGTTCAAGTTCCTGCGTAACTTTGAAATCAGGCATGCTTGCGCCGGAACCCTTTGTAAGATAACCGCCGTTAACTTCATCAGAAAATTTATAAGAAGTTACGACGCCCAGCGGTAAGGCCTTATAGCCATCAGTTACAACATAATATGTAAAATTATGGCCAGAAATAAATTCCTCAATAATAATTTTAGGCTCAGACTTAAAGAATAAATCATTTATTGCAATATTGGCAACTGAAACAGTCGGGCATGCAAAGAGATCACGTTCGCTCTCAGGCTCCGATGTTTTTATAACAAGCGGGAAGTTTGCAGTTTTGAGATAATCCGCTGCAAGTTGAGGCTTTTCAAAGACGCCGAATTTCGAAGTCGGAATCCGTAATTTATACAAAAATTTCTTTGTCAGCGCCTCGTCTACAATTTGTTTTGCACTTTCGCTATCAGGCGCAAAAATCATCTGGCCGTTTGCGCTAAAAAATCCCGCGATATCTGCTTTTATGGCTTTTTTCGAAAGAACAACCGTCAGGTCAATACTATTTTCGAGAGCAAATGAAAGCATTTCCTCTACTTTTTCCTCTCTAATATCAACTATCTTAACAAAATCCGGCATGCCACAGGCCATTCCTGTTGCAAAAATTTCGCCAACTGCCTCGTAAGATTTTAATTTTTTAGCCAATGCAACCGCTGAAACAGAACTCCCAACGATTAAAATATTCTTTTTTCTTTCCATAAACAATATTATACTACATAAAAAGGTTGATTTTCGTTAAGTTATATTAAAATTTATCGAATTATATGCTACAATAATGACAAAGTATAAAAGTTCATTAAGATAATATCAGAAGAGAGGTTATATGGCAGGTCTTGTGAATTTGTTAGCACGCGCGTTCGTTCCGAATGCTCAGCCGGCAGTAGTGACACCGGTTAGAACATCAACTTCATCATACGATAACAACCCGTTTGTTACTTATAACGGTAACACTATTTCAAATAAATACGGCAAAAACCAACCGGTTCGCGGTGGCTATTTTGCAGGTTATCACAACGGTAAACAAAATATCGTCGGCCAAAGACTGTTCATTGAAGTGTAACACAAGCAATACTTAATTCAACAGTCCGCGGCAATCAAAATCTGTTTTTAATTTTAAAGCATAGACGTTGTTAAATCCATATCTCAGGATTTTTACAGCGTCTTTTTCAGTTGTAACAATCTTACCTTTAATTTGAGCAATATCCTCGCGGGTATAAGAGTAGTGATCCTCATAAATCACAATATTCTCAACATTACAATCTTTCAAAAACGCAATAAACTGTTCGGGTTGCCCTATTGCACATAATGCAGTTACCGGTTCTGATTTATCTAAAAGCTCATTTGTCTTAATATTGTAAATAATATCAGGCTCAACTTTGCAAAGTCGCACTTCTTTATTAAGTTTTTTAGCCATTATACGTGCGAACTGCTCAGCTTTTTTATGTACGATATTTTTACTTACAATATAAATCAGGTCAGCTCTCTGTAGTCCTGCAAGGTTTTCACGCAGCGGACCGTACGGAAGGACATTTTCATTGCCGAATTTCATTTCGCTATCGATAAGCACTATATCAGTATCGCGATTAATTTTTCTATGCTGAAATGCGTCATCCAAAATAATTTTTGTGGCCTGCAATTTATTAACAGCAAAATCCGCCGCTCTGGAGCGGTCAGAACACGTTAAAACCGCTACGGATGGTAAAGTGTTCTGCGCAAGCCAAAAAGGCTCGTCACCGGCATAATAGGCGTCGCATTTTATCTCACCATCAATTTTGATAATATTAATATTTTTGTTATCAAGATGGCCGCCATATCCACGCGAAATTATACAAACTTTTTCCTCTTCATCCTCAGCATAAAAATTTGCAATTTTAGCGACAACAGGCGTTTTACCTACACCACCGGTAGTCAAATTGCCGACAGAAATAACTTTTGCATTCACGCAATTTATAGGCAAAACATATTTGTCATAAAGAAAATTTCTTACAATAGTTGCTCCATCATAAAAATACGATGCAAACTTCAACAGCGGTTTTATAAACTCCGGGATATTTCCCCCTCTGTTATAGTGAAATTTTGTAATCTCTGTTTTTAAATTATCTAAACTCATTTCCCATCCTTTAAAAGCAGTTCTTCGCCATTTCCGTCCCGCTGAACCGCGGCCCGCGCATGGCTCGCTGTCTAATACGGCACTCAAAAGTTTCGTTAGCGAAACTTTCTCGGACCCTAGAACATCAAGCGGAAAAGCAAAAATCTTTTGTTAAGCTTTTCTGAAAATTTTCGTAAATTTGCTGTAGTTGCGGTTGCGTCATCAATCATTGCCTGAATTTCAGTTTTATTTTCACAGTTTACACTGTTTAACGGCGCCAAGGCGGTTGAAATATCAAGCATTGCATTGTTCAAATTCTTAATTGACGTATTTA
>CANAJP010000071.1 GCA_947361615.1 uncultured Candidatus Melainabacteria bacterium | reverse complement strand
CCGCCGCCCGGCTGAGCCGGTTCTATCTAAGACGTTGGCGGGCTACCGTACAACGAAAATGAGGATAGCACTCAGTGCCTGTCATGCTGAACTTGTTTCAGCATCTGTCCCATGTTGCGAACCATTGGGGTTGAAAAGCGTTGAACATGAAGAGGTACCGTTGGGCAGATCCCGAAACAAGTTCGGGATGACAGTTAGTGGTCGACTAGCAGCGTTTACAATGGCTGAAATATTGTTATCCCTCACAATTATCGGCGTGGTCGCAGCTATAACGCTGCCGTCTTTAACTGGCAATATTAATGAAAGAACATGGAACACACAACGAAAAGCTCTTTATGCAAGATTTTCGCAGGCAATCGCTCTTATGCCTGCGTTAAATGGGTTTGGGACTCTGGAAACGGTTAGCGCTAGCGGCTCAACTTCTATAAATGATACTGCTGCTGAAACTTTTATAACCTCAGGCTTATCTAAAGTTCTAAAAATAAATAATATTTGTGACAGTGAGCATATTGAGGATTGCGGGCTTGCGTCGAAAATTAATACATTGAACGGCTCTCTAATAACAACGCCTAATAAGATGTCAACACTGAATAGTAAAATGCTTATCGGTACCAATGCAAGTTTTGGCACACCTTTTTCATTCCTTGATACTAAAGCTGCAGCTTTTGAGACTGCGAATGGCGAAAGTATATTAACTTTTTACAACCCGAATTGTCAGGCTTATATGAATGAAAATACTAATTATTTTATGCAGCCAAAAGTTTGTGTGAATTTTATTTTTGACTTGAATGGTTCAAAAGGGCCAAACACTGTTGGTAAAGATATTGGTTTTATGACCGTTCTTTATCCTACAGATAGTTCGGTAGTAGCTCCGAACATTCCTGTTCAAAAAGCCTCTACGGCTGTTGGGCAACAGGAAGCTTTGGGAATTTGCAAAGAGCAAGATCCTGAATTTAGAATACCAAGTTTGGATGAATTGGCATCTATGTTTGTTAACCAGATTCTTATTGGTGGAACTATCACAACGACCTCTTCACCATATTGGTCATCAACACTTTTTGATTCTACCCAGGGGTGGGCGCAAGGGTTTAATACAGGTTCCAGAATATTATACGCTAAAGGCACAAATAATAATGTTCACTGTGTGAAACGATAAAAAAAAAAGAGGCGTTAGCCTCTTTTTTATTTTTTGACTGCTGCGTCAATTAAGCCTTTAAACAACGGGTGTGGATGTTCCGGTCTGGATTTGAACTCAGGGTGGAACTGTGATGCTACAAACCAATCCAGTTGTGGCAATTCAACCATTTCGGCAAGCATTCCGTCAGGTGACATTCCAGAGAACACAAGACCTGCGTCAGCAATTTGTTTTAAATATTCGTTATTGACTTCATATCTGTGGCGGTGACGTTCGGAAATCAGGTCTGCACCGTATGCTTTATGTGCTTTTGTGCCTTTTTTGACAACACAATCGTAAGCGCCTAAACGCATTGTTCCGCCGTATGCCTGAACGTTTTTCTGTTCAAGCATTAAGTCGATAACCGGATAGGCCGCATTTTCGTCAAATTCTTTGGAATTCGCGCCTTTTAAGCCAACAACATTTCTTGCGTATTCGATGACGGCACACTGCATACCCAAACAAAGTCCAAGGAATGGAAGGTTATTGGTTCTTGCGTATTTGATTACGTTTAATTTACCTTCAATTCCGCGTACCCCGAAGCCACCAGGTACTACAACCGCTTGAACATCAGCCAGGAGTTCTTTACATTTATCCCAGTCTACGCAGTCTTCGGAGTTTATCCATTTGATTTCAATCGCAGCTTCGTTCGCAAAGCCCGCATGTTTCAAGGATTCTACAACCGAAATATATGCGTCTGAAAGTTTTGTATATTTGCCTGCAATCGCAACTTTTATTGTTTTTTGTGGATTTTTAATCGTATTAACAAGTTTTTTCCACGTATCTAAATTAGCTTCGCGTTTTTCGACACGGAGTAAATCCAGAATTACGTCTGCCATATGCTGGTCTTCAAGCGCGAGTGGAACTTCATAGATGCTTTTCATATCTTTGCATTCAAAAACAGCTTCTTTGGCAAGTGAGCAGAAGAGCGCTAATTTGTCTTTTTCTGTTTTTGGAATTGAACGTGATGTACGGCAAACAAGGATTTCAGGCTGAATTCCGTAACTTCTTAAAACGTTAACGCTGTGTTGTGATGGTTTCGTTTTAAGTTCTCCTGAAGTTGGCAGGTACGGAAGTAATGTCGTATGGATTGAAATGGCGTTTCCTATGCCGATTTCTGTTTTAAACTGACGGATTGCTTCGATAAACGGTAAGCTTTCGATGTCCCCGATTGTTCCGCCGACTTCGATTAGTTGGAAATCAGGTTTAAACTGTTTTGTCGCTCCATGAATACGTGCTTTGATTTCGTTTGTAATATGTGGAATTACCTGAACTGTTCCACCTAAATAATCGCCGCGTCGTTCTTTGTTGATTACGGTCTGGTAAACGCTTCCAGATGTGACATTGTTGAGTTTTCCAAGGTTGGTGTCGGTAAAGCGTTCGTAGTGCCCGAGGTCAAGGTCAGTTTCTGCACCGTCATCTGTTACAAAGACTTCGCCGTGTTGGAACGGGCTCATTGTGCCCGGGTCTACGTTAATATACGGGTCAAATTTTTGGTTAATTACTGAAAATCCGCGTGCGCGTAAAAGTCTTCCTAAAGATGCAGCTATAATCCCTTTCCCCAAAGAGCTTACTACACCACCTGTGATAAAAATATATTTTGTCATACTACCCCTCATTAAATTTTATTCATACAAAAAAGGCGGCAAGAGTGCCGCCGTAAGTCTTTAGCCACCGATTTTAGGGACTTTGAAGAACCCGTTCTCTTCGTCCGGTGCGTTCTTCAATAATTCTTCTTTTGTCTGTTCGTAGACAACTTTGTCTTCTCTCATTACGTTTACGAAATCTACGACCTGTGTCATTGGTTCTATGTTTGAGGTGTCGACTTCGTTCATCTGGTTAACGTATTGGAGAACATCGCCAAGCTGTTTTGTATAAAGTTCTTTTTCCTCGTCTGTTAATTCCAGACGGGCAAGTTTTGCAACGTGTTCTACATCTTTAATCGTAATCATAAAATACTCCCTGTTTTTCTAATACTAGCATGAAAATTTGAGAATTAAATGTTTTATTAAATTATTTTAATTTCAGGTGAGTTAGAATTGCACGTTCTGCGAGCTGAAGCATTCCTTGAATTTCTTCTGGGAATGGAGCCATTACTTTAATAAATTTTTCTTTGTCAGCAGTAGCAATCAGCGATATAAATTCCGGAAAATCAATAATAAGGTTTTGAACCGCGCGTTCGCGGATAATATTTTTTATCTCAGTATGTGTTTGTGGAGATAATAACTGTCTGAGAACAGCGCCTTCTCTACTTACAATTGATTCTGTCCTAAGCATTGTTTTTATATCATCCGAATAACCTTTTTCTTTATTCAGGGTTTCAGAAACAAGTTGTAATACACGCGGAATGAATAGATTAGGATATATTGTATTCTTAATATTGTAATTCTTTAAGAAATCAAATAAATCCTGCCTTATACCGTTTTTTTCTTTGTTTGTAAGTGGTATGAAAACTCGTTTGAAAATGCTGTCAATTTCTTGTTGGGCCTTACCCATACGGCCTGTTTTTTGAGCATCGTCCAGAATGTCATCTCTCATATAAAGAATGTCGCGTCTTGCGTTTTTCTTAATATATTCAGGGGTGAGTAAACCTCTTGAATTTGCGTATTCAAATATTGTGAAGCGGGTTGCTTCTATTTGCGGGTTGTATTTTTCTTCCATTACTTCAATAAGGTTGCGGTTGAGGTCTCTAAGCTGTTCTTCCGAATATAATAAAGGTTTTATTTCTTCCGGAGCCTTTTCAGGTAAAAAACTTGTGGAAAGCCAGAAACGTATCTGATCATCTTTTACTATTTCGTCAAGTTCTTTAGAATAGAGGGCGGCTATTGGTTTAGGTATTAGTATAAGGTCATTTGCAATAGCTAATTTTGATTGGTGTCTGATATCGAATGGAGTTTTTATCTCTTTGCCATCTATTATGTATGTAAATTCATCAGGCTGATTTTTTCTTATAAGTTCTTTGAGTTCATTAACCTGTGAATGTGTGTTTGTTTTTGCTTCATCTAACGGTGGAAGTGTTCTGGCAAGTTCGTCGTATTCTGCCTGAATTGCGGCGTGTTGAAGCTTACGTGCTTCGCGTGCCGGTTTTATGTTGTTTGCGTATTCAAGAAGTGATTCAAAACGCGGGTTTTTACCGTCGGCACCAAATTCATCTGTGAATAATATAATTGTATCGGCGATTGCGTTTGAAAAATGGCCTTTCAAGTCAGGTCTTTCGTTCCAGAAAATTTTGAAAGGTGTGCTTTCTGTGGAATTCAAATCAGCACCGGAAATCAATTTGTCCATAACGGTTGTTTCGACTTTTTGCTGGCCTGATTTTCTGTGCGCGTTGAAATCTATTAATTCTTCCGAAAGATTAATTCTTTCTGTTGCGACAGACATAATTTGGCTCCAGTATTTTTGGAGGAATGTAAGTTCTTCAATATTTCTATTTGAGCGTGATTTTTTTAAGGCTTTTGTTGTTTCGCCCTTAGAATTCACGATGTTATCAGAAATTTGTTTCAAGTCGTGGCGTTTGAAGTTATATTTTCGTGGTTTTGGTGTTTCCTGAGATTGTTTAATTTGTTGTCTGCGTGCTATTTCAGCTTTACCCTCGGAACTATCCGCGTTGACGAAGGCCCCTGTTACAGTTTTTACGCGGTTTGTGCGCTCATAATCATCACGGGTTGCAATAAACGAATTCCAGAAAGGAACTTCAGGGAAGCGGATTCCAAGGTTATAAATCGTTGAGTGTGAAAAATAAACACTTTCGCTCTTACCTGTTGTTTTTTTAGCTTCTGACGGTACGCGTGCGGCAAGTTCATAAATTTCGTTTATATCAGTTGCAAAATCTTTGTCGATTTCTTTAACAGTTTTGCCTTCAAGATAAATCTTTTTAACAAGATAGGTCGTTAAATCATCGCAGCCGTCTTTGAATAGCGGTTCGGGCGTTTCCTGCATAGCTTTAATTTCTTTTATTTTCTTCAAAACCCCTGATGTGGCTCCTGAGTAATTAGCAGGTCGAAGTTTTTGAAATTTTGGTTCGTTAGGGAAACGTTCTTTAATCTCATCAACGGTATTGGTTCCGTTGAGGTTATCAAAAGCTTCCTGCATAATCTGAACAGGTGCTATTTTGCTGCGTTCATTAAATTTTGCATACAAATATTTTTGCATTGTTTCCGGCATGTTATTTTTGTTGAAGTCTTGAGCATAGAAGTCCTCAGGAGAACGTTTACCGAAACTTATGCGTACATTATAGTCATTGTAATATACTGGATTATAAACTCCGCTTGACGTTGTTTGCTGTGTGTTATGAACATTGTTTTTTATTGTATTGTACGAGGTTGGTTTATTAAATGTATTTATTGCTGTTATTTTCATTTTTTACTTCCTGTGTTTTAGGGCTTCTGCTTTTACAATTGGGTAGTCCATTGAAAGTTGTGCTACGAATTCTTCTTCTAAATCAGGATCCATTTTTCTCAAATCAAGCTGAACGTTAATAAAAATTGTTCTTGCCTGGTCAATATTTAATTCTTTATATCCGATAACTTTGCCTGTTTTGGGGTCTAAATCGTAAATTTGTGATTGGTATTTTTTAGTTAAGATATCAAGAATTTTTTTGCGTGATTGAATGTTTTGTCTGGTCGCATTTTTCGGAATATTGTGTATGCTTTTTACGAGAGAATACTGATATAGACTTGCAACGATATCTGCGTTGTTTGGCTCGTTGATAAACTCGCTAAATGTATTAAAGAATTTTTCGTGGTACATGTGTTTGTTTGTAATTGTATTGTATGTGGTTGTAAAATCCTCTGTATTAAGCGATACGCCCCGTTTTTTGCCGAATTCCATTATGTCATTTATAAGTCCAATCGGATAGTTGAATATTAAATGCGGGTTATCGAATTCTTCTTTTACGACTTTCCAGCCGTATTGCATATTTTTTGAGTGTGTTTTGCGTGCCCATTCGTTTTCGCTCCAGAATCTTTTCATTGCTGCGCTTTGTTTTTCATTCATTGAAAGCGGCTCTGTGAGAAGTTTAGGGTCAAAGTCTTTTGACATATATTTCTTGAGAGCTTTTTTAATCTTATCGGCAGATTTTAACCCCCAGGCGCGTTTTAAAACAGCTGAGAAAATAAGTTTCTGTTCGGGGTTTTTCTCATAGAATTCGCGTTGGCGTTTTGAGATATTATAGCAAGCAATAGGGTTTTCTTGATAATATTTAATTAACCCCTCGGAAATATGCTGTTTGTGTATATCTGAGAGTTGTCTGTGTGGAATGTAAACAGGTTCACCATCTTGAGCCTGTGCCTTTCTATCAAGCGCTTCAAGGCGTTTTTGCGCCATTTCGCGTGTGATTCGGGTGTTGTATTCTTCATCAGAAAGTTTAAGGTAGTGACCGTAATGTTTTTCGCGTTTAGGAATATTTAATTTATTCAATAAATAGTTTATATCTTTACCGTCGGTGTAGGTTTTGAGGTCGTTTAGAGAAAAGCCGTCTCCCCAGTAAAGTTTAATTATTTGTACAGACAGGTCTTCGTCTTTATTAAAGTATTCGTTCTGTCCTTTTTTTACAAGGTCAGCGAATGAACCCTCGGCGAATGTTGTTTTACTGTCGCTTATGACGTTTGCAAATAGTTTTTCTTCTTCAAATAATGATTTTATTTCGGAAAGCGTTTCGCATTCCTTTATTTTGCCAAAAATGCCCTTGTGAACGTCAACAAGGCGTTGATTGTGCGGGTTGCCTGTTGATAAAATCGAAGCGGCTTTCTCTTGAATCCGTGGCGGGAACATCGTGTGGCCTGCTGTCTGCCCGAGGAATTCAAGGTTGTGAATTGTTGATTTCAAACTAAGTGAGGCTCCCCCGTCGAAATTTATGAATAGCGCAGCGCTATTCAGGGCGGCACTATTGCGCCGCCCTTCTGTGTGCGGTGTAGTTTGATGTCTACGTATAGTTTTTGTTGTGTTATTTGTATTTGAATACGGGTTAAATGTAAACGTGTTTATACTATTTATTCTCATAATGCAACTTAAAGTGTGCTGAATACTATTTTTTGCTAGTTTGTATAGAAATGTTAAATTTCTATATTGATGTATACATCAATAAATTATGTAAAATATTGTAAACATATAGTTGGTTTTCTATTGAGAGAAATTTTGAATATGCTTATAATTGTAGTATACGAACATGTTTTATAAAAATGTATGTAAGCATATAGTTAATATGTTTGTACAATAGAAAGGAGATGTCTGGATGTACATGAAAAAAACAAAAAGCGCTGCTTTTACTATGGCTGAAATTTTGTTATCACTAACAATTATCGGCGTGGTTGCAGCAATTACGTTGCCGAGTTTGACCGGTAACATTAACGAACGTACGTGGAATACTCAGCGTA
>CANAJP010000070.1 GCA_947361615.1 uncultured Candidatus Melainabacteria bacterium | reverse complement strand
CCCCCCCCCCCCCCCCCCCCCCCCCCCCCCCCCCCCCCCCCCCCCCCCCCCCCGTGCTGAACAGGACACTATTATTAACAAACGTAAATTTCGTCGGTATGGCGTATGTATAACGTATATATAATATATGTCATCCTGAACTCGTTTCAGGATCTGTCCCATATTCCGTGGATAAGTTAAGTAGAAAAATTCAACAAAATTTTCAACGTAAAATGTAAGAATAATTCCTTTGTTTATTCTTGAAAAGTATCGTTGGCCAGATGCTGAAACTGTCTTGGATTTGCTCCACGCTCCCAGAGTTTCGCCTAAGGAACTACGTTCCTGCCGGCTTAATCTGCTCGCTATCCAGATTTCACTTCGTTCATCCGTACGCAAATCCGCAAGTTCGGGATGACAGTACGGTGGTGGTTATTTTCTAATTGTAATTCTTTCTAACCCGCGGACAAATCGAGTAGGTAAATTTTCTGTTTTGGCTGTAATGGAGTCGACCAAAATTGTCATGCAGCCCAGGCGTTTGCCGCATAGAATATCAGTAAGCGGGCGATCGCCCACAAATGCTGTTTCGTTTGCGTTTAACCCGTGTTCTTTCATAAATTCAAGTGCGACTTTTGTATCGGGTTTGTGTGCGCCGAAAACGCAAGGAAAATCAGTGCAAGCTTTGACCTTTTCTATATAAGATTGTTTTTCGTTGTTTGAAACAACCCCGATAAAGAACTCTTTTCTCACGCGCTCAAGCCATTCGCTGGTTTCTGCGCTGTAACAGCCTGATTTTGAGGCCATAATCGTGCTGTCGAGGTCGAAAAGAATGTTTTTTATTCCGCGGCTTTTGAGTTCCACAAGGTTGATTGCGTAAATGTTTTCAAGGTTATAATCGGGTTTTAAAAACAAGCTATTCTCCTTTTATGCCGATAGTGCGCGCCATTGCGTATTTGTAGTTTTTAGGCTCAACAGAGAATTTCATATAAACTTCCGCGTTGGTGTTGCCAACATCTAGCGTTAAGCCATTTTCATCTTGAATTTCTACGACTTTTGAAACAAATTGTTCTTCAGGCGTAATGATTTCGATTTCGTCATTCGGAAGCATTTTATTTTTGACTTTGACGAGATACCAATCATCTTTCTTATCCCAGAATTCGCAGAGGAAATCCGCGCCTGCAAGGCCTTTAGATATATCGTAACTGTAGCTGTCGCCGTTGTTGTCACCGAGTGCGAAACCTGTTGTGTATCCGCGGTTTCCGACTTTTTTCAGTTCTAGGAAATATTTGTGTAAATCGTCCTTATTTCCTGCTAGAATTTCGTCGATTGCTTGACGGTAAGCTTTTGCAACTGCTGAAACATAGTATAAACTTTTTGTTCGGCCCTCTACTTTGAGTGAATCTATACCTGCGTCGATTAATTGCGGCAGATATTCTACAAGGCATAGGTCTTTAGGACTTAGAATATGTGAGCCGCGGCCGTCTTGATTGATTTCCAAATATTCATCAGGTCGTGTGCTTTCAACGAGTTTGTAGCTCCAGCGGCAAGGTTGAGAACAGTTGCCGTGGTTAGCTTTGCGCTCACCTTTTGAAAAATAATCGCTGAGCAGACATCTTCCTGAAAAAGAAACACATTGAGCGCCGTGAACAAAGCTTTCGAGTTCAACGTCAGGAACCTGACGTCTGATTTCGGCAATGTCTTTTATTGCCAGTTCGCGTGCTAAAATTACGCGACTTGCGCCTAAATCACGCCAGAATTTAACGCTCTCGTAATTAAGCGTGTTTGTTTGCGTGCTGATATGAATGTCAGTATTTGGCATTCTTTTTCTTACCAGATTGAAAACACCAAAGTCACTCAAGATAACGGCATCGGGCTTCGCGTCGTTGAAAATATCGATAGCTTCTTCAAGTTGTTTGATATCGTTATTAAACGCAAAAATATTTAATGTAAGGTAAGCTTTAGCGCCAAGTTCGTGCGCTTTTGCGATAGCTTCTTTGATATTATCAAGCGTAATAAGTTCGCCCTTACGCATAGCTCTGAGGCTGAAATCTACCACGCCCAGATAAACTGCGTCCGCACCGTAGCGAATCGCGTATTCTAATTTTTCAATATTGCCCGCAGGCATCAAAAGTTCTAGTCCCATAGTTGTATATTACCCGAAAGGTGATAAATAATCAACCGGATAGGTGATGTGATTTTTCGATAAATATAGACAATGTATTTAGAGAGAGATAACAAACGAGGTTAAAATGCAAACAATTCAAAACGCAACGGTTACTATTAAAGAAGCATGGGCTTATCAACCGCCTGTAATTCATACGTGGTTTATGGCAAGTTCTGTAGCGCTAATGGTTATGTTGGGTGTTTTTTGTTTTGCATAATTTGGGGATAAAGAGAGATTTTGTTAAGAGAGGGTTTTTACCCTCTCTTTTTGTCATCCGAACGGAGGGTTTTGTTCTCGTTTCCACCTTTTAAATGATGTGATTAATGTTGAATATTATAGAATAGTAATGTGGTAATTTTTGGTAAAGGTAATGAGCGAAAATTTTGATTTCACATCGTACAATAATATAAAAAGACTTCCTGAAAATGAACTCGTTGAATTGTGGGGAAGATATTTTCAAAATAAATCAGATAAAGCGGTGAGAGATGCGCTCATTTGTCAATATATTTATCTTATCAGATACGTAGTTGGGCGTATTAAAATGACTTTGCCAAATGGTGTTTCTGCGGAAGATATCGCAGGTTATGGTGTAGAAGGTTTAATTAACGCGATAGAACGTTTTTCTGTTGATAAAAATACTAAGTTTGAAACCTACGCGTTAATAAGAATTCGTGGAACTATTCTGGATAGAATTCGTTCAGAAGATTTTTTACCTAGAAGCGTTCGTACAAAGTTGAAAAAAATCAAACTGGCTCAAGAAGAATTAAAACAGGAACTTGGCAGAATGCCTACCTCAAGAGAGGTCGCAGAATATTTGGATATGGAAGTTGATAAGGTTATCCAGCTTTTGTCAGAAGATGTTACAGTGTCGTCAATTTATGATAAGCAAGGTTCGTCAGATGATAGTTTGGAAGTTATCGACACAATTCAGGATGAACACAGCAGAACTCCTTATGAATTCGCTGAAGAAAAGAATGTTAAACAGGAATTGGAAAACGCGTTGAAAAGGCTTCCTGAAAGAGAGCGGAATATTATGGTTCTTTACTATCAAGAGAACATGACACTTAAAGAAATTGGGCAGATGCTTGGTATGTCAGAATCTCGTGTTTGTCAGCTTCACGCTCAAAGTATTGTTAAACTCAAAAATATTCTTAACGAAAAACGTTCTCAAAGACTGCAAAAAAGCATTATTTAAGTTATCGGCTGAGCCGGTTCCATACTTAGATATTGACTTGCGGTTTCGTTAATTGACGTTTAGCGTGTATTCTTCAATAATGAAGTCTACGCGATTGTTTAAGGCTTTATGTCCTTCGGTTTTGTGTTTTGTCGGCATGATTGATCCAAAACCTATCGGGAAAATCTGGTTAATAAGACAGGTTTCGATGTCTGTAAGATAGTTTGTAATCGCGCCTGCTCTGAGTGATGTGCGTGAAATTCTGTCAACTTGGGTTTTTCCCTCTGTTGTGTGACAGAGGATAAACCATTTTCGACCGCTGAATTTCATTATTTCTGCCATAACTTTGAGTAGCATTTTGCCACAGTCATTGAGTTCTCCGCATTCGTCAAACATTAGTTCGTCCTTTATGCTGATTACAAAACCTGTTGGAGTATAGCCGTAATAGATGTAATCTTTTATAGGTTCAAACTTCGTTTTTGCATGCGCCTCAATTGCTTTCACGGGCGTGACAGAGCTTACAGGACAAACGCACAGCGCTCCTGTTATGGACAAATGTATGGCTAGTATTGTTAAGATTATTCTTTTTATCATTTTTATTTATATTATCGGGCAAAATATGTTTGTGTTCATTACTCTTTCGGGTTAGGGTTTCAATACTGAAAGAACAAAATCTTCATCTGTAAAATATTTATTTGCGCATTCACGCAAATCTTCTACTGTTACGGCTTGGATTTGCTTTTTTAATTCTTCCATATAATCAAACCCTAAGCGAAGAATTCCATAATGCGCAAGGAGTGTTGCCTGACGCTGGTTTGTTTCAAGAGTGAACGCCCATTTGCCAAAAAGATTGTTTTTAGCGTCTGCGAGTTCTTTTTCAGGCACAAGTTCGACCTTGATTTTATCGATTTCTTCTTTGAAGCCTGCAAGTGCGGTTTCAATATTTTTAGGTTCTGTCGCTATATAAATTCTGAAGTTTGCGGCAGAAAGTGCTGTGTCATAACTGCTTCTTACAACGTATGCAAGCCCTTTTTTGTCGCGAAGTTCGCAAAAAAGTCTTGATGAAAGCCCTGACGCGCCTAAGATTACGTTAAGAAGTTTCAACGCTGCTAAATCCTTGTTTCCGGTAGTCGGCACAAGCCATCCTTTAATGATATGCGCCTGATTAAGGTCTTCTTTTTCCTGTTCAATAACTATAGTTTCTGTTTGCGGTGACTTGTGGAAGATAACAACCTCTTTTGAGTTTTGTTCTAAGTCGCCGAACGCTTCTTCCGTGCGTTCGAATGCGGAATTAAAATCAACATCGCCGACAACTGTAATAACTTTACGACTGTTTTCACGGATTTCTTTGTAAGCGTTTATTATATCTTCTTTAGTAATTCTTTCCAGGTTTTCCAGAATAATCGTTTCAGTTGTTCCGTAAGGGTGGTTTGCGTAAATGTTTTTAAAATACGCTTCAAGCGCTCTGTTCCTCGGTGAATCCATCGCAACTTGAATTTCGCCCTCGTATTTAACGATTTCTTTTTGATAATCATCAAATGTTGTGTTTTTAACTATATCTGTTAAAATTTCGACCGCTTTGTCAAAATCTTCGTTAAGGCAGACAAATTTGAAGCTTAAATAGTCGGATTTGAGTTCGCAGCTTAGTTCAATTGCGTATTCGTCAAGTTCCTGTGCTAGCTGTTCTGCGGAGCGTGTTTTCGTTCCTTGCAGAAATAATCTTGTCATAACAACATAAAGCCCCGGAATAGCCTCCTCCTGATTTAATGATAAATTGAAGCAAAAAGCTGTTCTTGGTGTATTTGGGCTTTGTTTATATAAAAATTGTGTTCCGTTTTTTAAATCTTTAATTTCTCTCATAATATAATAATAGCACCAACAAAAAAGTTGGTGCTATTTTAATATAAATTTACACTAAATCTAAGAATGGTCTGACAACACGGCATCCGCTGCGTTAATCGCCGGTTTTACCGTGCTTCCGTAGATTAAAACAGGGAATACGTCATTTGTTTTCATCGGATCGATAGTGCAGGCGCCTTTTAATGTAGTGCCGCTATAGTAGTCCTCGCCAATAATATCATTGGTTGAATCTTCCCAGTTGTATTTCAGGTAACCGGTATTGGTATCTTTTTCACAGTTTACTAATGCGTTAGGCGGTTCCATTCCGTTTACGTCGATATAAGCAATACATGGTGAAAGTTTAGAGCATCCATAATCTGCAAGCTTTTCTTTATCAGGGAAAATAATATATGCGCCGTCACGGGTTTCAAAAATTGCACCACGCTGTTTTTCTTTGCCTGAAGCAGTGTCAAATGCAACGCCGCTGGATGTTTCAGTGGCTGCTCTTTGAATTGCAGCTGTAGTTGAGGCAGAGTACATCGCACTTGATGTATATGTTATTAATTTACCTGCAAACGGATGGGAGGTTTTATCAAGTTTTTTTATGTCCAAAGTTTTTGTAAGCAGGTTTTCTATAGAAAGCTGATCGTTGAATGCAGGTTCGCCAGTTTTAGAATAATTTACAATCCTGTCAACATCGGATGTATCGAATTCAAGTTTTGAATGTGCAACTCTTAAAGCTTGTGCGAGTAGAGTATAATTCTTTTGCATCAATAATTTGTGAGATCTACCACCTGTATTTCCGAGAATTTGCGGGATAGTGAGAGCAGAAACAATACCAATAATCGTTAATGCAATCAAAATTTCTGCCATAGTAAACCCACTGAGTGGGAGCCATCCATTGGCTTTCGGGCTTACGGTTTCTGTTGAATGTTTTTTATCTTTAAGCATAAAATCCTCTCTGTTGTCTTCCAATATCCTTTATAATTATATCATTTGTATCCCGGTTTGTAAAGTTTATGTAACAAAAAGGCAAGATATTTGCCTTTTGTGTTTTTATATATATGTGTAGGTTAATTATTTAATTGTTTTAGGTGTGATATTTATGTTTAGTGAAAAGTTTATGCGTTATTTGATGAATTATCAAAAAGCCGAGTTTACTCCGGCGTCTACTCAAAAAGAAATCCGTTTTAAACATAAAGGCGGTAAGGCTGTTAGAGTGACCGTCGAAGTTAAAAAGTAGTTAAAGAAAACGGCTAATGAGTTAAACATTTCCTTTCCTGTCATCCTGAACTTGGTCAACGGTCAAGGCGGTTTCTTAAATTTAGGTTGTCGTTAAAATCCCCATGCTGTCATGCTCACGGAATACTGGACAGATCCTGAAACAAGTTTAGCATGACAGAAAAGGGATGACCCGAGTAGGGTTCGCGATGACAAATAACAAACGGGCCTTTCGGCCCGTCCTTTAAGCACACATTTTAATTTGTTGGCTTGGATAGATTAAATCCGGATTTTTGATTTGCGGATTTAATCTAATGAATTCTTTAACCTGAGCAAGAATTTGACCGTTAGAGATGGTTTTGCCAGGGTTAGCTTTTTGGAGTTCTTGTTTTGCGATATTCCATAAACAGTCACCTTTTACGACATCGTGCGTTGCTGTTGTAATTCCGTTGATAGCGCCGCCGAATATGTTGTTCGTGGGTTTTGTTTCTTGAACGGGCTTTTCTTGTTCTTCTTGCTGTGCTTGTTCTTGTTGTTGAACCTGTTCTTCTTCCACTTTTTCTTCGGCTTTTTCTTCAGAATCTGCTTTTTCTTGTTTTTCGACCTCTTTTTTCTGTTCTTCATCAGTTTTGTTCGTATTTTCTTCTTTTTTTACGTATTCTGCTTGTTCTTCTTGCTTTTCGACTTCTTCAGTTTTTTCTGCGTTATTAGCCTTAACTATTTCAAAACCATCTTCTGTTCTTGTGATTTTATCTCCCGGAGCTAGTTCAATTCCTTGTTCTCCAGCTTGCATTTTGAGCTTTCCTGAATCGGCTGATAATTCCGGTACAGTAATGCTTTGACCGACTTGTAGATTTTCCAGTTCTTTACAAAATTTTTCTACCGCATTTTTATCAGCCTTAACTTCCGGTTTTTCTTCTTTTTCCGCTTCTTGGGCTTCTTCTGCCTCCGCAGCTTTTGCCTGTCTGAGTTCGTTCAATGTTATACTTTTACCAGAATGATTACAAACTTCCTCGTTGCCAAGTAACAAATCTTTTGGTGTTAAATATGCTGCAGCACCGAGAGCTAAGGCTCCAATTGCTCCTCCCAATAAGAATCCGACTGTTGTTCCCACCAATGTATCAAAATATTTTGAAACTTTAAGATTGTGTTCTTCATATTCTTTGTGTTTGCCGGCATTGCCAACTTGATAGCTTTCATAACACATTGCTCCCGCTACTCCAACAAAACCTGCAACAGCTGTGTATTCTGTTGCTTTAAATATTGTGTTGGCAACTTTTTGCCCTTTACTCAATTGTCCGCCAGCAGGTGCAATAAATGGGCATTGTAAAGAGTGTGCTTTTTTCGGAAGATAACTGATACCTTTCCACGCTAATTTTGCTAATTTGCCTAATCCAGCCATAATAATATCCCCTTTCGTTTTTCGATTTGATATA
>CANAJP010000069.1 GCA_947361615.1 uncultured Candidatus Melainabacteria bacterium | reverse complement strand
TAACTGATAATAAAGCTGGTGGTCAACCGTATCAGAATTATCTGAATTATAAATAGCTCACAAAATCGCCCATGTAGCAATAATAATTAAATAAGCTAACATACTCCCCCCCCCCCTAAATCGTTTTATTAACTCCTGACACAGGATATAACATATTACTTAGGAACATGCAAACTCTGCAAAATAAATTTACATTAAGGTTAGGTTATCATCATGCCAGTATCAAGAACAAAAACGCCCTTATTATTAAAGGGCGTATGCAATATCTGAGCGTAAAAAGTGCTAAACATAGTCAGATCTGTTGCAATCTGTTGCAAATTATTGCCTTTTCTTTCGTCTAAACTTCCGGCATGATAATCTATAAAACACCTGTAATTTTTGCCAGTAATTCAAGAGCAGCAACAGCGCCCTGCGCATCAAATTGCCACAAATTATTGCCTTGTTCATCTTTTACCTGTTCACCGTTTTTAACTACCGGCTCTTTTTGCAGACAACGCCCAACTATAACCGTTAAAATGCTCATCATTTCGCCTTTTCCAATTGTTAAAACTTTTTTTGTCATCCTAGTAACTCCTCAAATTGTTCTTTCAAATCCGTAAACGCCTGCTTACTCGCCGGTGTTAAAATCCCTGTGTTAGGGTCAACGGCTATATTCTCGCAAGCCGTCAGAAATGCCCCAATAAGGCTTGTAAAATTCTGTTTACTATTACTTATGCTTACTTTGTCATTAATACTTATTGTAGCCCCTGCCGTGCCGTCCTCTGTCGTTGTCTGGCTATGCAGTTGTACGAGATTTCCGTACACCTTAATAAAGCTTTTACTTTGTGCTTCCTTGAGGATTTCCTCATTTATAATTGTAACGGCTTTTTCGTCATAATCGGTTAAAGGGTTGGCAAGCGTTTTGAACGTGGTTAAGGCGATTGCGTCCGTGAAATCGTGCATACGTGACGTAGACGGGCTGTAAGCCTCGCCGGTTTCAAGGAAGTTATCAATGTTTCTATCCATAAAGAGCAGAATGCAGATTGTGCCGACAGGGTTCGGCATTGTGATATGTCCGCCACCGCCGCCGAGGATTACAAGCGGCACCTGCGTTATCGGTGCGGCCGCAAAGGTCTGCTCATTAAATTGTTTCAATACCATTAATTCAACCGTGCAAGTTTGCGTTGTCGGGTCAAATTCAATAATCCGCCCCACATTGTGACAATTTAAGCGCGAAAATATCGCGTCTTGCAATGTGCGCAGCGTATCATTAAAGTTTATAGGTGATTTTTGTCTTTCTAAAATACCGCTCATTATTCCTCCTTATCCGTAATTTCCTATATATTCAGTAGGATTTACAAAAGTGTTATTTCGTTTAGTTATAAAATGTAAATGAGGTCCCTTAGCGCTACCAGTCGAACCAACATAACCGATTATTTGCCCTTGTGAAACAGTTTGCCCACTTTGAACAATATATGTCTGCAGGTGTGCGTATCCGCTTGTAACTCTTGAGCCTTGAATTTCCCCGTTATCTATCTCTATAAATTTGCCTAATTCGCCACGTGTACCTGAAAACAGAACCGTCCCATTTGCTGGCGCAATTACTGGTGTTCCTGCCGGTGCGCCTATATCCATTCCATAATGGAATTTCTTTACTTTTTTAATAGGATGCACACGCCAACCATAAGGACTAGTCACAATCCCCTTAACAGGTTTTTGCCAAATGCCAGTTGTCGGGGTTCCGGTATAACTTCCAGCAACTGCTTTCTCTAACGTTTCGTAATCATCTGTTGGGAATAAAGTTAAAACAAGGCTTGTAATTAAGGTGCCGCTTTCTGTAGGGCTAATTATGCCGTTATGCTTAATATCGTTTATTTGATAAGCCTGATTTAATTCCGGCAATGAAGAACTCAATATGCTTATTGCCTGCCCTGGCCTTAATCCCGGTTCAAAAATTGTATTTACTTCTACAAATAAGTTTGCTCGTCTGGGGCTCCCTAAAAGCCCGGTATCGTCTGTAATTACTTGTATTTCGCCGGGGACTACCTCATTTTTACCTAATATGTTTAATTCACCTTTATCAATATAAATGTTATATTCACCATACGCACGCCCCAGCAAGTCCATTGTTTGACCGATAAAAGTCGTATCACGTTTTAAAGGTGGAATTTTAGGCGAAATATAACCTAATTTTACATCCGGCGCCTCTTTTATAAGATAATTAACTAAGTCAATAAATCGTGTTCCTTTTGCAGCTGTTAAATTAGCATAGCCTTTTGCAAAGATGTCACCACCTGCAAAGGCTTGTATTTCAGTTATCCAATCAACTGCACCACCTTCTCTATATGAAACGCAGAGATTAACCCAACCTTGAAAAATCAACGGCATTACATCCTGATAACCCGCATAAAGAACCATTCCTATCTTTTTTTTGCCATATTCCCACGGGTCAAGCCATAATTTAGAGCGTAAAGTTTCAGATAAATTATATAACTGAAAAACTCCTGTATTAGCGCTCATATTAATACCGCTATCAGTGCTTAAACGAAGAGTATAAGGATATTCAACCGTTATGACTTCATCAACAATAAACTCATCGTTTTCGTTATCTTTGCCTATTTGAAAAACAGCCTTAAAATTACGCCCCCATTTTTCCATAGTAATTAGCCTCCACCGCCTTTACATCTTCTTTTGTAAGCAAATAAACTGTAGCGTAACCGCTGACAAAATCGTCAATATCCATAGGTTCGCCTGTGTCTGTGGTATCGCAGCGCAAGCCAAACGGCAAATAATTGCGATAAGCGCGCAAGATATTATAAGCAGTTACTAACCTCATATTCTGATAATTTATATCGCCATATTTGAACCCGAAAAACCAACCCGCACAATTAGGTTTATATTCAAAATTAAATACGACACTGTTGTTATCATCAACCATCATCGTAATTTGTTGTTTAGGTTCGTTTGATAAATTTGTAAATTTAAACATTAAAAAAACTCTACTTTCTCGCCTTTATCTATTCCCTTGTCTACCACCGGCGCAGCCTGCTCTTTTAGACGTCCTGCTACATATTCGCTATATGTTTGCGTTTTACTTTGTGTCTTAGAAATTTGTTTAAACGTCACCGTAAAATCGGCTATATCGGCGTTATTATCTCTTAAGGCAACAACGGATGTAATAACCATATTATTAAGGACTTGCCACGGCGTTTCAACTGAAAAAAGAGCCTCAGAGCGCCACATTGCTAAAAAGAAATAATAAGCGCGTGTCTGCGCAGATTTTAACTTGTACAACTCTTGAAATGCTTTGAACATATCCACCGCATTAAAAGTATTTTTTCTCAAACTTACGCCTGCGCTAATTTCATAGCTTCCTGTTGCAGGATTATATTTCGGGGTCGCTGCAGCCTGCGCAACGGCTTTTCTTGCCTTGATTTGCATTGTCGCTGCGGATAACTTCGGCAAAAATTGTTTTACAAGTTTCATAGTAGGTTGGACCAATGCTAGCGTGTCCTCAATCGGGTTGACTGAATAAAAATACTCGCCTTGTAAACCGTTGACAGTTACCGTTATGGGCTTGCGCGCAATATGGTCTTGTACCGGCGTATTTGTATCAACATAGTAATCTGTCACATCGCTTTCAAATTTAACTTGTTCAGACTGCGGGCAATGAAACTTGAACCCTGCAATGCCGGTATTACTTAAAATGCTCACCAGTGTACCATCTTCGCTAATTTCCTTTTTTAGCAGTTGCTTAGCTTTCGCCAGTTGGTCTGACACGCCATATTTTTGATTTATGTTGTTATAAAAATTTTCAAATACGCTCATACTCTTATTGTAGCAAGGCGTCTAAAATTGATTTTACAAACCGGCAAGGTTATGCGCCTCGTATTGAGAGCGCGCCATTTGCTCCGTTATTAAATTTGTTACCTTATTGGCTGTTTCTGTAGGATTTGCTCCGTATATTTTGTTTTCTGTGCGTATTTCTATATGGTTGGTTTGGCTTAAATTAGGTAATGCGCCTATATACCCATTACCGGCTTGCATTTCCTGCATTATAGGCAATGAAGAATAATCATTTATTGGTTTCGGAAGTTCAAAATTAAACCAATCGGGATTTAAAGGCGTTGCAGATAAAGACGATAAAGCCGCCGCAAAACCTGTTGCACGGCCCTCTATATCTAATGACTTGATCGGAGTTGATGAAGGATTATTTTGCTTATTTTCAAATGCTTTTCCACGGAATAATGATTTTGCTGCAACTTGGGATAATGCACCCAAAAGCGCCCATGTGGGATTAGCAATACCACCGCCCAACTCCACACCAGTTATAGCGTCTAGAGCGAAATCTTTTACATCGCTTTCAGCTATACCATTTAATGCTCGTGTGCCGGTTTTTGCAATTTGGGTTACAGGTTCGCTGAAAAACTCCGCCGAAATTTTATCTATAACATTTTCTTTAGCTTGGTTAAATTCAGCCCTAGCATTTGCCGCTTCTACAGCTTTTTTCGTCTGCCTATCTGATAACAATAAGGCGTCTGATATATTAAAATTGCCTTGTTCAGCTAAATATGCCCACTCTGTTGACAGCCCTAAATCTCTATAACGCGCATTACGTGTAGTAGGGTTTAAATTTTTCTTTTTCACTGCAGTTTGGACATCATCTATAAAACGTAAAATGCTTTCAAAATCCCCCTGGTAATTCGTATGGTTCAAATCTAAAAGATGTAATGATTCTAGAAAGCGTGGAGGCAAACCTCCACGTCCATGATTGGCGCCATATAAAAGTGTTTCCAATTGTGCGATATCATTTATTAAGCCTTCACTTGCATTTTTAGATTTTAAATATTTCTGCAATTTTTGGACATTTAATGGTGATGTAGCTAAGGCGTTTGACTTTTTTGTGATATCTAAGCCTGCGTTTCCTGCTTCTTTTACGGCTTCGCCGATTTTCTCTAATGGCTTTATAAGTTGTCCTGCCGCGGTTTTGGTCAGTAAAAATGTTGCAGAAATACTATTCAATTGTTTTAAAAATTTTGGAAAACCTTTTACACCTAAATCAATAAAAAGCTCCCCTAATTTCCCTTGTTGTGCTTTCCCTTGTTCGTTTTCTGTCATAAGCTGTATTCTCCTGTTCCGTTGATTATTGCGTCAATATGCGCATCATATTCTGCCTCTTCTTCTTTTGTCATAAAATGAATATCGCAGTTTGCCGCTGCCCGAAGTTTCTTAATAATCTCCTCAGTGCTTAAATTATTGAACTCTGCCTCTGTAAAATAAACTCGAGGTCTAGAAGTATTATTATTTGTTATTTCCTGCTTGTCTGTAGGTTTTTGACCCGAAGTATCACGGAGGAATTCAAGAATTTTTACAAGGTCGGTGGGCTTTATACGTCCGTTTAAAACAGCGTCCTGTAACTGTTCTATTGCGTTCTCTTGAAAACTTTTGCCATTACCCATAAGCTCAAGCAACTTATCCTCAGCAACTTGTTTTAATAGCTTCTTTTCGCGCCTTGCTTCACCGGATTTTATCCCTGCTTTTTGTGCAAGTTCTTTGCGTTCTCTCGGGGTTCGCTCGGAGTTCGATTTCAAATTCTTTTCATTAGCCATTTTCAACAACCTCACTTATTTTAATTTTAACAAATTCGCTGTTCGCATAATATTTATTTACCGTAAGGCTTACAATTTGCTTATCATCAGGGTAAGCAATCCCATTGAGTGCATCGTTTACATTCTTAGCGATATTATCGCAATCAGGCTTAACCGTAGGTCTTACTTCATTATTTAACGCCTGCGCAGCTTTTTTCTTTGTATAACTCTTGGGAACTGGCATGTAAACGCTTATTTCTGCCTTTAAGGGCTTATTAGCGAAATTCTGTACATCCCATGCCGGATATTTGCTTATAAAACTCATTCGTACAAAGTTCGCATACTCTACCATATCGCCGGGTGTGTATCTCCTGCCCTCACGCGTAAATCTTACGGATTGTTTAGCCTTAACCTTGCCCTTAACTTCAAAATCTACTTGCATATTCCTCACTTCTCCCTATATTTTAGCCGGCATTAAAAGCGCAGTTTGTTTAATTTCTTTACAAAAATTATGCGCAACGACGAGTTTTAGATTATCTTCTTTATTAAAATTCAAGTTGATTATGTTGGTCTTGTTATCACATATCAACGCGTTTAATTCATTGAAGAATTTTTTATCGAAAGAAATTGAAAAGTTATCATCTTTGTAATTATGTGTATCTATTAACTTTTGTACATTTGGATAAATCCCCTGTGTTAACACATATTTTTGTGTCGTACCGGCTGCGCCATCTGTGAAGCTAACGCTATCATCTTCAACAGTGACATCAAGTAAAATTTGAGAATTAGACAAAATAACAAGATTATTTATTAAATATGCACTAACATTAAAAGAACAATCCATATTTGAAATATTATTTATTTCAACGGTAGATTTTAACGCTCTGTGTCCGTCTGTAGTATAGATGTTTAACTCATTTTTTATCACTTCAAAATGAAAAGCATTTAAAATATTTTCATCCACACCATCAATAAATTTCTTATGTGCGTTAATAATTCTTTTTAATAACTCTTTATTAATTTCAAATCTCACATTTGGCATTATTTATACTCCTTTATTTATACATTTTAAATAATGTTCGTTAAAATCCTTGCAACACGCTAATTGTATAGGTTCTATAAATTGGTAGTTATTCAAGATTTCTCTCATAACCGGCGCGCTTTTGTCGTCCGCATCAATATACAAATAAACTTTTTTGTATTTTGTGAAATCTAAAGCGTGCATTTGCTTTTGTAATGAACTTATACCATTACTAGGGGTTACAATATGGTAATATTCGCCTTGTTCCTGTTCCTGCAGGTATTGAAATAACGCGTAACCGTCAAAAAAGCCCTCTACGATTGTCAAAATCTCACATTGCGATGTTCTGCAATTAATTTCAGCCATTCCTGAAATACTGCCTTTACGGCGCGTAATACCTTTTTTAGCTTCCAGTTCCGCCGCTGTCCTTTTAATTGCTATTGCATTAGGCAATATTGCCGGACGGTATTCAAAGCCTATAATTTTACTCTCACCATACTTAAATATAGGTAAAACCCACCTATGCAACGCCTTGTCAATACCAATCCCACAAAATTCAGCAGTATTTCTATTTATTCCGCGTTTATGTTCAAGATGTTTCAAGGCTTTTTCATCAGAGAGCAACGTATTATTACATTCAAACATATACGAAAGATTTTCATCTAGCTGTTTTGTGGATAACTGCGCAGGCATGCCTGTAAGCCCATTCTTGAGGTTTTTCTGTGCCGTCTGATAGTTATTACCCGTTTGCTTATTAATCTCGCTTAAAAGCCGTCTAGCATGGCTATCATCAGCAAAACATTTAAGCAAGCCTTTTTGTTCGTTGAATTTTAGGTTATCTTTGTGGCTATCCATACAATAAGGACATTGCCAAACATACTCACCGCCTATCTTTCGGGTAGGTTGCCCCAGTCGGTTTATAAGAGTTTCCAGCGTAATATTTTCTAACATATTCTTTAATTCTCCACATTTCGGATTTCCCGCATTTACCATTGTGGCAAACGCGAACATCCCCTTATAGCAAGGCATTTCCCATATTTTCCGCATTTGCCACTAATATTTTTTCAAGTGAAATTATATTATTATTTTCAAGTTGCTCATTTTTATTTCTTAAAAAATATTTCATGCCGGAATTATTATTAATTTGTTGCTCCATAAAAATATATTCATCATCAAGTGCAAGCTCTTTTATATATGAAACGATTTCTTCAAAATCTTTATTTGCGGATCTACGCGACCAACCTAAACGCATTAATTCTTTAACTAGAGAAGTTTTTGTATATTCTTTATCAATATTAGATTTTAAAGTGCTATACAATATATCGTATTTGTCATTTCGTTGTGGCCTATAATTTAAAAATGTGTTTAAGTCTTGGCTT
>CANAJP010000068.1 GCA_947361615.1 uncultured Candidatus Melainabacteria bacterium | reverse complement strand
ATTCAATCGAATTCAAACACCACGATGTATTCAACGTTGATTATCCTACATCTTGCCCTGGCGTTCCTGATGAAATGCTTGACGCACGCGGAATGTGGGCTGACAAATCAGCTTATGACGCATCTGCTAACAAATTGGCACAAATGTTTGCTGATAACTTCTCTAGCAAATATCCAAATATGCCATCAGAAATCGTTAACGCTGGCCCTAAAGCTACTGCTAACGTTTAGTAGACTGTGGATAAAACAATCAACGGCGGATTTTTTAAATCCGCCGTTTTTTATTCCTTTACACCACCCAATAATATATCATTTATAAAATATTTTTTACCCAAAATAAATACCGCAACGACAGGAATAGTACAAATCGCCGCGCAAGCAAGGAGTTCTCCCCATTGCGTAAGTTCACGGAAACTTCCCTTATAAATAGCAAGGCCAACAGGTAATGTTCTTAAACTTTCAGTATTTGTCGAAATTAGCGGCCACATAAAGCTATTCCAAGTCGATACAAACGTAAAAATCGCAAGCGTTGCAATTACAGGAAGCGCCAATGGCAGGACGATTTTATAAAAAGTTTGGAAATAATTGCATCCATCAATTCTTGCGGCTTCTTCAAGGTCTTTCGGGAACGCCAGAAAATACTGACGCATCATAAATATTCCGAACCCGCCGAACATTGCAGGCAAAATCAAGGCAGAATAAGTATTTATCAAATGCAATTCCCGCATCATAAAAAACAGAGGAATAATATTCACCTGCGGCGGAATCATCATAGTAATAAGGATTATCAAAAATACAATATCACGACCGCGAAAGTTAAAACGCGCAAACGCATAACCCGCAAACGCAGATAAAATCACCTGTCCAACCGTTGCCGCCAACGCAACGATTAAACTGTTTAGAAAATACTTAACAACCGGAATATCCGCAAATAATCGTTTGTAATTCTCCAGTGACAAATCCAGATGTATAAATTGCCCCGGGTTAGAGAAAAAATCCGCGTTATCTGCGAAAGAAAGGTTTAACATTGCAAAAAACGGGTATAGCATACTAAACGCCATTGCATAAAGTAAAAAATATCCAGCGAACTTTTTCATTCTATTATTATATAACAAATTTGTGCGATAATAGAAATATGAAGAAACTGAAAGATTTTGAAAAAGAGATAAACAAATGTTCAAAATGCGGGCTTTGTCAGGGTGCATGCCCGATTTATAAACTAACAGGCAACGAATGTGCTGTATCTAAAGGCAAATTCGTCATGTTATCAGGCGTTTTGAAAGGCGATTTAAAACTAAACGCAAACATTAACTCCTACCTTGACCTTTGCACAAAATGCGGTAAATGTTCAGAATTTTGCCCTGCAGGTGTTAACGTTTGCGAAATTCTACAGACCGCAAAATACGAATACATCTCAAAACAACGATATTTCAAATTTTTACAAATTTTTCACAGAGTTTGTGAACGAATAATACACCTCTGCCGAAATCCGTTTCGCGTCAAATCCTCAGGCACTCGTGAAATCCTCTATTTCAGAGGCTGTGTAAACGAAATTTTACCAACAACCGAAAACGCGCTCAAAAAAATCTTAAACCGAGCAGAGGTAAAACTTATTGACGCTGACTTTTCTTGCTGCGGGCTTCCGTTTTTTTCTGCGGGGAATTTAGAGCTTTTTGAAGAAGTCAAACAGCGAAACAGCTATTTAATTAACGCCTCTGCGGCTGATACAATCCTCACTGACTGTGCAAGTTGTGAAAGCACGCTAAAAAGCTACGGAACAATCAATAAAAAATTCACCAATGCCGAAACCCTTATCGCAGAACTCGGCCTAAAATTCAAATTCAAAAAGCACTACAAAGTGGCATTCCATAAACCCTGCCACCTTGAAAACACAGACTTCATAAAAACACTCAAAGCTAATTGCGAAAACGTAGAATTTATAGAACTTCCCGAAACCTGCTGTGGATTAGCCGGAGAATTTGCGTTGAAAAAGCCAGATATTGCAAATAAAATTGCAAGACAAAGAGCTCAGGAAATAATAGCTTCTGGCGCTGAAATTGTCTTAACCTCCTGCCCAGCCTGCATAATAGGATTAAACAAAGCCCTCTTTGCAAAAAAAATAAAAGTTATGAACATAATAGATTTTTTACAAAAAGGGCTATAGACACCTATAAAAAAAGGCGCGGAATCCCGCGCCTGCTCTTAGTATTATGAAGCTTTTAAAAAGCTGTTAATTTCTGTTTGTTTACGGAAAAATCCCGAAGTATCGTCCGTTGGCGCCTTTTTTGCTGCTTCTTCCGCCGCTAATTTTGCCATACGACGGTTTGTAAGGTATGCGTTGAGTTTTGGAAGTCCATAGCCCAATACAAGACCTGAATACAAGTAACCGGCTACTTGTGCTATGTTCAATTTTCTTAATTTTGCTTTTGTTACCGCGTCACTTGCGGGAATTTTCTTCAACATTTCACTGTATTTCAAAGATTTTCCGTTTTCAACAGCTGAAATGCCTTCTTTTTTCAAGCTTGCAAGAAGAACTTCATCTCTGGTTTTTACGCTTGAATTTTTCAGCCATTTAAAGAAGCCCTGACCTTTATCGCTTTCTTTGATATTAATCAAATCTTTATCAAGTCCGTGCGCAACACCTTTTGTTACGATGTTACCGAGGATTAACCAGTTAGCAAATCCTATTACGTCCTTGATTGCAGATTCTGTCAATTCATTGTCGTTTCTAGACGCGAGGAAACGGGACATAATAGTCAAACCATAAATCGCTTTAAACTGGTCTAATGACGGAATCATGCCACGGAATTGAAGTTTAGGAAGAATTTCTTTTACATTTGTACTGATAAACGCAAATGAGCCGGCACCAAATGCAAGGGCTGCAAGTCCTTTTCTAACTTTAAATCCAAAAGAATCGTCTTTTTCACCACCGCCAACAAATTTATCCTGACCGGTTCTTTTCTTTGTAATATATCTGTTAATCGGTTGAATTGACATACCAATTGCACCCGCGATACCGACACCGAGCAATGAACGACGCATATTAAATCCTTTCATTGATTTAATAAACTCGTTTGCGCCAAAATCTTTTGTATTACGGAATACGTTACCGACTTTTTCAGATGTAAATGCTTTTGTTACAGAATAAGTGTTTTCAAGGATTGTTTTCAAATCTAAGCCTGTAACGGTTTCTTTACCTCCAAGGCCTTTCAAGCGCATTTTAGATTCAGCGCCTGTAGATGAAGTAATTAGCGTATGAATATATTTTTCTGTTTCACTACTAATTTTGTTTTTGTTAGAAGTTTTGATATCATTTTCTAATTTATCAACAATAAGTTTTTGCGTATCTGAAGAAATTCCGACCCAACCCTCTTTTGCCTGTGACGGGTTGAAGCCCTCAATAGCACCGACAACTTTTTCAAGGTGCTTTCTAAGCGGTTCTTTATTACCTGCTTGAACTTCATCGTGCCAGCTTTTACCTAAATTATCAAGAATTTTATCACCAGCAAAAATCTGGTTAAATTTAATTCCAAATCTGCCATTCAAAGAGCTGGCAAGTAAAGCACCTGCAAGTGCACCGTAAACACCAACTAATGCGTGGTTTGCAGAACTTGAAGATTCACGCGTTGCGGTTTCAAGACCTGCATCAGCACCACGTTGAAAGTCAACAACGGTTCTTGGTATAACCATTGAGCCTAAGTCAACCGCCGTTGCACCCCACGCCTGATTTGTGTCGAGAAATCTTAAACCAGTTGATACGAAATCAAATGCGCCGTTGAAGTTTTGTTGATTATTCAGTTTTTCTTTGTTGCTATTTATTCTTTGCTGAGGGTAATTGTTTAAACTATTAACTTGCATTTTTCTAACCTACTTTACTATTAAATCTATCGAACGAAAATTTGTGATAATCGGCGGCATTTATACTACCGTTTGCAGCTGCGGAGGAATCCGCATTCGTCGCGGCGGCCGCCGGAGTAGTGGCGCCCGTACCGGTCGAGGTGCCGGTTTCGTTCGAATTAGCCAGTGTATTTTGTTTTTGAGCTTCTATGTCTTTTTTGCGGCCTTTTTGTGCTGAACCAACAGTAAGCATTGGCACGAGCAAGCCGAGAAGAGCCAATGAGAATCCGATGTTTGCTACCTGACACCAGGTTCGCATATTTTTAGCTTCTTTTGTAATCAATTCATCGGAAGATTTAAGACTTGTGTTTTTAACCCAATTCCAGAATTTTTTGAATACATTTGCATCTTTATCGACATCTTTAAATCTATTCAATAATTTCAAATTAGGATTTGATTTTTCCATTGCAGTAGCAACACCTTTTGCAGCATAGTCGCCTAAGAAGTACATACTTGCAAATGTTGTAATATCACGAACAGTCGCGAGTTGCAACTCATTTTTATCTTCAGAAGCAGCCATTCTGCTTGCGAATGTTGAAGTCGCTACGATACGTGCCATATCCATTGACGGGAAGATACCACTGAATTCAAGCATTTTCATGTTAGGCATTTTCATCATAGATAAAAGTGCAACGCCTACCATTGATGATACGGAAATAACTTTTTGTTTAAATAACGCAGCTTTATCTTTAGCTGAAAGATTTACTTCTGTTTTAGAATCCTTGTCTTTGAATTCATCATAAATCGGCGCACCTTTTTTACCGGAAGCGCGTCTTGTTAGCCATCTGTTAATAGGTTGGGCAGATATTGCAAGCGGAAGAATCAATGCAAGGCCGGCCAAACTCTTATATTTAACGAGTTTTTTAGCTTTCGTAATATAATCAGCCATGCCTTTTTCGGTTGTAATATTTTCTTTATGGAACTCTTTAACCAGTTTAGACGTGTTAGTCATCAAAGTTTCAAGGTTAGTAGAGAAGTAGTGTTCTTCGCCTTTAAATCTAATATGTTCACCGATGTGAGTTTTTGCAACAAGATTTTTATAAGCATCTTTTAAGGACTTATCGCCAAGAGTTGCATCCGCAAGTTCTTTTGCGTTTTTGTCCAAATCAGTGAATGAACTGAATGCAATGTGACCTTTTTTCGCGACATCGCCGTCGGCGCCTTCTAATGCATTCAACATGTTTTTGTACATATTGAGAACTTTTTCTTCTTTAGAAGCACCTTTTGCTTCCATATAGAACTTAGAAACTTTATCTAATGAATCAGAGTTAGCCCAGACGCCTGAAAGATTAGTTTCATTAAAACCTTTCATAATAGGGCGTTGAATAAGTTTAGCAACGCCAGCAACGATAAAGCCAGGGATTAAACAGTTAATAACTAGGCCTGAAGCTTCTCGTCTAAATGCTTCCATGCCGGCAAAAACGTTAGCTTTGCGTTTTTTATTACCGTTTTCATCAACGGTAGCATCGCCGGAATATGCTTCAATAATCGTTCTTGGTACGATTGCAGTAGACAAATCAAGTACAGAAACGTTAACCATCGGATGGCGTTCGCACATTTGAACCCCTTGCAAAATAAGGTCGCCAACACCGCCAAATTGTTGGTTACGCGCATTATCACCACGAACCATATTTGGTTTATTCACACTATTTCTGTTTTTTACTTCACTTGATTGAATTTTTTGTAACATTATAAATCTACTACACAAATAACTAAACTACTGTACTTATTTATTTTACCAAGAGCATAATTAAATAAAAGCGGTAAACAAAAAAAATTGCTAGCAAAAGCAAAAATATTAAGAAAATGTAAACCCTAACTTTAAAATAAATATTTAAAAATAGAATATATTAATTATTTTTCTTATTTTTAACTAAACATTCAAACAGGCAATAAAACAGCATATCTATTTTCTATATTTTACATACCCAAATTAATTGTAAATTTTTGTAAAGATTTTGTACTTTCTACACTTAAAAGATGAAATAATACGTTAAAAATTGATAAATACCAGCTTATCAGCTATAATTTCAGCATGGCAAATAAAAGATTTCAGTATGAATACCCCAAACTTTCACTCAATAATAAATTGCTCTTTTTTGAACAACTTAGCACATATATGAGTTCTTCAATACCGCTTACAACAACGTTGCAAAACATAAAAACGTACTGCGATAACAAAAAAATACAAATTATATGTCGTTTATTACTTAAAGAAATTGATAGCGGTGAAAATTTCTCGGATTCAATACTAAAGTTTAAAAACATACTCGGCGGCGCGTATTGCGAACTCATGTCACTTGGCGCACAATCAGGCGAATTGCCGCAAATTATAAACGATATCCAAGATACACTCAAGCAACAAAAATCTATAATCTTCAATATAATAAAACAAGTTGCATATCCGGCATTTTTGTTCTTCATCATCTTTGTACCAGCGGTTATCATTTTGTTCTTTTTTGTAATCCCCAGAGTATCCAGTGGCATGGAAATGCTTCTTGGCACAACTCCAGCGCACCTCAAAGCATTACAAAACATTTCAACATTACTGCTGCAGAATATAATCCCTCTGCTTATCTTTTTATCTGTAGTAATCTACGCAAGCATAATGGGTATAAAAATAATAATCAAATCAGACCTGCTTTTAAAACTCCCCGTTATTGGGCAGCTTGTGCGCTATTATAACCTTTCACTGTTCACAAAACTTCTTGCTATTTCTTACGCTGCAGGAATTCCGATAACTCAGGGGATTTTGATTTCCAGCGAAGCATTACCTAATAAAATCATAAAGCAACAACTTATCAAATGTTCAACGCTTGTCACACGAATCCCGTTTACAAACGCTATCGCACAAACAAAACTTTTTACCCCCGCAATGATAAGCAAAATTCAAGCTGGCGAACTCACAGGCGATCTCGAAAAACCTCTTATTGAAATTTCAAAAGATATTAATGAAGCGTTAAGCACAGCCATTTCAGCGCTACTAAAGTTAATAGAACCTGTTTTAACAATAATAATGGCCGTCCTAATCTGCATTTACGGCGCAACAACAATGGGCATAGTTTAGATTAGATTTCAACGCCTTTCATCATATTAACAAGCGTTGAAATAGTATTTTCCATTGTCACACTGTCAGAAGTACGCTGTTGCAAAAACGCATTAATCTGAGGCATCATCTGGATTGCAGTATCAAGCTTAGGGTTTGAACCCGGTTGATACATACCGACATCAATCAAATCCTTATTTTCACGATACATAGACATAATAGTACGCATCTTAGCCGCCGCAGCCTTATGTTCAGGCGACGCAATCGCACTCATAAGACGGGAAATACTTCCAAGAACGTCGATTGCAGGATAGTGGTTACTTTCCGCAACTTTACGCGACAAGAAAATGTGACCGTCAACAATACCACGAACAATATCGACAATAGGATCATTAATATCGTCCCCTTCCATCAATACAGTATAAAGAGCCGTAATAGAACCCTTCGGACTGTTCCCTGCACGCTCAAGAACCTTTTGAAGCCAAGAGAAAATTGATGGCGGATAACCTTTCATCGTAGGCGGTTCACCAAGTGACAGACCGACTTCACGTCCTGCCATCGCGCAACGTGTAACCGTATCAGTCATCAAGAAAACCTTTTTCCCCTGATCACGGAAATATTCGCAAACAGCAGTTGCAGTAAGCAAAGCTTTTTGACGGATTAACGGCGGCTGGTCACCTGTTGCACAAACAAGAACAGATTTGGCCATACCCAGCTCCCCGAGAGAATCCTCAATAAACTCTTTAACCTCACGGCCACGTTCTCCGATTAAGGCAACAACGTTAACATCAGCATCGGAGTTTCTGGCAATCATACCAAGAAGCGTACTCTTACCAACGCCAGAACCTGCAAAAAGCCCTAAACGCTGACCGCAACCCATTGTCAAAGCAGAATCAATTGCGCGTACTCCTGTAGAAAACTGTTCTTGAATAATTGGACGCTCAAATGGCCCGGGAGGCGGCCCCTCAATCGGCCTCCAGAGCGCTCCGGAAATATCCATAGGCCTTCCGTCAATTGCATCGCCCAAAGGACTTATCAACCGCCCGAGCAAAAAATCTCCGACAGGAATCGTAATCGGCCCGCCTGTTGACGTAACCAGACTTCCCTGCCCGATACCGTTTCCATCAAGCAAAAGTAATAATTGTGCGACTTCGCCTTTAAACGCAGAAACTTCCGCCGGTTTTTTTTCACCTGTATTGGTTTCAATATAGCATAAATCACCTATTTTCAACCCTGGAAGCTTAACTTCCACCGTCAGCCCCAAAAGCTTAGAAACAGTCCCTTTAAACTGATAAAGGGACGTTTCTTCCAACTTATTATGAACCCTGTCTTTCAGGGATTGCAACTGACTCAAATCAAGCTCGCTCATATAATCATTATAGTTATAATTTTCTAATTTTCAAGTTGTTAAGCTATTTTCCAGAATC
>CANAJP010000067.1 GCA_947361615.1 uncultured Candidatus Melainabacteria bacterium | reverse complement strand
CTCTTATGTATGGTCATATAGCCAAACAAACACAAAGGCCGCAGCGTTTGAAACGGCTAACGGCGAAAGTATTATTGCGTATTACTCCCCAACCTGTACAGCAGATAATCCATTTTCTGTTGTACAAACAGCGGCCGTCGCTTGGATTAGAACACAGCCGTTTATGTGCGCAAATTTTATTTACGATTTGAATGGAAACAAAGGACCTAATACGGTTGGTAAAGATATCGGATTTATGTCAGTATTGTTTGCTTCTGATCCTATTGTGGTGGCTCCTGTCGTTGTCAAAAAAGTGTCGAAAACTACTGATTATAATGGTGCTGTGCAAACTTGCAGAGAGGTTGGCGATGATACGAGATTACCAAATGTTTATGAAGGTATATCAATGTTTTACAACCAGAAGATATCTAAGTCAGATGTCTTTCCTACCTCGACTGTTCCGCTGGGAAGAGTAAATCAAATTTATCGGATGCATGCTATTCTAGGGTATGCGCAACCTTATTATAAGACAAGCTCAATATCCGAAATTTGGTGTTTTAAGCGAAATTAGGATTAAGGGGCGGAGCCATAGGCTCCGCCCCTTATTGTCATCCTGAACTTGTTTCAGGATCTGTCAAACGTTATTTTTTATGTCCGAGAAAATCTCGCGATAAGGAACGTGAGCGAGATTTTTGAGTGACGTATTAGACAGCACTCTGCCGTAGCCAAACGATTGAGTATCGTTTGGCAAGAGGTAAGCGGGTTGGCTTGCGTGAGCAAGACAAGCAGGTTGCGGAGAACTGCTTTTAATGTAACCTTTTTTTAACAATGTTTTACCTATTCTTGCATTCCATTTATTTTGGTCGTAATATTTTGAAACAAGTGTGTATAAGACAATTAAGAAGTGGATTATGTTATGGCGCTAAATTTTCAAGAATTAGTTTTTAATTTACAAAAGTTTTGGTCAGATCAAGGCTGTATAATTCAACAGCCTTATGATATAGAAAAAGGGGCTTCTACTATGAACCCTGCTACATTTTTGCGTTCTCTCGGCCCTGAACCGTGGAACACTGCAATGATTGAACCTTGCAGACGACCTACTGATGCAAGATATGGCGAAAACCCGAACCGTTTGGGTCATTATTATCAATTTCAGGTAATCCTGAAACCTTCTCCGGACGACGCGCAGGAGCTTTATTTGAAGAGTCTTGAGGCAATGGGAATTGACCTTTCAAAACACGATGTTCGTTTTGTCGAAGACAACTGGGAATCACCTACCCTCGGCGCGGCCGGTGTAGGTTGGGAAGTTTGGCTTGACGGGATGGAAGTTACTCAATTTACTTACTTCCAACAGGTCGGCGGAATCGAAGTTAAACCGGTTGCTTTAGAGCTTACATACGGTTTGGAACGTATTGCTATGTATTTGCAGAATAAGTCGTCTGTTTTTGATATTCAATGGAACGACAAACTTAAATACGGCGAAATCTTCCTGCAAAATGAAATCGAACAGTCTAAATACAACTTTGAGGTTTCTGATGCTAAATCGCTGTTTACAATGTTTGACCTGTATCAAAAAGAGGTTGATAATTGTGTTAACGCAAAACTTGTTTTGCCGGCGTATGATTATGTGCTGAAATGTTCTCATACTTTTAACCTTCTTGATGCAAGAGGGGTTATCAGTAAAGATGAACGCATTAACTTCATTAACCGCGTAAGAACAATGGCTTCTGCTGTTGCAAAATTGTATGTAGAGCAAAGAGAAGAACTCGGCTTCCCTCTTTGTAAAGAGTAGTTTAAATTAAAAAAAGGAATTTAGATGGCTGAAAAATTTAACAGAGCAACGTTCACAAAGAACTTTATCAAAAAGATTACAAGAGTTAAACGTCCTGATGAAATGCTTGAACAAGCTTCATCCGGTGAAGTTATGGAAAAGACTTTAGGCGTTTGGGATTTGATTATCCTTGGTATCGGTGCGATTATCGGTTCCGGAATTTTTGCGGTTGTCGGCGTTGCAGCGGCAGGAAGCCCTGATGGCGGTGTCGGTGCGGGCCCTGCTCTTGTGGTTTCTATGGTTATTGCTTTAGTTGCCTGTATTTTTTCAGCACTTTGTTACAGTGAATTTGCTACAATGATTCCTGTTGCGGGCGGCGCGTATATTTATACATTCGCGACCCTCGGTGAATTCGCAGCGTGGATGGTCGGCTGGGTTTTGATGCTTGAGTATGCTGTTGGATTTATTGCTTGCTCTTGCGCTTGGTCTAATCACTTTGTGCAATTCCTGTCAGGTTTTTCTCACATATTACCGTCCTGGCTGGCTAATCCGCCGGTATGGCTTATGAATAACACAAGTTCTGCACTAAAAATCTGTAAAGACGCAGGCGTTGCTGATGTAACTACTGTTATTCCGCATATCGCAGGAATTCCGATTTGTATTAATCTTCCTGCTATATTTATGATTATTCTCACTGCGGCAATTTTGATTAAAGGTACTAAAGATTCTGCTAAAATGGCAGGAATTATGGTTGTTATTAAACTTGCTGTAATCGCTTTATTTGTATTGGGCGGTGCATTCTATATCAAACCTGAAAACTGGACACCTTTTGCACCAAACGGGTTTGAGGGTATTTTTGCTGGCGCGTTCTTAATTTTCTTTGCTTATATCGGGTTTGACGCGGTTGCTACTGCGGCTGAAGAATGTAAAAATCCGCAAAGAGATTTGCCAATCGGTATTATTGGTTCGCTTCTTGCAACAACAGTTGTTTACGTACTTGTAGCTCTAGTTTTAACAGGTATGCAGCCAACAAGCGGTGTTACTATTCCAGCTGATTTCTTAAAAGCTCCAATGGCTTACGCGATGGGTGCAGCCGGTAAAAACTTCTTTGCAGGTTTGATTTCTGCGGGTTCTCTTGCGGGGTTAACTTCTGTGTTGCTCGTTATGATGATGGCCGCTATCAGAACTCTTTACGCTATGAGCCGTGATAACTTTATTTCTAAAAGATTTCAAAAATTACACCCTGTGTTTAAAACGCCTAGCGTTTTGACATGGACTGTTTGTGGACTTTCTATAATCGGCGTATTACTTCTCGATTTGAATGTTGCGGCTGAACTTTCTAACTTTGGAACGTTCGCATCATTCATAGTTGTTTGTATCGCGGTGTTAATTTTAAGAAAAACAGACCCTGATCGTCCTAGACCGTTTAAAGTTCCATTCTCACCATTATTCCCTTGCCTTGGAATTCTTTGCTGTGGCGGGTTAATGGTTTATAAAATGCAATTTGCATCTTCTTCAGGCTTATTGTTCCCGATGTGGATGGGAGTTGGTGCCTTGATTTATCTTTACTACGGATTTGTTAAAAACCGTAACCATGAAAATGAATTACACAACGAAAAAGTAGCACAGAAAAAGAAACAGGAAATAACTAATTAAAATGGGTTTAATTGAAAATATTTTAAAAAGAAAAAGCCCTGATGAGTTGTTGGCTGTAAGTAAAAAATCTGAATTGAAAAAGACTTTGAACGTATTCGATTTGATGATAATTGGTATCGGTGCGGTTGTCGGAACAGGTATTTTTACGATTATCGGCTCAGCGATTAAGGGCGGTTTAGAGGGTTCAGGCGCGGGGCCTGCGGTTATAATCTCAATGATTTTGGCGGCGGTTGCGTGTGTATTCTCTGCGCTTTGTTATAGTGAAATCGCAGCGATGATGCCGGTCGCAGGTAGCGCTTATACATATACTTACGCTACTATGGGCGAATTTATGGCGTGGATGGTCGGCTGGATTTTAATGCTTGAATATGCAATCGGTAATATTACTGTTGCAAGTGCGTGGACAGGGTATTTTGTCCAATTTTTAAAAGGCTTTAAGGCTATTTTGCCTGATTTTGTCGTGAATTTTCCGCTCTGGTTAAGGAATGATTATCGAACAATTTTAACTATGTGCGACCAGAACGGTTTGAACCCGCACGACTTTATGCCGTATCTTTTTGATAAAGTTCCTATGGCAATCAACTTGCCTGCAATTTTTATCGTGTTAGTTTTGACGCTTCTTTTGATTAAAGGGGTTAAAGAATCAACACGCGTAGCCACAATTATGGTTGGCGTCAATATGTTTATGATTATATCTTTTATAATTGTAGGCGCGTTTTATGTTAAACCTGAAAACTGGACACCTTTTGCCCCGAATGGATTTGAAGGCATTTTTATGGGCGCGTTTTTAATTTTCTTCGCATATATCGGGTTTGACGCTATTTCAACCTGTGCGGAAGAAACAGAAAATCCTCAGCGTGATCTGCCGATTGGTATTTTGGGAACGCTTGTTTTCTGTACTATTTTGTACGTTTTTGTCGCGCTTGTGTTGACAGGTATTGTTCCGTTGCAAAGCATCAACACTTCTGCTCCTATTGCTGCAGCTATGCAGTTTATTGGAAAAGATTGGTTTGCCGGTGTAATTTCAACAGGTGCGCTCTGTGCTTTGACATCAGTTTTATTGATTTATCAGCTTGGAACAACAAGAATTTTATACGCAATGAGCCGTGACAGATTTTTGCCAAAATCTGTGCGTGTAATCCATAGAAAATTCAGAACTCCTCACGTTTTGACGTGGATTGCCGCGATTATTGTCATCGTTGGTTCGCTGTTTATGGATTTGAACATTTCCGCAGAACTCTGTAATTTCGGAACATTTACATCGTTCATTATAATCTGTATTGCAGTTTTGATTTTAAGAAAAAATGAACCAAATCGTGAAAGACCGTTCAAAGTTCCGTTCTGCCCTTGGTTCCCGATACTTGGAATTTTAACCTGTGGCGGTTTAATGGTTTATTCAATGAAGTTTTTGAAAACTTCGTCAGTTTACTTTCCATTATGGTTACTGATAGGTGTTGCAATTTATGCTGCATACGGGTATAAACAAAAAAGACTTGAAGAACAAGGCAAAAAGCACTCCTAACGGAGTGCTTTTTAATAGCTTGACATATTTAAAAACATAGTTCATAATACATGTAGAAAGGAAGGGTAAATATGAAAAAACATGAACTTGTATTAAGTAATGCAGGGGGGGGGGGGGCCTCTCTTAACCGGCTTTACTATGGCCGAAATATTGTTATCTCTCACAATAATCGGTGTGGTCGCGGCGATAACGTTACCGTCTTTGACCGGCAACATTAACGAACGCACTTGGAATACCCAGCGTAAAGCGCTTTATGCAAGATTTTCACAGGCTATAGCGTTAATGCCCGCGTTGAATGGGTATGGAACCCTAACGGAGGACGCGAGTGGCAGTGTTACAGAAGACACGGCCGCAGAAACTTTTGTAACCTCAGGTTTATCAAAAGTACTAAAAATAAACAATATTTGTGATAGCGAACATTTGGCCAATTGTGGTGTCGCCGCGAAATATACAGATATGAAAGGGAATGTTATTGATAATTTTACAAGTACTATGAATACTCTTGTAAAATATAATGAGATGTTTGATGGCGCATTTACATATTCTACTGGAATTGTAAATGAATATCATCAAACGGATACAAAAGCCGCAGCGTTTGAAACGGCTAACGGCGAAAGTATTATTGTTTACTACAATCCATATTGCAAATCTAATTTGGATAAAGTTGATGCCGATGCAACTCAACCATATATGTGTGCCAATTTTGTGTATGATTTGAACGGAAACAAGGGGCCTAATACAATGGGTAAAGATGTTGGTTTTATTGCGGCGATTTATCCAAGCGATACGCATGTAGTTGCACCGGTTCCTGAGATGAATGATGGCGCTAAACGTGTTCAAACTCAGGCGGCAAAATATTGTACTGCTAAAAATAGTGAAAGTCGTCTGCCAAATTTAGAGGAATTAATGGCAATGTTTTATAACAGACGCTTAATCGCTAATAATGGTTCTTCTGCAGGCGGTGCGGACAACTTTTTCTGGTCTTCGACAATCGGTGAATTACCTAATACTGCATATCACCTGAGATTTACGTCAGGATTTCGTCATTTGGGTTCGCGTGATTCAAGTCCTTATAATATTTGGTGTATTAAGCGATAGAAAAAGGATTACAGCGGGCTTTAATGCCCGCTGTAATCAAAGTATTTATCAAAATCTACATCGTCAAAACTGCACAAAAGTCTGAATATTTCGTCGCTGTCATCAAGCCGCTGGAAGTTATATTCGTCAAAGCGCCAGTATTTAGGGTTGATCCCTCTTACTCGAATGACACCGTGGTCTTTTAGAATTGTGAGCTTTTTCTTTACTGTTTCAAGTGGCAGATTAACAAGTTTGGCAAGTTCTACAGACGTTATACCCTCTTCGTTAGAATACTTTTCAGGCGTTAAAAACATTAGCTCAAGGCCAACCTGTTTTAATTCTTTATCTTCATTCTCTAATTCAAACTCGTACATATCTTTATTATAGCATAACTAAATATAATTGTTAAGATTGTAAAATTTTTCATTAATAACGCAATTCTAGAGTATTTAAATACTTTATATTAATGTGTATGTGTAGTTTAAAAAGGTTATTTTTGTATGTTTAGCCCAGTAGCATCAGGAATATTCGCGTTTAGAAATGTTGGTAAAACCGAAAATGGTGAAATCGGTCGTGCGCCGGTTGCTGTAGGTCAGTTTGCCGGAGTTATTAAGGAAATCGGTAAATACGATAAAACTATTGCAATGGGGACTAAAAATGCAATGCAGATACTTCATGATATAGCTGGAGATTCTCGTGCGTTAAGATATGCCGGTAAAACGGTAGACTTTTTAAGCAGTCATATTAATCCGTTGATTTGCGCATCAAGCGTTGTAAAAGTTGCTATGTCTGATGACAAAGAGAAAACTTTTAAAGAAGAAGCCGGTTCGCTTGCGTTTATGTTTGCCGGTGAAACCCTTATTGCGAAAAACTATGATAAAATCGCTAATTCTAAAACTGTAACCAATACTATCGATAAAATGTCAAAATCAAGTTTATTCAAACCAATGTTTAAAACAATTGCGAAAAACAACTGGGGAGGAAAAATAGGTGCGATTATCAAAGGTTTGTCATTTGTAACTGTTTCAATCGGTTCTTCTTGTATTGGCTTGGATTTGACTAAATCTTTATTAAAAACTACTGATAAGAACGGTAAAGAATGTTTAGTTTCTTAAAAAATCCACTAAAATATCTATGAAAAATTTTATAGCCTGTGTTATCATAATAAAATGAGAAACTGGCTGTTTGTATTATTCTTGTTGATATTTTCAGTAAATCCTGCTTTTGCTATAAAAATCGGGCTTCTTACAGATGTTTCTGCGGCGGGCGTCGGGACGTCTGCTGACGGGGTTATTATTGACGCCAGAGCAAACAAAACCGTCACAGAGTTAAAACAGATGAAAGGTTATTTGATTGTTCCGCGTGGCAGTCAGATGTCCATAAAAATTAATGGTGAGTATAAAGATATTAATACGGATCGTATTGTAGTAAAATCTCATAATAATGGTTTTGTTAGTACAAAAAAGAAATGGTACCGCGGAAATTTAATTATTCAAAATCGTAACGGTCGCCTAACTGTTATTAACGATATAGATTTGGAAAATTATCTAAAAGGGGTGATACCGTCAGAAATGCCTGCAAGTTGGGACGTAGAAGCCCATAAGGCTCAAGCTATTGCGGCACGAAGTTACGCGCTTGCAAATCTTGGAAAACGTGCAAGCAAGGGCTATGATCTTGAAGATACCCCGAATGATCAGGCTTATGGCGGCGCATCAGCTGAAAAAAGGGGAACCACAAAAGCCGTTAACGATACACGTGGAATAGTTTTAACCCATAATGAAAAAATTATTTCAGCTTTCTATACTGCTTCTGCCGGAGGAAAAACCAAAACTTCTAACTGGGGCGGTAATGTCCCATATCTTCGTTCTGTTCCTTCGTACGATGCTGAAGTTGGTAAAAAAGGACACGGAGTTGGTATGTCGCAATATGGTGCAAATCATCTTGCCAAGCAGGGTTATAATGCATATCAAATTCTTAAATATTTCTACAAAGACGTCAACTTCGCAAGATTAAAAACGGAAATTTAATATAGTAAATATGGTGCAAAATTGGGTGTTTTGCATAGAATTTCTCCCGAAACACTTGTCAAACTGCGGTTTTAATGATATAATATCCTGTGAAGAGGCATGGTTATGCGTTCTCTGTATAGGTTAATGTTAGATGCGAAAAGGAGACAAACATGAACAAAGACGAATTATTGAAAGAAGTTGCGAAAAAAGCAGGCGTTCCACAAAAAACTGCTTATGATGTTGTAAACACAATTTTAGACATTGTTGAAAAAACAGTTTCAAAAGGTAAAAAAGTTACATTAATCGGTTTCGGTACATTTGACGCTCGTAAACGTGGTGCAAGAACAGGTAGAAACCCTCAAACCGGCGCAGAAATTAAAATCCCTGCAAAAACAGTTCCAGCGTTCACAGCAGGTAAAAAATTCAAAGAAATGCTTAAGTAATTACTTAGGAAATATAATTTTAAAGCGCAAGGAGTTTTACCCCTTGCGATTTTTTAGAAAATGGTACATAATATATTCAGAAAGGATGGAAACTTTATGAAAAAC
>CANAJP010000066.1 GCA_947361615.1 uncultured Candidatus Melainabacteria bacterium | reverse complement strand
TGACAAGAAATGAGAATTTTTACACACATAATTATAACTTTGTTTCCTTTATTTTTCTTAAGGCCGATTCTACTCGGCCTTTTTTATTTGTAAACTTTTACTACAAACTAGCAAAAAAATTTTTGTTTTGGTTTAGAATACAACGTATGGATACATGCCGAAATTCTATATCACAGGAAATACAAAATGTCATTACAGAAAAACCTTGAGTATGTAGGTAAAAATATAAAACCTTATTGGCCGACAGTTGCAGTAGCTTCTGCCGAACTAATTTTCCGTCCTACATTCACTATGATGGACAAAAAAACACCGGATGAAACAAAAAAATATACAGCATTAAGAGAAGCGTTAACAGAGCTTATTGCGGCGCCAACTTACCTTGCACTACCTATTCTGGCAGCAAAAGGCGCAGATCTTTTAAAAATAAAAGATCCAAAACAGGCCAAAATGGCAAAACATAACCTGCAAACATTCGGCACATGGACTGCAGCATTAGTTGTAATTCCAGGGCTTTGTTCTCTGGCTGTAAAACCTTTTATGGATAAAATCAAAGACAAAAAAGCTGATGAACCCAAAGAAGAGGCTACTCCCGCAAAATTAGATATTACATCCCAAACGTATGAAATAGAGCCTGTTAAAACAGCGGTCGCACAACCAGTTAATTATCCGCTTCACAAAGTTAGTATTTCAAGTTTTAAAAATACAGGAATGAGGGTAGGTTAGTATGGCAGGAATTCAAAGTATAATCGCAAACCAATCATTCTTTCAGGCGACTCAGGGAACTGCGGCACAAATGGGTATAAAAACAGGTTTAAATGCAGTTGCACGTCCGGGGGCAATTTTGCTTGACAACGATATTGACCAGCATACCAAAAAATTCTCTGCGTCAAAAGAGTTTCTGTATCAAGCGATAAGCCTTGCAATGTATATGCTTGTAATTATTCCGATTTTTAAAAACGGTGCTTATAAACTTGCAAAAAACAAATTCAAAGATGAAGCAGTATTTAAAGCTTTCGACACTCCTGATAAATTCAAAGCGTTCTATAAGCTTGAAGAAGCTGATAAAGTCAAAAAACTTAAAGAATTATCTAAAAACGGTGATACATTCAGCCGTAAAAACATCACAGAACAAAGCGAACACCTTGCAAACGGCGTTATTGAAACGAGTTCATTAATCGGAACGGTTCTCGGTTTGGCAGTTGTTGCGCCACTCACCGCAACAAAAGCTATTCACCCGATATTAAAAGCTGTCGGAATTGTTAAAGATGAAGAACCCAATAAAAAAGCGTAAAAAGGAGCCGCCTGGCTCCTTTTTTATTAATTACGTTTAACACATCTTACTCCACGCGCCCCGTTTCTACCGTACGTATAGATAGCTCCTGACCCCTGACCTATTGCCAAAGCTTTAGTTGAAGTGACCAGTGTAGATGACCATAATCCGTTATTTGATAAAGAAGAGCCATAAAGTTTCTGGTTAATAAATAAAGAAATCAATTCTTCTATATTAGGGAGCCTGTATTCGGAATCAAATTCCGTACAAGCACGAGCAGCATCAGTCTGAGCATAATCCTGCGACAATTTACGTAATGCAGGAACCGGAGCAACAACTAGAATATCTGCCGGATACATCACTGATATTGCACCAATATCCTTGCCCACCGTATTTGGCCCCTTTGAACCGTTTAAATCATAAATGAAATTAACACACAAATTTTCTTGTGACATTTGTGTATCACCCGAGTTTAAACTTACAAACCTCATTTTGCAATTCGGGTTATAAAAAGTTAGAATTGATTCTCCGTTTGTTGTTTCAAAAGCTACAGCTTTAGTATCAAGCATTGAAAAAGTTGAGCTACCACCAAAGGCAATACCATTTTGCCAAAAAGAATTTAATTCCTTAATAGTTTTTGGAAGCGCCAATGAACCACCGTCCAATTTAACAATATTACTAGCTAACCCGCAATCATATAAATGGTCATTATCACAGATATTATTAATCTTGAGAACTTTAGCAAGTCCATCCGTCACAAAAGTTTCGGCGGCCGTATCGACTGCGTCGCTTGCGCCGGCGGAACTTTCTTCTTTTAACGTTCCGTACCCGTTTAGCGCGGGCATAAGCGACATTGCCTGTGACATACGGGCATATAGGGCTTTGCGCTGCGTGTTCCAGGTGCGTTCGTTTATGTTGCCTGTCAAAGACGGCAACGTTATTGCAGCTACTACGCCGATGATTGTTAGAGATAACAGTATCTCTGCCATGGTGAAGGCCAAGCCGAGCGGAGCCACGGAGCGAAGCGGAGAGACGAGCGCGCGACTGGCGAAACCACGCTTTCGGCAGCAAGCGCGAGCGGTGGCGTTCAATGCGAGGCGCAGTACAAGCGTTGCATTCTTACGGTCACGCTTGACAGATCCCGAAACAAGTTCGGGATGACAGGGGGGTGTTACGCCCGTTTCTTTAATAATGCCTGTTAAGAGAGGCCCCCCCCCCCCCTGTCAAGATTGATACATTTCTTTTTTTCATAAGTTTTCCATCCTTTCTGATATTTTCATTATTTAGTATTTTTTTAAATTTGTCAACCTATATTCTGTAGCGAACAACAGAACTCGTTCCTTGTGACGATATAAACAAATAACCACCGCTAACGTACAAATAATATGGTTTATCTATACTTTCGATTAACGTTGTCAGTTCGTGAGAGGATGATAATTTCATCACAGAATTGCTGTTATAGTTTGCGATATAAAGGTTTCCACCGTCATCCATCGCAAGCCCGATTGGCCCGTTAAGTTTTGGATGTTTTAGATAAACCATTTTTTCGCCTGTTGGAGTTATGCGATAAATCAAATTATCAGAGAAATCTGCGACATATAGATAACCAACGTTATCAACTACTATCCCCGTCGGGCTTGGAAGATTTTCATAATAGAAATTTCCGGCAAAAGTTCCCTGAGATTTTTGCGGTTCTTCTTGAGGTGCATCTTCTACAGGTTGTGAAGCTTTAATTGTTTGAATATCTGTTCCTAACTGGCGGGCAAGCTGCTGACCTTTGTAATAAAAAGGACTGCTTGCCGGAAGTTTCGCAAGGAATTCTTTTGCTTGTTCTGGCAAATTCATCTTATAACTTACAACGGCTGCACGATAAGCTGCGTCATAATCTTGCGGTTTACGCGCCAAGAGTTCTTTGAACATTGAAATAGACGCTTCATACTGTTTCAGGTAATCAAAAGTCATACCTAAATTGTAATAAGCGTCTACATAATCCGGTTCAAGGTCGATTGCTTTTCTAAAGCAATCGACTGCGTTGTCGAATTGACCTGAGTTATAAAAATCAATCCCTTTATTATATTCAAGTTTTGCGTCAGTTTCGACTCTGACGGGTTTGTCGTCAGCAATTGCCGGAAGTGCGCAAAACAAGAATAATAATATAAGGATTTTTTTTAACATATTTCTTCTAACTCTTTAATTAGTTTTTCGTTTTTCTTTTCAAACTCATGACCTCTTGCGATTATAGCAAGTTTCAGTATATTTGCAAGATTAATGGTGTGAAGCGATTTGTAATTGTCAGGCAGTCTGAGACTCCAGTTTTTGTCACCTGATGTTCCAGGACGGTTGTAAACATCGTAAACATTGAAATAATCTGTGAAGAAAATTTGAATATTTTGAGCTTTTGACGCAAACATTTCAACAAGTTTTGTTTCTGTGAGGAAGTCTGCATCTTTAGTCATTCTAACGATGATATCGTCTTTGTTGTCACACTCAGCGAAGAGGTCTTCAACAAGGTTTTTCACGTGAAGATAACCCTCGTGAGAGTTAACAAGCGAATCCGCCCACATTTTCACAGGTTGATTATCGTGCGTTCCAACCATTGCCCAGCATTTTTCGTCAATGTTGCAGCAACGATACGGATCTTTTTCCTTTTCAGGTTCTGTGAATTGTGTAAGCTTCATGCCTTGAAGTTTATATTCTTTCATTACTGATGCAACAGGATTTGTCAAGGTTCCTAAATCCTCACAAACGATAGAATTTTTATCAAGTCCCTCGTCTTCAGCGGCAGCAATAACAATTTTTTCTATTAAACGGCCGTAAAGTTTAACTTGCTGTTTAGACAAAGTTTTAACACGTTTTTCTTTGTCGGCTTCAAGTTCCATATCAAGGTCTTCGAGTGATGGAATTGCATATTTAGAAAGTTCAGGATGTTCAGGAGAAGAATAAAGCCTACCTGCGCCCTGTTCAATCATAGGTTTTTTGCCTGCTTTGTAAACCCAAGGATCAATAAGCCCTACAATGTGGTCAATTCTAACACCGCCAGGGTTTTCTTTGAACATTTTGCGGAATAGATTTTTCATTAAAATTCCGCCCTCATCAAGAGAACCATCGGCTTTGTATAGTTTTTCAGGGTTCATAACAGGAAAGCCCCATGCCTGCCCGTCTTTTGAGAAGTAATCCGGCGGGCAGCCAAGACACCAGCCGTCAAGGAATAATGATTGATAAGCCCACGTGTCGCGGTCAGAGAATGCAACTTGTCTGTCCGCAATCATTTTTATCTTGTTATCAAGCGCAAATTTCAAAGTTTCTTCATTTTGTTTTGCACAAATATATTGAACAAATTTGTATTCATCGATTTCATCAGCGTATTTATTTTCAATTTCCTCGATACGTTTTCCGAACTCCATTTGTTCTTCGTGAGTTTTCGGGTTCATAAGATTTTTATCTGTTTCATTAGTCCAGCTTGGCCAGTAATCGTTACCGTTTTCAATAGTAAGCGCTTCATAAAGAGCGTCTTTGTCAAGCCAGTATGCGTTTTCTTTTTTGAACTTTTCAAATTCTTTTTCCATCTTTTTTGAATGCTTGGCTTTGTAATTATTCCAAACCTCAGCCAACGCAATATTTTGCTGTCTATAAATATAAGAATAAGCAGTTCTGTTTTTATCTTTGTTAGGATTATTTTCAACAATATATTTGTAAGTTTCTTCTGATAAAAGATTATCCCATGCTTTCGTTGTCAAAGCTTTAAGGTCAATAAACAACGGGTTAGCAGAAAAAATCGTGCCCGTATAAGGTGAAGAATCACAACTTTTGGTTTTACCCGCAGGCCCGAGCTGTATCGCATCGAAAAGTCCTGCTGAATATTCAATAAATTCACGTCCGGCATTAGAATTTATTGTGCCAAAACCTGTATTTTCGCCTTCAGTTGCAGGGAAACTTCCGTTGTGCATAATTATTGCAAAATTCTTCTTGCCCAAAGCTTTCAAAGCTTTTCTAATAACTTTTTTACACTTGTCGTTATTCATCATAACCATAACCCCTTATAATACTCTCTCTTAACATAACAATGAAAACACATACATATATTCTTTGCAAGTTATCCTATTATATAGTTACAAAAATTAAACCTTTTCTTTACAATATAAATGTTTTTGTATAACATAAAAACAAGGGGGCCTTAGGAGATGACAGAGTTAAAATATAAAAGAGTTTTATTAAAAATAAGCGGCGAAGCACTGCTTGGCGAACAGCAGTTTGGAATAGATTACCCGCCTGTGAAAAAGATTGCAGAAGAGATAAAAAAAGCCCGCGAACTCGGCACAGAAATTGCTGTTGTTGTTGGCGGCGGTAATATTTTTCGCGGAATGAAAAACAGCGCAAAATTAGGAATGGATCAGGCGTCAGGCGATTACGTCGGAATGCTCGCAACTGTTATGAATGCGATTGCACTCCAAAGTGCATTAACCCAGATGAATGTACCTTGCCGTGTTCAAAGCGCAATTGCAATCAATCAGGTCGCAGAACCTTATATCCGCCACCGTGCAATTCGCCACCTTGAAAAAGGACGCGTCGTAATATTTGCAGCAGGAACAGGAAATCCGTTCTTCACAACTGATACCGCGTCAGCCCTCAGAGCGTCTGAAATCAACGCAGAAGCTATGCTTATGGCAAAAAACGGCGTAGACGGCGTTTACACAGACGACCCGCGCACAAATCCGGATGCGGAGAAAATCGAAGAAATGACCTACGATGATATAATTAAAAATGAACTTAAAGTTATGGATACATCAGCCTGTGCGCTTTGCAAACAAAACCATATTCCAATCGTCGTATTTGATTTCGACCTTGAAGACGGGCTTTGCAAAATCCTTAATAACGAAAAAATCGGCACTTACGTACACTAAAATATAAGAAAGAGGTTAAAATATGTCAGAAGCATTAGATGAATTATTTTTATTCGGCGAAGAAAAAATGGAAAAAGCAATCACACAGCTACACCGTGAATTTGCAGCTGTTCGTTCAAACAGAGCTAATCCGTTAATCTTAGACAGAGTTCTTGTTGATTACTACGGAGTGCCGACACAACTTCGTCAAATGTCACAGGTAACAGTTCAAGACGGTACAACTCTTGTAATTTCACCTTATGACAAATCAATTCTTAAAGACATTGAAAAAGCTATTATCAAATCTGAAATCGGTATCACTCCAAATAGTGACGGCGTTTGCATCAGATTAAACTTCCCGCCGATGACAGAAGAAAGACGCCGCGAAACAGTTAAAGAAGTTAAGAAAATCGGCGAAGATACAAAAGTTGCAATTCGTAACGCAAGACGTGATATGACAGACGACTTGAAAAAAATCGAAAAAGAAGAAAATCTTCCTGAAGATTTGGTTAAAGACACTCAAGACAAAATCCAAAAATTAACAGACAAATACACAGGTATCATTGATACTGAAGTTGCAGCAAAAGAAAAAGAGGTTTTAACCGTATAATGGAATTGAATAAAAACGCAACAAGAATGCTGACAGGCCTAATTTTAGGCTTAATAGTATTATACTCAATCATCTGGGGCGGAATCTGGCTTGCACTTATGATTCTTGGCTTTATGTGCCTTGCATCACGCGAGTATGTCAAAATTCTTGAACACAAAGGCTTCTACCCGAGTTTGAAGATAATAATTGCATCGGAAGTTTTTCTTGCAATTATTGCATATTTCAAACAATTTGATTTAGTATCAATCGCTTTGACATTATGCACAATGGCAGCATTCCTGTGGATTTTATTCCGTGGCCGCCAGCCATACATCGCCAATGTTGCAACAACAATCCTCGGATTTGTATACTGCGGCTGGTTCCCGTTGCACCTGATATTCCTGCGCGACTTGCATTCCAGCGTATACGACAGCGGACTCGGGTTTGTAATAATGATGTTTACATCAATTTTACTTACAGATATCGGCTGCTATTATGTCGGCACAAAATTTGGCAAACATAAACTTGCCCCGATTGTAAGCCCGAACAAAACAATCGAGGGTTCAATCGGCGGAATTATTTGTGCAATACTCGGTGCAACACTTGTGGGAATTACAATCGGCGTTGAATGGTATTTAGCAGCGTTCGCAGGCTTAATATGTACGATTTGCGCACAAATCGGCGACCTTTGCGAATCCCTAATCAAACGCGACGCAGGAGTTAAAGATTCCGGCAACAGTCTTCCGGGACACGGCGGATTCTTAGATAGAGCTGATAGCTTTATCTTCACAATTCCCGCGATGTTTTATTTTACAAAATGGGTAATAATGAACGACAGCGCAATGCCAACCATTATAGAATTTTTCAAAAACTTGTTTTAAAAAAGGAGCCAATGGCTCCTTTTTTTAACGTTTAATACATTGAATTCCGGAACTATAAGTACGCGGCATTATCCAAAGTTGGCCGGCATACATCTCCATAAGCCAAGCCTTATTTGAGTCAACAGCAGTTCTTGAACCGGTCCAAACACTTGTATTTATCGTGATACCAAATAGTTTTCTATTATAAAACACAGAGGCGACCTCTTCTTTTGTGGGAACACGCGTTTCGTCATTAAGTTCTTTACACTTTGACAACGCATCCATATGGGTCCCTGCCAAATATTTGTTTTTAGAAACGATAGGCATTGGAGCAACTACCATAGAATCTGAAGCATATAACGCTGTAATTACTCCTATATCTTTACCAACTGTATTTGGGCCCTTCGTCCCGTTCAAATCGTATACGAAATTAGCACACATTTTGGGCTGTGCAAAATATGTAGAAGTCTCATTCATATCAGATTTACAATTAGGGTTATAATAAACAACGATAGATTCCCCATTTGCGGTTTCAAATGCTGCGGCTTTGGTATCAAGTTGTTTATACGAGTAAACGTTGCTGCCTATCGCATACGAACCATTAAACATATCATTATAGTCAACTAAAGTTTTCGGGAATACTGAAAAAGCAATGCTTCCGTTCAAATCAGTGATTTTAGCAGGAATGCCACAATCACTCAAATGCTCACTGTCACAGATATTATTAATTTTGAGAACTTTTGAAAGCCCTGAGGTTATAAAAGTTTCGGCAGCCGTATCGACGGCGTCGCTTGCACCCGCGGAACTCTCTTCTTTCAGGGCTCCATAACCGTTCAACGCTGGCATCAACGCAATCGCTTGCGACATTCGCGCATATAAAGCTTTTCGTTGCGTGTTCCATGTTCGTTCGTTGATGTTGCCTGTCAATGATGGCAATGTTATCGCAGCGACTACACCGATGATAGTGAGGGATAATAAAATTTCTGCCATGGTAAACGCTACTCGTCGACCGGTAGCACGTAAGCCCCTTATGGAACCCGCCTGACCGCGGGTGTCATGCTGAACTTGTTTCAGCATC
>CANAJP010000065.1 GCA_947361615.1 uncultured Candidatus Melainabacteria bacterium | reverse complement strand
CTACATTCCAGCTTCACAAAACTTAATATAAAATACTTTTAGATACACATTGATTGCAAAACAAGAATTAAAAGGTATAAAAATTGGGAATAAAAGAAGAATTTGGCGAAAAAATTAAAAGAATGCGACAAAATCGCGGGCTTACTCAGGAACAACTCGCAGAAGCGGTTGATATTTCACAACGCGCACTCAGCGCAATTGAACGCGGTGAGAACTTTGTCACTTCAGAAACAATCGATAAACTTTTAAAAACACTAAATACTACAAGCGAAGAGCTTTTCGCCCTCAATCATTTAAAATCACAACAAGAGCTTCTTGACGAAATCAACAAAAACCTATCAACTATTGCGCAAAATCCACAAAAATTAGAAATTGTTTACCAGATAACCAAAAGCTTACTAAAAGAATAAGAAAGAACGACACACAGCGCCTAAATTCTCCTGTTGCCAAAAATTGAACCATTTTTACTCATCATACCTGACGGTTGCCGCATTTGTTGTGAAATTGCTTTCTGCGCAGTACCACGAACAATATTTGCCGCACGGTTACTAACACCTTGAGGCTTACTAAAGCCCCAGCTTTCTGCAACTTCATCCCACGACATTCTTCTTGCATTAATCTTTAACCTGTCGCTATTTCTACCGCTTTTTACACTGCCATCACGATTCACTTTACCGCTTTTCGATAAATTTGTTTTAAGTTCATTTAACCGGCTCTGATCACGCGTAGAAAGCATACCTTTCGACTGCTTATCCAACAAAGATTTATACTCTTTTAAATCCGCATCGGTAGTAGACGAGCCTGCAGTGTTCTCCATTGCCAAAGTACTAGTTGTTGGTGCAGGCTGGCTAAACAAATTTATACCAAAATTCATACTCATAAACGCTTACTCCTCTTAATCATTGCTTACCTCTATATAAAAAATTTTAAAAAAAAGAGGTTGCGCCCCGCCACGCCATCCTATCCTATCCTATCCTATCAGGGATTATGACTGGGTTTCAGGCATTTGGCAACCCATCTTTACAATTCGTTACAACACTTATTTTCGTAACACTTCTTAACATCATTCAAACACACAATTCAGCACGATAGCCAAAAATCGATTAAAAGCAATACTGCGTCGCGAGTCCTGGATTTTCTTCTCACTCACGATACAATTCCGCCCACGAATCCTAACCGTAAACTTAACGTGTCCAACGGAACCTATGTTGCCCGTTAGCATCACGCCCTTCTAAATGTATATTCTTTTGGCTATATGCGCGATTCCTTACCTCTGAAAGACCCGAATATCTATTATTCACCGTATCACCATAAATACCATCACTCTTTATAGAATTTTGCCAGTGTTTACCATATACATTAATCATGGTCACACCTGTTCTTGGATCGGTAAACGAACCATCTGAATTTTGTTTATACCCCATACCCGCCAAATCATTAGAAGTAAAACCATCAAGACAATTATTCTCTTCAGTCCAAGTTTCACATATTCCATTACGAGTGCTTAAACGATCTAAATCCTCCTGTGTACAGGACAACAAGTTTTCTTTAGGTGTTTTATGCATACCACAACCCTCCGTGGCACTAGCATTTTCAAGTAACTGGTTCTCAACTTTTGCTTTACTTTCCGGAGAAAGACTATTACTATATTCATTCATTGCATTATCAAGCTTAGCTTCAATACCTTCAATCTGGCCAGCTGTTTCTTTAAGGGCATCTAAATTGGACTCAATAGCCTTATACTCTGTCAAAATCCCTTGTTGCGCCTCAAGTTCGGAATTTAACCTTTCATGGTTTGCACTTGCATCATCATATGTCTCACGTGCTGTATCGTAAGACTCTTGATGCTGCTCAACCGAATTTTGCAGATTCTCGCATTGCTCTGCAAGCTTTTTACATTCTTCATCAGTCGTTTTAATATTGTCCAAACAGTTCTGTTTTTTCTCTTGAGCTTCCTCCAATTCAGCCGTAACAGTTTCTAAATTTGTATTACATTCTTCTTCGTATGTCTGAGCATCTTTTAAACTCTGATCAGCCTGTTGTTTATCGACTTTAGCTTTTTCAAAATTAGCTCTTGCAGGCTCGTAAGCAGGATTTGGCGAACCATCTTCAAGTGTCTGTGGAGTAGAATCAAGAGCACTTTGCGCACTCTGTAAAGATTGCTCTGCACTCTTAACTGCAGTTTCTGATTGACCTACAGACGTTTTTGCACTGGATAGTTTATCCTGTGCAGAAGATTTTGCACTTTCTTTTGTTTTAACGTCATCACAAACACCTTTATATTCTTCGCGCATTGAAGCCAATCTATCATCGGCCTGATCACGTGCCTGCGTTTGTTGTTTAAGTTCACCACTGCATTGCTCAAGATTGGTTTGCGCAGTATTCTGTGCCTCTGCAGCACCATCAACCTGAGATTCTAATCTCGTAACATTTGCCTCAGCAGTCTGTTTTTGGGTTTGTATAGAATTAAAATTAGCCTGTTCTCTTGCAAGCGCAGAATTAACTTTACGTTTTTCTGCATTTAATCGGGTATTTATCTCCGTAAAATTTTCAGGATTATAATATGAAATAGAGCCGCCTTTAAATTGTCCTTCATCTAATGTATTTTCAAGATAACGAAGTTCACTTGTATCAACCCCATCAAGAACATCGCGTTCAATATTTTGGGCAAGACCGCTCATAGAAGCCATATCATCACACCCCATAGAACTGCCGCCTGCAACACCTGCTGAATTATCTAAAGCTGAAGCATTAGGAACTGCAGCTGGTATATTTGCAGTCTTGTTGCCAGAAGTCAAAGAGCCAAACGTATTAAGAATATGCATTCCATCGGTAAGCTGTTGATATGAAAGTGGCCTGGCTTGTTGAGAACCTTCTTTTTCTTTAGCATCTCGTGTCCTTTGTTTACCATTTGAACTTTCTGTACCATTAGCATTCTGACTTCTTTGTGCATAAGAAGTTCCGCGGACAATACGTTGATTATTTATCGCCGGCCTTATAATGGTATACTTACCAAAAGAAACATTACTTGTCATTTTTGAAACCTCAGTTAATAACTCTCTCTTATATATAAAGGAAATAAATATTAAGAAATTTCACCATTTTTACTTTTGCTTAACATTTATTCATATACCAATATCGACCTACATCTCACTTACAACACATAAATTTACCGACAAGTTCAATTTCACTTTGTATACATTTGTGACGATAATTTAACAATAAACCCCACATATAGAGTTTAAAGATGGACACATATGCGGTATAAAAAATAAATACCATAGGAATATTGATATGATATTAGACGACAAAAAATATATTGCCGGAAAAATTAAAGAATATAGACTCAAAAACGGTTTAACACAGGCAGAACTTGCCGAAAAAATCGACATAGGAACAAAACAAATTTCCCGCATTGAAGTCGCCGAATTCTATCCCTCTCTAAGCACATTTCTTAAAATCGCCGAAGCCCTGAATATAGACTTTTCCGACTTCATCACACAACATCCTCAAAATGAAAATAAAACAAGACAGAAACTCATTAATATCATATATGCCGCAAACGAAGAAGAATTAAGCTTTTATGATAGAATTTTAACATTCGCTAACGACGAAGCCTCCGAACTAAAGAAAAACATCCTTATGAAAAAATTCCACTAAACCTCTTCTTTATGGTTTCTGTAGCCAATCCCCGCACGATAACCTGAAACTGTATACAAAACAGGAAGCATTGGCTCTATCCACTTCAAACCAGATAACAATGAAACCGTTGCAATATCATCTGTGTGCAACCCTATATCAAGAAGTTCCGGTGTTCTCTCGTCTCCTTTAGCTTTTTCTCGCCTGGAACCACAAAGCGGATTTATAACTTTATCCCCAATATAATTCGCAATTTTACTCCCGCCTATAACCCCCGTGAGAATAATTCCACCAATCATTCCAAGACCACGCGCCATACGGGATTTAATATCATTTTTCTCTAAAATCGCTAAAGCTGCGCCCGCACCAACATTACACATAAAAATATTAGCCAAATATTGATACGAACCCTCTTTTATTTTGTCAGGAAGTTTTTTGCGCCAATTATCACCGGTGACTTTATCTGCTAAAATACCACCCGCAACACCGCCAATAACAGGAATTGCACCAACAATTGACAACCACCCGATCTCCGAAAAAATATCCTTTGAACTTACATTCTCAGGCGGCGGAATTAATTTATCTAAAAACTTACGTTCACCCTTTTGCTGCAAATTACTCATAAGTTCAGACACTTCTGCAGGATTCAACACCTTATCTTTTGCCTTTTTTAAAATCCTGTCAATTCTACTTGCAGGCGTCTTTTCTCGTATAAATTCGTCAATAATTTCGGAATTATTTTTCACTAGCTCCTTAAACGAAGTATTAACTTTTTTAGCCGTAATTGCAGTTGCAATTTTTGGTGCCGACAGCGCTGAAACAACAGTAGCGGTCAAAATAATTCCATCCCTCATAAAAATTCTGCGTTTACGTTCATCAGTATGCTGTTTCGCAGAATCATAAAATGTATATGCTGCAGCGCAGGCTCCCAAACCAAGTGGTACGGCTTTTTCTAACTTTTTTACTAATATCGGCTGGTCTAAATACTTTCCTAAAACACACAAGGTTGATGTCATTTATTAAGATTCTCCAAATAAAATTTCTTAAACTCATTTGTGATTTCAGACTTTACTTCGGCAAATTTCACATAAACCTCTATTCTATCTAAAAGCTCTGCCGAAATTATATGCTCAATCCTACAAGCATTCTCTTCTGCTTCCTGACGGCTCGCACCAAGAATATTCTCAAAAAAAGAGGATAGCGAGGAGTGACGATTAACCACATCCTGCGCTATTTTCATCCCCATGTCAGTAATTGTTATAGTCTGGTAACGTCCATAATTTATTAACCCCTTAGTAGAAAGCTTGTTCAATGCCTCAGTCACTGACGCTCTGCTTACGTTAAGTTCACGCGCAATATCAACAGCTTTTACGGTATCATTATATTTTATTGAATTATAAATAACTTCTAAATAATCCTCTAAACTTGCACTTAATTTTTCCATGCTTTCCTCTTGTTAGTCTAACCTAACATTTATTGTAAGGCAAACCTAACATTTTGTCAACAGAAAAGGTGACTTTGCAGTCACCTTTTTGTAATATAAAGATTAATAAACTTAAAACTACCAGCTAGCTTTAGTAACTCCAGGGAGTAAACCTTGGTGAGCCATTTTTCTCAAGCAAATTCTGCAAAGACCGAAATCTCTGTGGAACCCGTGTGGACGTCCGCAGATTGAGCATCTGTTGTGTAGTCTTACACGTGGATATTTGCCTTGAGCGACTAGGGATTCTCTTTTAAGTTCTTTATTTATCATCGCTTTTTTAGCCATGAATTTCTCCTTTTTTAGTGTTTATTACTTTAAACCTTTGAATGGCATTCCTAAGAGTCTAAGCAATTCTCTTGCTTCATCATCTGTATTAGCAGTTGTGATAATAGATACGTTCATACCTTTTACCAAATCAACTTCTTCATAAGTGATTTCAGGGAAAAGAGCTTGCTCTTTAAGACCTAAAGTATAGTTTCCACGACCATCGAAACTTTTTGCACTGATACCACGGAAGTCACGGATACGTGGAAGAACAACGCTGATTAACTTTTGCAAGAAATCATACATTCTTTCGCCGCGTAATGTAACCATTGCCCCAACAGGCATTCCTTCTCTTAACTTATAAGATGCGATTGATTTTTTAGCTTTTGTAACAACTGCTTTTTGACCAGCAATCTTAGTCAATTGAGCTTCGATTGTTTCAGCAATTTTAGAGTTGTGAGAAGCTTCACCAACACCCATATTCAACACGATTTTGTGAAGAGCCGGGACTTGATGTTCGTTTGTGTAACCAAACTTTTCCATCAACGCTTTTTTAACTTCTTCTTGATATTTTGTTTTTAAGCTTTTTGTAACTGTCATTTTTGTTTTCCTTTAAATTGCAGATGTTTCATATCTACATACAACATTCTATACCTTAAATATTCAAAGTAAAGAAATTGTTTGTAATATTAAGCATCTAACTGTTCACCACATTTTTTACAAACACGAACTTTTTTTCCGTCAACGACGTCGTGTTTGATCCTTGTCGGTTTTTCGCAAGCCGGACATACAACCATAACGTTTGAAGATTCAAGAGGAGCTTCCATTTTGATTAATCCGCCTTGAATTCCAGCCATTGGTTGAGGCTTTTGAGCTTTTGTAACCATGTTAGCGCCTTCTACGACAACTTTGCCTTTTGAAGGGTCAACTTTTTTTACGTTACCGATTTTTCCTTTATCTTTGCCTGCTGTAACGATAACTCTGTCACCGCTTTTTACATGCACGCTTTTTTTAGTTTTATCTGTCATTTTAAGAATCTCCTAATTATATAACTTCCGGAGCCAAAGAAACTATTTTCATATAGCCTTTGTCTCTGAGTTCACGTGCTACCGGTCCGAAAACACGGGTTCCGCGTGGGTTACCATCTTTGTTAATGATTACGGCTGCGTTTTCATCAAATCTGATTACTGATCCGTCGTTACGTTTGATATCGTGTTTTGTTCTTACGATAACAGCTTTTACAACTTCACCTTTTTTAACAGCCTGATTAGGTGTTGCGTCCTTTACTGTAGCTACGATTTGATCGCCTACATATCCGAACTTTTTATTTGAACTGCCAAGTACTCTAATACAAAGAAGTTCTTTTGCACCTGTATTATCTGCTACTTCTAGTCTTGTTTCTTGTTGTATCATCTTAATTTTCCTTTTTTTTAAAGAATTTTACTATTTTGGCATCGCATTATTTGAATAATGTTACCATCTAACCGAACTTATCGTTGGTCAGGTCCTGAAACAAGTTCAGGACACGTTTCTTCTAAACTCGCTTGGCTCGTTAAGAATTAACGTGCTTTTTCTACAACTTCTGCTACTGTCCAGCATTTGCCGCTTGAAATCGGTCTTGTTTCAACGATTCTTACGATATCGCCTTCGTTGCAAACGTTGTTTTCATCGTGTGCTTTGTAGTTTTTATTTGATTCGATAATCTTTTTGTATTTTGGATGTGGATCATAGCTTGCTACTTTTACAACTACGGTTTTATCCATTTTATTACTGATTACGATACCTTGTCTTTCTTTTTTAGGCATTTGTTACCTCCGCTTCTTTTGAAGCTTTTTCGTTAATAACTGTTTTTGCTTGCGCAATTAGTCTTTTTGTTTTTGCAATTAATGCTGTATTTTCAAGTTTATGAGTTGCTAATTGAAGTTTGTAGTTGAACAAATCTTTTTTCCAATCAACAATAGCATTTTGCAATTCTTCAACTGATTTTTCTTTCATTTCGTTTAATTTCATAATCTATTGTTTCCTTATACTTGTTCTTTTTCAACAACTTTTACTTTAATAGGCAACTTTTGTGCTGCTAATTCTAATGCGTGAACTGCAGTATTTCTATCAAAATAATCTAGTTCAAAAAGTAATCTGTTTGGTTTAACTACTGCTACCCAGTATTCCAAGTTACCTTTACCTGAACCCATACGAGTTTCTGCCGGTTTTGCTGTAATTGGCTTATCAGGGAATATTTTAATCCATACATTACCACCACGTTTGATTTCACGAGTCATAGCACGACGTGCAGCCTCGATTTGACGGCTTGTAATCCAACCCGGTTCTACTGCTTTAAGCGCATATCTGCCGAATTCGAATTGAGTACCTCTAGTTTCAGTACCTTTCATTCTGCCTTTCATCATTTTGCGGTATTTTGTTTTTTTAGGCTGTAACATTTATTTGCTCCTGTTATTAATTTTAATACCTGTAAATTTTATTTTTTGCTACTCAGCAGATTCTACTGCTTTGTTGTTTCTTCTAGGGCGTCTTTGGCCTCTTTCAGAATTGTTGTTTTCTTTTCCGGTTTTAGCTTTGATATTCATATCAGCTTTTTCGCCTGGCATTAAGTTGCCTTTGAAAATCCAAACTTTAACACCGATTTTACCCATAATAGTATCAGCTTCGGTGAAACCGTAATCTACGTCAGCTCTAAGAGTTTGAAGAGGAATTCTTCCTTCTTTAGCCCATTCTGAACGAGCGATTTCAGCACCGCCCAAACGTCCTGATACCATAACTTTGATACCTTGAACGCCTGATCTCATTGTTCTTTGCATTGCTTGTTTCATTGCTCTTCTGAACGCTACACGTTTTTCCAATTGTTGAGCAATTGCTTCAGCTACTAATTGAGCATCTGCATCGATTCTTGCAACTTCAACAACATTGATTACAACTGCTTTTCCGATATATTTTGAAACAGCTTGTTTCAATTCTTCAATACCTTGTCCACCACGGCCAACAACAATACCAGGTTTTGCTGTTACAACAGTTACCGTAATGTTTTGAGCTTTTCTTGCGATTAAGATTTTTGAAACGCCTGCTGCATATAATTTTTTCTTAACGAATTTTCTGATTTTCGCATCTTCTGCTACAAACGCACCGTAATCTCTGATTTTTGCAAACCAAGTGCTAGCCCAAGGTTGAATTATTCCTACTCTAAATCCGGTTGGATGTGTTTTTTGTCCCATTTTAATTACCTTTATTTTTTTGTATCACTAACTACTAATGTAAGATGAGAAGTGCGTTTTAGTCTTGAATACATACGACCTTGCGCTCTTGTTCTTGCTCTTT
>CANAJP010000064.1 GCA_947361615.1 uncultured Candidatus Melainabacteria bacterium | reverse complement strand
TTATAACGGTTTTCAGTATTAGCATTTTGCACTGTGCCTATCATATATTTTTCACCTCGCTAAACATTTTGTCAGTTGTATTTTCTAATAATTGCGCAGTGTGTTTGTGTGTAAGGTGCGCATATCTTTTTACCATTTGCATTGTTTTATGTCCTGTTACCTCTGCTATATCTAACAAGCTACCGCCATTCATAGCGATATGACTTGCGACAGTATGGCGCAAATCGTGAAAACGACAATTTTTAATCTCTGCGCATTCAAGAACCTTATAAAAGCGAACACGCATATCAATAAGTTTTTTCCCGTCTTTAGTAGTAAATAAATAATCACTATTGATGTTTCTAACTTTTTGAAAATCTTTAAGCTTTTTATAAACTGTTTCAGTCATAGGAACGCCTCTATTTTCCCCGTTTTTGGTTGCAATAAAAGCGAACTGCTTATTGTGAAAATTGATATTTTTCCACGTAAGGTTATGAATTTCAGAATAACGCGCACCAGTTGAAAGCGCTATAAGCACAAATAAATAAGTTTCCTGATGATAACATTCACCTTTTAAGTTAAAAGTCATACAAGCCGCTAATAATCTTTTGATTTCGTCCGGCATGAGATAACGGTCTTGATTTGCTTTTTCTGTAAACTTGCGAACTTTAAGCATAGGGTTTTCTTCAAGCCATCCCCATTCTTTCATGCCAGTAGACAACACAACAGATAAACAAGCCATATAACGGTTAGCTGTGGCTTCTGAACGCGTCTTTCTACCGCCTTTAGGCTTAGGGCTTTCCTCTGTTATAAGTTTCTCCTTACACTCTGAAAGTAATGCCGGAGTAATTTTTGTAAGTAAATATTTTCCTATGTGTTTCTTCCACCATTCAAGTTGCATTTTATATTTTTGGTGGTCTGCGGCTTTACGTTTAGGCAATTCAATGCGAATATAACGGTCTATAAGCTCGTTTAATGTATGTTTTTTAGCTTCATAGTCAGTTATATGCCTACCTTCTTTCATTGCCGGTTCATTCTGCGCAATCCACCTTTGCGCAGCAGTTTTCTTCTCAAATGTTGCCGTTTTAGTAGGATAGCCTTTCACCCTTATACAAGCCTTGTATACAGTAATTGTTTTATCCCCTTTTTTCTTTGTTCTTTCTTGAATAGTTGCCATTATTCTAGTCACCTTTCTTTGTTTTTATTTGCTTAACTTTCTTTTGCTTAGGCAAATAATTTTCACTAGAAAGAACTTTTTGACCTGTGCGCTCCTCGAAATCTTCTTTAGCGCGCTTGGCAATATTACCCCCGACTTTTGCAGCGCTTTTATTTTCTTCAAAACCTGTAGCTTGTGTATTTTCTGCTACTTGCCTTGTTGATAATTCTGCTAAAGCTGTAAAAAGTAATTCTGCTTCCGTCATGTGGTCGCGCAGATTTTGAGATTTCAACCCTTTCATTTCTTTATGCTGTTTCACGCTAACATCTGACCACTCTTGATGTATTATATTTGTTAAAATCGCAAATTCTTCACTTTCGGTCACTTCGTGTTCTTTCCAATAATCAGTAAGTTTATTTCTTGTATCTTGCCCCGAAAATCTTTGTTGTATCCACTTGTCAGACCTTCCCAATTTTTTATATGTTTCTCTTGCTCTATCTATAGCAGTTGAAGGGTCTGACATTTCTTTCATTCGTTCATAACCAACTTTAGCAAGCCATTGCTTAACCGGTTCAGCTTTAGGGCTTGGTATAGACTGAATAATTCGTAAAACGGTTTCAACATCTGCGCAATCAGTATCTCTATTTTTACCGTCTGGAGCAGTCAATTTCAACTGTACGATTTTTTCGTACAGTTGGTTAAAACCCTCTTCATCACTTAGTTTTTTCTTTAAATCACTCCAATAACGACGTGGATTTTTGCTATCAGTTAAGACCGCGATAATATCAATTATTGAGAAAAACCATTTTTCATTTTTCTCATCATAAGATGAACGTATATTACTCTCTTCAAAAATCTTTATTTCATTCTTCATTTTTAATATGCCCCCCTCTTTCAACCAAAATATTTTTGGTACAGTTTTGGTACAATTTTGGTACAGTAAAATTATAAAAAGTAATAAAATTCTATAAAAGATTATAATACACAAACCCATAAAAAGCAAGATATATCAAGCAAAAACGTATTATATGTTTTTATACCGTTTTAATAGAACACCGACTGAAAATCCCTGTGTCCTTGGTTCAATTCCGAGTTGCGGCATATTTTTTATTTAGATATAGCAAGGGGTTTGACGATTTATAAATTTTATACATTTCCCCGATGTATTTTGTTGAGTGGTTTGATTAGGGCAGATGGTTTGATTATTTTGGGCTGTGACCGTTTTGAAATTAATCCCAATTTGTCGGGATTTTTTCTTTAAAAAATTTTCAATAATTAATTGATACGAAACCGACACAATGCTCGGAAATGGTGTTCCAATTTACCCTCTTCAGAGGTAATGTGTGTATACCATGAAAAATGAATATATTAATATTAAACCGATTGCAAAAGCTAAAGGTTTGAAAAGTACCCGTTCATTGAGAATAGAATTAAACAAACCTGAGAGCAAATATATTTCAAATTCCTATATTTTTTTTGTTACAATCCCTGATACACAATCTTTAATTTGCAAAAGAGTTTGTTTCATTTTTTCTATATCATCTTTAGAAACTTCTTTATATAATTCATTAACCATATTTTGTAATTTTGGAGTGTAAACATTAAGAATATCTTTCCCTTTTTGAGTTATATGTAGGGTTTTGACAAGTTTCTTGTTTTTTGTTGAAGCCAGTCTTTTTATCATTTTTTTATTTTCTAAAGAATCTACCAAGCGACTAGTTGTCCCTCTATCTTTAAAAATAAGTCTGGCTAAATCTATTTGACAAACTCCATCATTGAGCAAAATTATCTCAAGAGTTTTAAATTCAATAAAACTTACCGCTAAATTATTGCTCGCAAAAAATTGTTCTGTCACATCCATAGTATATGCACTGGTTTGTTCTATTAAATACATAAATGATTCAATATAATGTTTTGCTGCTAATTCTGTCAATTTCCTGCTTCCTATGAGTTGTAATTACATTGGGTTGCTTTTACAACTCTAATATGCTAACATATTTATCAAGAAAATGCAAGTAGTACATGAAATCGAGATTACTTTTAAATTAGCAAATTCAATGTAATATAAGGACGATGAAGATGAAAAACAAAATAGAATTAATGAATAACCCGATAAATAATGAAAATGCAATAATAATGCAATTATCTGTTGTTGGGATTATCGGAAACATACTTTTAACGGCTTTTAAATTGTTTGCAGGTATTATCGGCAATTCAGGTGCGATGGTTTCAGACGCTATTCATTCACTTTCCGATGTTTTTGCAACTTTTATTGCTTTTGTCGGGGTAAAAATATCAAAATGCAAGCCGGATAAGGCTCATCCATACGGACATGAACGTATTGAATGTGTTGCTTCTTTGGTTCTTGGTTTAATACTTTTATTAACCGGGTTAGGAATTGGAAAAGCCAGCATAACAACAATAATTGCCGGTCATTATGACAAATTAACAATCCCTTCAATGATAGCTCTTGTTGCGGCTTTTGTTTCTATTATTACAAAAGAGGCCATGTTTTGGTACACCATTTATTATGCTAAAATACTTAATTCAACGGCATTTGTTGCAGATGCTTGGCATCATAGATCAGATGCAATTTCTTCAATAGGAGCTTTAATCGGTATAGGCGGAGCAATGCTCGGTTTTCCTATATTTGATTCCGTTGCAAGTCTTTTAATATGCCTTTTAATACTTAAAGTTGCATTTGATATTCTGAAAGATTCGATTGTTAAAATGCTTGATACATCTTGTGATGATGTTTTTGAAAAAGAATTGCTTGATTTTATAGTTATTCAAACAGATGTAATTGGTGTTGATAAACTGCATACAAGAATGTTTGGAAATAAAGTTTATGTCGATTTAGAAATTAAAGTTGACGGCAATAAAACCCTTAAGGAAGCTCATGCTATCGCAGAACATATTCACGATACTGCTGAAAATAAGTTTTCTAGCATAAAACACATCATGATTCATTTGAATCCGGCTTAAGAACTTTTTTCATCCAAAAGTGCGGACAATGTTCATCATAAAAATAAGCAGAATTTTTAAAGCTAAAGTTATTTTTTATTTTAAATTATATTTATAAAAGCTTTCGAGCTTTGCAAATGGTATTTTTTCTAAATTGTCATATAAATCTGTATGATTAGCACTTTTTATAAGTAAAAATTCCTTATTATCTGGATATTTGCCAGTTTTTAATTTGTTATAAACTCCTTCTGAAAAATATCTGCTGTGAGCATTTTCTCCATGAATTAATAATACCGGAGTTCTTATTTCGCTCACATACTGCAAAATCGGCTGATTAATTAAAGATAAGCTTGATGTTAAATTCCAATTGCCGTTTGAATTAATAGAACGTGCATGATAACCTCTTTTGGTTTTGTAATACTCCCAGTAATCTTTCACAAATTGTGGTTCATCGCCATTTAATTTATCAGGGTTGCTTGGAGCTTTAGCAAAAGTTCCTGTTTTATAATCTTCTGTTCTTTGTTTATTGAGCGCTGTTTTCATTTCAAAGCGAGCATTTTCATCCAGAGAGTCATTGTAGCCAAATGCCGAAACTCTTGTCATATCATACATAGTGATTGCTGTTGTTGCTTTAATTCTTGTGTCTATTGATGCTGCATTAATTGCAAAACCACCAAATCCACAAATACCTAAAACACCAATTTTATCAGAATCAATTTGTGGCTGTATGCTCAAAAAATCAACAGCGGCTGAAAAATCTTCTGTATTAATATCAGGACTCGCAACATGTCTTGGAGTTCCTGAACTTTCACCTGTAAAACTAGGATCAAATGCCAGAGTTATAAAACCACGCTCAGCTAAAGCTTGAGCATAAAGCCCCGAAGCCTGCTCTTTAACGGCCCCGAACGGTCCTGAAATTACAATCGCAGGAAGCTTGTCTTCTTTTTTTATTGTCATAGGTTTATATAAATCACCAACTAAAGTGATGCCAAATCTGTTTTTAAATTTAATTTTTTGGACAATTATTTTATCAGATTTTTTAAATGTTTTATCCCAGTCGTTATTTAATTTTTTAGCTTCTGCCATATTGGTTACTCCTATAAACATTAATCCTATTAATAATATTTTTACAATTTTATTAAACATTAATAGCCCTTTCTATTTTATTGACTTACCTCATTCGTATGCATCTTTTTAATAGTAACTAATTCTTATATTTCAATATATTTGATTACTTTTGCAGGGTTTCCTGCAACAATAACATTCTCAGGAACATCTTTTGTAACAACCGCTCCCATACCAATAACCGAACCGTCACCGATAGTAATACCAGGTAATATATTTACCCCCGAGCCTACCCATACATTATTGCCAATTTTAACTTTTTGGGCGAACATTGATATTCTGTTTTCGATTTTTAAATCATGATTTAATGTAGCGATAATAACAGAATGTCCAATAAAAACATTATCTCCAATTTCAATTCCGCCTTGATCTTGAAATTTGCAACAGGCATTTATAAAAACATTCTTACCAACAGATATATTTACACCACATTCAGTATAAAAAGGAGGAAACATTCTAAAGCTTTCATCTACTTTTTTATCAGTTAACTTTGAAAAAAGGTTTCTGATTTCTTCTTGTGTATGATATTTGTTATTCAACTCCATCGTAATTTTTCTTGCGTTCTCTGATAATTCATAGAATTTCTGCAAAATTGGTTCTTCTTTTGAAATATATTGATGAGTTCTCATATGTTCTAAAAATTCTTTATTATTCATAAAATTATTATTTACGATAAAATCCCAAATAACAAATACTTATATCAAATAACGTGTAATACTTGACAGGTATTACACGATAAAATAAAATAAATTTATGGAAATCAGAGTTTTAAAATATTTCTTAACAGTGGCAGAAATCGGTAATATTACAAAAGCTGCCAATTCAATGCATCTAACACAGCCTACTTTATCCAGACAACTTCAGGACTTAGAAAAAGAATTAGGCCAAAAACTTTTTATAAGAGGGTCTAAGAACGTAACTCTTACTCCTGAAGGGCAGGTTTTAAGAAAACGCGCTGAAGAAATCATTGAACTCGTTGAAAAAACCGAAAATGAATTTTCTTCAATTAAAGATGAAGTTGCAGGCGATATTTTTATCGGTGCCGGAGAAACAAAAACAATAAGGCTTGTAACCGATATTATGAAAAAGCTCCAAAAAGATTACCCTAAAATCAAATTCCATATTGTATCTGGTGATAGCGAGGATTTATCAGAAAGACTTGATAAAGGGATTTTAGATTTTTGTATTTTTATAGAGCCTTTTGTACCTGATAAATATAATTATATCAATCTTGGTGAAAAAGATACCTGGGGAATTCTTTTAAGAAATGATGATACACTGGCAAAAAATGAAAGTGTCAAACTTGAAGACATAATTGACTTACCGCTTTTAATTTCAAGACAGGCTATAAAAAAAACATTTGACCGAAACCCTATTTTAAATTGGTTTGGCGACGATTTTGAAAAATTAAATATAGCCGGAACCTATAACCTTTTATATAATGCAGCGATTATGACAGAAAACAAAATAGGGTATGCTCTTGGCTTAGACAGGTTAATTGCGGACACTTTAAATAGTCCCTTAACATTCAGGCCCTTAAATCCTAAGTTAGAGGTTGAAGTATCAATTGCCTGGAAAAAAGGACAAATTTTTTCAAAACCTGCAAAACTATTTTTGGAGGAATTGCAAAAAGGTTGGGATAAAATCCCAACCTAGTCACTTTCAGCAACTACAGTTACTATTAAATCGCCATAACTATTCATACTTCCGTCAGTCTGTTCTATTATATAACGCAACTCAGGTTTACCCTCAATTGCTTTTTCTGCTTTTTCAATAGCTACATCATAATCAGAAGTTTCAGTAACAAGCGCTCTTGTGTATTCTGAATGGTTTTTCTCTGTATAAACGTGATACATTTTAAAATCTCCTTTCTTGCATATTATATATCTTAATCAATCAAAGTAAAGCGAGTAGTTGCGTCGTTAATACTATCAAACCACATATTTTGAGGACGACACCAGATGTCGCCGTTTTTGACTGATTGATAAACTACCATATCTTCACAGGTTTCTGAATGCTTTGCAAACGCGATTACTTTGTATAGGTTGCCCTTATAATGTTTGTAAATCTTATTTAGTAAAATTTCTTGCATAGTTAGCACCAATCAATAAGAGCTTTTTTATCACCAAATTTAAATCCGTAAATACGCTCAATATTTTCGGAAGTAAGAAATTCATAATCAATATTATACGCGACAGGCTCAACGTCAAGATTAAGTTTTTTATATAACTCTGATGATATAACATCAGTTTCTTTATTTAATACATTAGAGTAGTTTAACCCCTCACGTGAACAAAATGGAATTTTAGGTCTATTCCCTTCTATTGCCGACATAAGCCCGAATGTTCTACAAATTATTCCGCGATAAAGATATACAGAACACTCATTATTTATCAAAAAAGGACATTCATAAACGAAAACTTTTTCATTACTTTTCGCCTTTTGAGCCTTAATCGCGAAAATATTATCAGAAATTTTTTGCTGTAAATCCTGTGGTAACTTTGCAAAACCCAATTTTAACAACTGAAATTCAATTTCTGTAAAAGGGTATTCTCCGTTTTGGCAACACTTTGCACAGCCTTTTTGACAGAAGATATAAGGTTTTTGCTGTTCAAAAAACTTATTCAATTTGTGATTTAAAAGTTCTAAATATTTAATATAATTATTTAACACAATTTTTCCTACAAAAAACGGGGAAAATATTCCCCGTTTTCTAAATTTAACTAACCGATTACCGGCTGAACAAATGTTCTTGTTGCCAATTCACGATCTAACATTAATAGTGCGTGTTTGTCATCGCCGATTAGTTTCAATGTTGCAAGAACATTACCTACAGAAGCCTCTTCTTCAACCTGTTCTTTCAAATACCAGTCAAGGAAAGACAAAGCAGCTCTGTCCTTAAGTTCGTCAGCAACATCCATCAATGCATTAATTCTTGAAGTAACATATTCTTCGTGTCTTACGACCTGCTCAAAACAAGCAAGCGGGCTTTCCCAAACGGTTTCAGGTTTAGCAATAGCTTCAAGCTCAACTTTTCCGCCGCGTTCGATTACATAGTCAAACATGCCCATTCCGTGCGCATGTTCTTCTTGTACCTGAACAGTAAACCAGTTTACAAAACCGTTTAGGTTAAGATTTGCAAAATATGCTTTCATTGATAGATATAAATATTCAGAATAAAATTCGGCATTAATTTGTTCGTTAAACGCCTTTTCCATTTTTTCGTTAATCATTTTCTCACTTCCGTTTCTAGTCTATGCTTCTTCAAACATATCTTTGCCAACACCGCAAAGAGGGCAAACCCAATCAGCCGGAACTGCTTCAAACTCAGTACCCGCTTCAACGCCATTGTCTGGATCGCCTACTGCAGGATCGTATTCATAACCACAAACTGTGCATACATATTTTTTCATAATTTTCTCCTTTACTTCTTATCAATATTTAATTTTATATTAATATAATATTTTTTGCAATATCCATAGGTTAACCTAAAAACATAGTAATACCTAGGTTAAGCGGACATATTGTAAAGATATGTTACACAAACTCAACCAAAAATTAAAGAAATAGATTTTGAACGCCGACATGCATGTCACGGAAACACAAACAAAGGAAAGGGACGCAGTCGATGGGCATGGCGGCATCACAAGCCAGATTTCTAGGC
>CANAJP010000063.1 GCA_947361615.1 uncultured Candidatus Melainabacteria bacterium | reverse complement strand
CACATGTAACGCAAGTAAACTTTTTATCTAAAGAAAAATGCGCTAGCTTGGAAAAAATATTATGGAATTTTGATCGTCCACAATTTACAGATAATAGCGAACAAATAAACAAAGCTTATGACATTTATTATCCGGCTTGTAATAAATACCCCTCAACACAAGCAACTTGGAAACCCGACCGCTACGCTTTTTTACATTTCAACTATACTTCTATAGCTATTGATTATTACAACATAAAGGATTACAAAAAAGCGGCTTATTATTATGACAAAGCCATATCCGAATATGAAAAAACATCTACAACCCCACCAAATATAGGATATGTATACGCTCAAGCAGGAGTGTTACATTACCAATTAGGAGAACTGCAAAAAGCCGAAGAATATTTACTTAAATGTCCTGACCAATTCACCTATGTTATTGAAACATTAGGCGATATTTATTTTGAAACTGGAAAATTTGAAAAAGCACTATTTTATTATCAAAAATCTGTATTATTGCTAAAAGATGAATTAAACCGAATAGAAAACGGAAGTTATTTATGGTCTAATGAAAGAACTACTGAAATTTTAAAAGAATATCAAATAAAATTAATAAAATATACTTCTCGTATAGATGCAATACATCAATCAGGAATATATTAAATTCAATATTATTTCTTTACTTGTGTTTTTGCAGATTTCTAAATTTTAGTACCGTCTGGAAGTTCAAAATATGAAATATATTTTGCGTTTAAAACCTCTGCGATTTTTTCTAAAGTTTCTTTAGAAAAATTATCACGCTTTAAAGCTTGGCTCAAATTTTGTGGTGTTGTTTCTAATAATCGTGCTAAATCTGCAGAAGATAGACCTTTATAAGCTAAAAGCATTTTAATTTTTTGGGTACTTGATGACATATTTAATCCTTCTTTGTAAGTATTATTTCATACCCTAATAATTCGGCTATATTTTGCATTTCATTATAACGTAAGGTATCACGCCCCATTTTATTGTTTATGTTTTGGGGTTGTGTGCCTAGTTTGTCAGCTAATGCCTTTAATGTAATACCTGAAGTGGCGAGCATTACGTTTATTGTTTCTTTTGCCGATAATTTACCTCTAATGTCCATAAATACTCCTTTTATTATTATTATAAACGATGTCGTTTATTTATCAATCCTAATGTGAATAAATGTAACGAAAGAGTTTCGAAAAACACTTGACAATCGAAACTGTATAGTTTATTATGTATATATAGAAGTTACGAAAGAAACTAAAACGAAACGAAAAGCAAAAGAGGTTTTAAAAATGCAAATCGAAACAAAACAATATGACAAAGTAGTAGGCTACGCAGGCAGATGCAGAAAACCAATGGTTGATTGGGTTACTGAATACACTTTGATTGACACAATGAGCTACACCATTGAACAGTTTGAAAATATCCTTAAAGACGCGCACAAAGACATTACCGGCATGGTGACATTCATCAAGAAAAAATTAACCTACGGCAACGGTAGAGTGGAATACAAACACATTGCGCAATGCGTATCATTCTAAAAGTTTTAAAAGGGATTGCGGCTATCCGAATTCATCAGCCGCACGGAGCAGTTCGCAAGGCAACGACCGTCCAGAGGGTCGGGAAATAAACGAAGGTGACAGCCGAGAATAGAGCGGCGCTTTAAAAAATCTTAATGCAATGTATAAAAAATAATAAAGGAAGCGAGGAGCAAATGAATATTTTACTTACGTTTAATCCACTCGATGTCATAACCGAGAATGTCGGCGATGTGATAAAGTTCTATACAGTTAAATGACCCACGTTTTAAGCGTTGTGAAACATTTGAGTGAGAGGTATTTAATAACTCTGCTAATTTAGTCAAATTAAGCCCATTTTCTGCTAGTTTGCCTTTTATGAAATATTCAAATTCTGTATTGTTCATGTTTTATCTCCTTTCAAACTCATTATAACGCATTAGTTACAATTTGCAAGCGTAAGGTTACAAAATATTATTGAAAAATTTTAAAATAACACTTGACAATATTATTTATTAGTTACATAATATAATTACAGAGTAACAAAATAACATTTTTAAATAACAAATAAATTAAACAACATGGAGGACATCATGAAATCAGAGAAAGAACAGTTAGAGAAGTCAAAAAGAGCAAGCGCAGTTTTAAAAACGCAAGCGAAATCGGAGAAAGCACTGTTATCTATAGTAATAGGCAACCTGCCCCGATTTGATATTATGGGGCTTTATATTGATAATATAAGGAAAAAACTTCAAGAGCTGCTCGAAGAAGTCGCAGGCGATGAAAACAAAGGCGTTTGTCTATGTCACACCACGGTAATATTAAAACTGCTGGATAATATTGAAAGTGAATTAGAAGAAACAACTAACTTAACAAGAAACGAGGTATAGCATGAGCAAGAAAGAAAACAAAAGTACAGAGGTAACAACAACTAATTTAAGCATAAAACGCTTTAAAAACGCGGATACGGTGAAAAAAATAGAAACAATGCGAATGATAGGCATAGACTTAACGGATTTTGTAGAGTGGGCTATTTTAAATTTCGACGTGAAAACTTATTTAAAAGTAATGAGTTGCAAGCGATAAATTTTAACAAACGAAAGGAAGATACATCATGAAAGAAGCAGAACAAACAATACTCAAAGAATTTGACAAAAACTATTTAACAGATATTCACGATAGCAAACTTATTTTGCAAACTCTGCAAAAATTTTTAGACGGAACATCTTATTTACTTAATGAGGCAATAAAAGAAAATAGTATACTAAACACAAAAGGCTATGCTGAGAAAATAAGAGAAATATCAGATACCCTAGAGGTTGAAATACTTAGGCTTGAAAAGGGGTTAAATGCGACATTAGACTTTATTTATCAAGAAGTAACAGATTAGAGGACTTTTTAAGTCCTTTTTTTATTTTGAAAAATCGAGAATTTGCGAGAATTTGCGAGAAAATTCACATTTCGCATTTACCGCGTTTACCAATGTGGTAAATCCGGACGCCCTCTTATATCAAGGGGTTTACCATATTTCCCGCATTTACCACTAAGATTTTTAAAATGTAATTTTGATAAAACAGCGTGAGAAAATTAATATTGGACGAATCGTACACTCTTTAAGTTTATGGGATTTTTTATAAAAATGATTTCCCCTTTTTCCAAATATAATTTATCAAGATTTGTTTTGATGTTAATAAAACTGTCATCACTAAAATATAAATCGCATGCCTGTGCTGTAATGTATAAATAACCTGCATATGGCGTTTTAAAACCCAACGTAAATTTATCAAGTTGTATGACCTGTTTAACTAGCTCAAATTGAGGACTATGTATTATATTTTTTACACTGGTCTTTTTTCTTTCTTGCAAAATCGAAGTTTCTTGTATGTCTTGTGTTTTTTGCTTGAAATAAAGATAAACCAATATTATAAGGGTTAAAATTTGTATGAATAGTAAGCTAAATAATAAGAAATAAACCATATAATTATTTTTGATTAAGTATGCTGGTATATCTATATTAAAAAGTATAATATTCGGATTAATCTATTAAGATAATTTTTATTTTCAACTGTACCAAAACTGTACCAAATTTGTGTTTTTGAAAAATGCACAAATTTTATAAATCCCCAAAACCCTTGCTATTATTGGCAAAAAAATATGCCGCAACTCGGAATTGAACCAAGGACACAGGGATTTTCAGTCCCTTGCTCTACCAACTGAGCTATTGCGGCATACTTTTATTATTAAAGTTTATTCAGTTTACACGAAAAACTTACGCTCCCCGTATCTCTATTCTACTCGCTGAATTTTTTTAGTCAAGCGCCTGTTTATTGTGGGGAAAGGTATAATGTTACGTTTCTACCTTCAACTTGTGGTTTTTTCTCAATTATTGCATCACTTTCTGATAAATCTTCTACAAATCTGTTCAGCAAGTCAAATGCTAAGTCGGTATGTTGCATTTCACGACCGCGAAGCATTACGGCGATTTTTACTTTGTTACCTTGCGAAAGGAATTTTTGAATATTTTTGATACGAACCTGATAGTCGTGTGTGTCGATTTTGTAGCGAATTTTAACTTCTTTTACTTCTACTGTGTGTTGTTTTTTCTTCGCTTCTTTAGCTTTTTTCTCTTGTTCGTATTTGAATTTGCCGTAATTTAAGATTTTGGCAACAGGTGGAGCTTGAGTTGCGTTCATTACGACCAAGTCAAGATCTTTTGCGTAAGCCATTTTAAGCGCTTCTTGAGTTGAAACTATGCCGTGGTTTACGCCTTCGTCATCGATTAATCTAACTTCTGAAGAACGAATTTTTTCGTTCATGATGACTCTTTCTTTATCATTTTTGCGGTCATTTCTAGGGTTGCCGCTGTTAATATTAGTGCCTATGACTGTGTTCCTTTCGATTTTAGTGTTTGTAACAAATTGTTAATTCTAATTTTTGCATAAAAATCAATATTTTTCAAGTATTATTTACAAATTTCTTAAAATTTTGAATAAAACGCTAAAGATTTTAAATCTGCATGCCGAATACACTTATGTAATCACAAATAAGGAGTATAGCTGATGATGACTACGCAAAACGTAAACGAATCCGGGGCGAAAATTTTTGAGGGATTATTGGAAGAAGACAACAAATCAGTTGACATGTCGATTCCACTGCAGACTTTATTTGATGAATTTATTACATATATTTCGAAAGCCGAAGTATAAATACCCTAAAACGTTTACTAAAAAGCACCTTTTTAAAAAGGTGCTTTTTATTTGCCGGAGTGTACAGCTTACATTATTTTACTTGTTGTGGTATAATTTCCTTAAAAAGGGAGTGTATCCATGATAAGAAGAGTATTAGTCAGTGCAATGTGTTTATGTGCTTTTTCCAACGCGGCGTTTGCTGGTTTTGGCGAGCATTATACGCTCGGGCAGGAATATTTGGCGAATTATCAGTTTGCAAGTGCGATTATGGAGTTTCAGAATGCGCTTAAAATCAATTATATGGATAATTCGGCAAGAATTGGGCTGGTCAATTCTTATCTCGCGAACGGCTCTTTTTTAGCCAATAAAAATAAAGATTATAAGGGGGCTGCGGATTGCTATAGGGCGGCGTTGTTTTATTTGCTCTATTATCCGGCAAGTTCTGCGACGAATTCATCTGGTTCTGGTGTTGCACAGGTTAAGAAGAATTTAGAAACTTGTTTGGGAACACTGAACTTTGATAAATCTGCTAAAAATCGTTTTATGACAGCGAAACAATTGCGCGCTGAGGGTAAATTTGCGGCTGCGGGTTTTGAGTTTATGCAGGCGATTGGCGATAGAGCTTATGTTAAAGACAGTTTTGCGCAAATCGGGGATATTATGAAACTTTTGCGCAATAATCCAAAGTCTGTTGAGTATTACCGAAAGGCTGTTGCGCTGGCTCCTGATGATACGGATTTACGCCTTGCTTACGCTAAAATGCTTGACGTTACTGGAAATGATGATGAGGCTGTAAAAGAGTTTAACTATGTATTGACCCGGGTTGATACTAATCCGGAAGTTCTTTATGCGTTAGAGCGTATATATAAGAAAAAACTTGATAAAAACCCGTCAGATGCAAATGTTACCACAAATTTGGGTGCAATTTTGCAAAAACAGGGTAAGTTTGATGAGGCATTGAATTACTATGCTAAAGCGGAGTATCTTGATAAAACCAATGTTAATGCAAGACTGAATGTCGGCACGCTTTACCAGCAGAAGAAAGATTATAAAAAGGCGTTAGAGGCTTATGATTCAGTTCTGTTGCTTTATCCAAAGAATGTTCAGGCTAATTTGTATAAGGCTGAGGCTTATGAGGAAATGGGCAGAACTAAGGATGCACAGGTGCTTTATGAAAAGGTTCTTGCGCTTGAGCCTAATAATGATACAGCAAGTTTCAGGCTTAAAAATCTTTTGCGCTCAACTTTATCCTCAAAAGAGTTTGTTGAGTATGTGAAGAAAAATTCAACGACAGGCAAACCGGCAGATGAACTTTATCTTTATGCGCTTGATTTACACAAAAGTAATAAGCTTGACGAGGCAATATCTATTTATAAAGAAGTTATATCTATGTCTCCGTCTAACGCTGAGGTTTATGTAAACCTTGCGATAGCGTTGAGTCAGAAGAAGGATTTTAATAGTTCTATTTCGGTGTTAAAGATTGCGCAGTCCAAGTTCCCTGATAATGCACAGGTAAAAGAAACGCTTGAATCTGTTTATGGCGAGATTAATGACGGCAAACTTGCAAAAGCGTCAGAATTGTATAATGCAGGTCAGTTTGCGGAAGCTGTAAAAATTTATTCCGGCATAACGCCTATGACAGAAGATATAATGCTGACAATTGCAACCTGCTGGCAGAATTTAGATAATATGTCCGAGGCTTTGAAGGCTTATAAGAGTGCATTTGCGCTAAATCCAAACAGCGCGGATACGGCTTATTATATTGCGACAATTTTAATTGATAATGACGGTCAAAGTGCCGAAGGGGTTCAGTATTTGAATAAAGCACTGGCGCTTGATCCGAATCATGCTGATGCAAAGCAGCTTGCGTCTTATATTCAGGAGCAAGGCGATATGAAAGCGCTTGAAACCGCGATGAACCTTTTTGAATCTGAAAAATATGATGAAAGTTTCGCTATGTTGAACGATATTCTTGCCAAAAATCCGCAGAATGCCTACGCGCTTTATTATAGAGGCATGATTTTTGACGCTAAAGAAAAATTTGCAGAGGCGATAAAGGATTACGAAAAAGCGATAAAGCTGGATAGCGGGCTTTCTATTGTGAACTATCTTTTAGGTGTTGATTATGATACACTGAATAAATCAAAGGAAGCTCTCAGAAATTACGAGGCGTTTCTTGCAAATTATCAGGATGAGGATGACTTTAAACAATATGCACAAAGCCGTGTAAAGGACATGAAAGGTAATTAATGTCATTACTGAATAGCAGAAGTGAACAATTAAAACCATTAATACATAGCAGGGTTTCGCTCGCGCCGATGGCAGGGGTGACGGATTTGGTGTTGCGTGATTTGGTGAGAGAATATTCAAAAACTTGCCTTATTACGACAGAGATGATAAGTTCAGAACTTTTGAACCAGAAAAATCGCGAAACAGATATGACGGATTTGAGAGATAATCATCATCCGATAGCGTTTCAGGTTAGCGGTCATAAACCTGATTTAATTAGAAAATCGGCGGTTATTCTTTCTCCGATGTGTGATATTTTTGATATTAATATGGGCTGCCCTGTGAAAAAAGTTGTTGGAGGAAACGACGGGAGCGCATTGATGAGAACTCCTGAGCTTGCACAGGAGTTGGTAAGGGCTGCAAAAGAGGGAACTGAAAAACCTGTAAGTGTAAAGTTTAGGCTTGGTTATACAGCAGATGAGATGAATTTTGTTGAATTCGGGCAAATGATGCAGGAGGCTGGTGCTGATTTTATAACTATACATGGCAGAACCCGTTCACAAATGTACAGCGGGCATGCTGATTGGAAACGAATTAGTGAATTGAAACGAAATGTGGATATTCCGGTTTTTGCTAATGGGGATGTAGTTTCTGTAGAAACCGCAATTCAATGTTTGGACGAAAGTGAAGCCGATGGCGTTGCCATCGGTCGCGGCGTGCTTGGAGATCCGACGCTTATTCATAGGGTTGAACATTATTTGAAAACCGGTGAAATACTTCAACCTCCGTCCTTAACTGAAAAAATAGATATGCTTATACATCATTTGCAAATGGAGATTGATTTCAGGGGCGTTGATATAGGTGTAAAGTTTATGCGCAAACTTTTCCCTTATTATATTTCGGGTGTAAAAAATGCAGCAAAAATTCGAGCGGGCATAGTTCTGGAGGATGACCCGCAAAAAATTATTGAAACGTTGAATGAATTGAAAGCATTATTTCCCTTGTCATCCTGAACTTGGTCGACTGAGTCGACAGCCATGCATTGCAACCCGAACGACTACACGACGCTTCATTTGTGTGAGGACATTACGCCTCTTATGTCATCCTGAACTTGTTTCAGGATCTGGCAAGCGATACTTTTAATAATAAACAAAGGAATAGTTATCTAATTGTAGCGTTACATGAATTTATTGAATTTTTCTATTTAATTTACTCTCGGAACACTGGATAGATCCTGAAACAAGTTCAGGATGACAACATTAAATTTCACACAAAAACAAATAGGCAAACAAAACCATCCTAAAGAATTATGTTTTTCAGGTATATAGCGTACTTGTAATCTCCAGAGTTACCAAGGGATTTGCCGATTTTCTAATCCTTTTGGGTAGGTTCGTTAGTATTAGAATTTGTTATAAAAATTAATAAACTATTGACACAAAATAGTTAATTATGGTATAGTTATTATACGCGGCGGTACGCCGTAATAGTTTGTATTATTTAGTTGGTTAAAAAATAATATTAAAGAAAGACGAGGTATTTAACAATGACTAAAAGATTCGCGTTTACTTTAGCGGAAGTATTAATCGCGTTAGCAATTATCGGTGTTGTTGCCGCAATGACTATCCCTACATTCATGGCTAACACTGCCGGTGCACAATTTAGAACAGGATTTAAAAAAGGTATAACAGTTTTAACTCAAGCTGCGTCTGCTAACTACGCAACAGAAGGCTACGACTTCTCTGGTACTAACGGTTACGCTGGTGGCGGTGCAACTCCTGTAGCTCAGTTTGAAAATGGCGGTACTGATGAGAATGGTTCTGCTGTAGCGTTGCCAGAAGGCGCTGAAGCAACAGTTATTGGTTTTAACACCGGTTCAGTCGCATCTGATAATACAACCTCTGATATTCATCCGGATACCCCATCATTGTTCCATTTGTTCCAAAACAATTTGAATATGAAAAACTCTAACGAAATCGTTAACTATGCGGTTATGCCGGCTGATGCATTATTAAGCTGTGCAGGTGAAACTTCTATCAACTACA
>CANAJP010000062.1 GCA_947361615.1 uncultured Candidatus Melainabacteria bacterium | reverse complement strand
TAATTTTAAAAGAAACAGAGGAATAGGATGTCTATACATAGGACCGTAGTAAAAAAAAGCCCCGCGTCGCGGAGCTTGGAATTAAGAATAGCTGGAAGTATGAAAAAGATTTAATTATATTTAACGTAAAACACTTCCTTTTAACAATTCTACATGCGGATAATTTTAAAATCTGCATTAATTAGACAGTTGGGTAATAGGCTTTCGACTTAGGTATGTTAGTATTAAATATACCCCCCTAGTTACAAACTCGATAAGGAATATAAAGATGGAAGATGCATTAATGTCACTGCAAAGTTGTGATACAATTAACAATAATCAAAGCTACGAATTGTATTTATTAAAATATAATTTGAAAGAAGAATATAACAGTCGCCTGGACTATTACATAGAAACGCTGACGCACGATATAAAAACCCCTGCATTGGCTCAAATTCGTGCCGTAGAATATCTTTTGGACCACAAGCTGCCTTCAGATACAAAAGAAATGCTGGCAACTGTTTTAGAATCCTGCAATGCTCAATATGAAATTATTAAAAATTTAATTAATAAAATGAAATATCAACAGGATAAAATTGTGTTAAGATTTAGCTCTTTAAATCTTACCGAGTTAATAAGAAGTAATTTACGCGGATACAAAAATTTTCTGATTGAACATGGAAACCGTGTAAAATTAAATGTTCCGAAATCAGAACTTTATATAAATGCCGACAAGGATAAACTATCTGAAGCCTTAAATAAAATTTTAAATTATTCATTCACAAAGACTCGTAATTTTACTGAAATAAATATATCATTAAAGGAAAATGAATACCATTCGCAAATTCTGATAAATTTAGAGGGGCATGCGACCGGTGAAATCTGCGGCTTTAAATACCAAGGCGGGAAAGAGATTTATATAGGCAGCGACCGATATAATTGTGTGGGAAATGTGTTGGAATATGAATTAGCGTCTGAAATAATAAATGCACATAGCGGCAGTATAAACGAAAACCAACAGGGTAATGCCTACCAGATAGAAATAAGATTACCCAAAAAATAAAATAATAGTCTTGACATTCGTTTATGCTTCACATAGAATGGAATAGCGAATTAAGGCGACATGGCCAAGTGGTAAGGCAGAAGCCTGCAAAGCTTTTACCCCCAGTTCGAATCTGGGTGTCGCCTAATAATAATAAAGAAATAGGAAAACGTAAGTTTTCCATTTTTTATAAAATAGGGGCGATTAGCACTCTGCCGAGCAAAAACAATTGATTATTGTTTTTGCGAGAGGGGTAGCGCATCCGAGGGAAACAGAGTTTCCCGATTACAATAGAATTTGGGCGATTAGCGCAGTTGGTAGCGCATCACATCGACATTGTGGGGGTCACGTGTTCGAGTCACGTATCGCCCACCATAAAGGAGATAACAGTTGTTATCTCCTTTATGGTATTTGATTTCTTTTAGAATTTCATTGGTTCAATCTCTGACATAATTTTATAATCTTCGGCTGTCACTGTATTAGGGGCCTGTGCTTCGGGTTCAAGTCCGCGTTCGACAATTTCTGGCTGTTTCTTTATAAGCTTCTTGTCGGCGCTTACAATATCACGGCCAAGAGATGTTGAAATCAATTGTATCGCCTGTTCTGTAGGTGCGCCATCACCGTTGACAATTTCTTGAATTTCGTAAGATTTCCAATCATCAGGAAGCTCATCAATTGTTGTATAACCTCTTAATTCGGTACCGTCAAGACGTTTATCGGCTTCGTTTAAGAGAATATCTGTGACATAAGTTTTCTGGGTTTCAAAGTGGCATGGAAGAACAATTTTGTTACCGATAATTTCTTCCGGATCACGGTTGTCTTTTGCTTTTAAAAGTTCAGCCGCGACGTGAAGGTGACCGATTTCGTGATAGAGAAATTCTTCCCAGATGGCTTTTAATTTTTCATCAGTTTCATCCTGATAGCAATTGTAGTATGTACAAACTTCCGTAAACTCGTGGAGAAGAAGTTTTTCCCAGACGGTTTCAGTAGGGTCGATAAGAGATTCGTACATAGTAACGTGTTCTTCTTCAACGTCACAAATTTCACCGTACATTCTGCGCAAATCATCATTACCGTACATCATACCGTGTTCTGCGTAGAAGTTATGAGTTTGTTGTTCTCCGGCTACAAGGGTTAAGATATTAACTTTAGTTTGCACGGTCGCTTTATCTTTGTCATAATGATTTCTAAGGCGCATAACGTTACAATTATGGTGGTTTTGCGTCGGACGGCTGACAACAACATCTGTCATACCCTGTAAAATATCATTTGGATTAATACCGTGAATCATATATGCCCATTGGCTGTATCTGTAAAGGTGGTCAAAGTCTTCTAACAGACCAAAATTAAAGGTTTCACGAACGTAATCATCAGGTTCGTTTTGCGCAAGCCATGAGGTTAAGTCAACCGCAACTTGCTCGTAGCCCAATGTTGTTTCCAAAACACTCTGGCAAGCAGGTGTAAGCCAGTTTACGGTTGTCTGATGCATATCTTCTATTCTGCGCGACATTGCAAGAATTTTTTTAACTTCGGGATCTGGACAAAGACGTGCAAGGTTATGTTTAAAATTCCACGCTTCAACCTCAATACCGTTCATAAGGATTTGGCGTGTTCTCGAATAGCAGTCAATTTCGTGTTTGTCAAAAGGTCTTTTCACGATGTCATGCCAGCTTCTAAGCTGTTTTTCCAAAGGAATTCCTTTTTCTTTCAATGCATTAAAATTCATAATTTCTCCTTTTTATAGATTAAGCGCGTGGGCAAACAATTCCCCCGCTTTTCTGTTATAATTTCGTCCATCATCCCAGGCAAAGAGATTCTGCCAGTGGCTTAGGGCTGTTCCATCGGTAGAATATGACGGATTGGTCATCATAAGATGGTGAGTATTTGTATCGTAACGAAGCGGGAATAAATCCCCCATTTGCATAAAGCTCGGAAGCTTATCACTTGCAAGATAAAACCCGAAGAGCGCGGTATTTATACGATTTAACCGTTGTTCATAGGACATTCCGCCTTCATTATTATCGTTAGAAACCTCTACCCCCGGAGCATAAACTCTGTTATATTTAATACGCTCCGAAAGCTGCCGCACAGCGTAAAAATCATCGCCATTTATGTAATCAGTTCCGGCATTCAAGCCCATAAACCTGTAACGTTCAAAATCATCACTACTTTTTTCCCCCACAAATGAAATACATGGTTTGCAGGAACGTTTTCTGATTTCATGTAGAATATATTGCATCTGTCCGTACTCCGGAAGCGCACCGACACCGGTATAATTTTGCATATCATAACCTCCGATATGCTTAGCAGAATCAATAAACATACACTCAAAGCCTAAATTCATCAATTTAACGCACTCGTTAATATAAAGTTCCGTATGTTCGGGATTATCCCAAGAAAATCCGATATCACCCGTCGGAGTTCCGATTTTAATCTGGTCGGCCGAGATTACATGCCGGAACCCTGTCTTTATACCTCTAAAATGCGCTAGATCATTAAACGCTTTCAATTGTTCTTCCGGTGATATCTTATCAACAATCGAATAGTCAATAATATTATCGCTATAAGTTGTGTTCAATCGAATTCCATAAATAGAATTTTCTTCAAACGGGCCTTTTTCGTATGCATCGCCAAAAATATTCTGCCAGATTTGGGACAAAATCACACAGTTAGCCCAGCTTTTAGCAGACGGCGGGATTGCAGGAAGAAGCTTAATACAACTGTGAATCCCCATACACGTACAACCATAATCCATATATGCAATCGCGCGGTTGTTAAGTTCTATATAATTAGCGAGTCGCCCCCAATTATGTCCGTAATTCGGCGATTCAATATAGTCAGGGAATTCCTCATAAAACATTCCACCCTCAGATAAAGTTGCAATAATATTAACCGCATCTTTCACAGAAAGTTTTAACAAATCGGCGGGAACAATATTCGCTAGCCAGCGTTTATTATATGCCCCACCAACCCCCTGAAACGCAATGTAATTTGCAAAATCATCTTTATTTAATTTTATATTTTCTCCTAAAGCTATCAAAAGCTTGTTTACAACATTCAAATTTTCCATACAGGAGTTATAAACCTAACACCCAAACAAAACATTCCTCGTTAGGATTACTCAAAAGAGTACACACAGAGTGTCATCCCGAACTAGTTTCGGGATCTGTCAGACGTTGAGTACTGAAGGGAATGTTGGACAGATGCTGAAACAAGTTCAGCATGACAATTGCGTTGCAACATTGACAAAACAATATAAGTTTTGTTTAATATAAAACAATGAGCGAAAACACAGGATTTTTATGGGAAAGACGCCCGCAAAATTTATGTAAAAAATGCGGTAAATGCTGTCGAATAGCAACAACAACTAAAAGCTACGATGAGCTTCAAAAACTGGCGGCCGAAAACGATCAGGGCGCTATAGATTTTCTTGAACTTTTTGAACCATACGAATCAATAGAAGACGCAATGCTGGTAGACAAAGAGCAGGTTGAACATATCGGCTACGATGAAAATACGACTTTTTACCGCTGCCGTTTTTTACAAAAAAATAACCTCTGTTCGCGCTACGACACAAGAAAAGATTTATGTCGCCACTGTCCATCTACAGCATTTGCCATAGTTCCGCCAGATTGCGGTTTCAAAGACTGGTTAGAAGAAGAAAAATTCAAAATAATCAATAAAGTCAGAGCATTAAAAAAAGAAAAATTTATGTACCAACAGGAACTTCTCAAAGATTGTTCCGACAACAAACGCTTAATGTTAAACAAATTAATATCTACGATAGATACATATATTAACAACTATTCAAAATACGGTTCGCATGAGTGGTAAAACTCTAAGCCTTTTGTTGTATTATCCACCCAAACCCCTTGAAAGTTTTTTATTTTCCCTGTATGATAAAACAATATATAAGGAGAGAATAGGAGCATACTATGTTTGAACGTTTTACGGAAAAAGCAATAAAAGTAATAATGCTTGCACAAGAAGAAGCACGCCGTTTAGGTCATAACTTTGTTGGCACCGAACAGGTTCTACTCGGTCTAATCGGAGAGGGAACAGGCGTTGCAGCAAAAGCACTTAAATCAATGGGCGTTAACCTTAAAGATGCCAGAGCCGAAGTTGAAAAAATTATCGGTCGCGGCTCAGGTTTCGTCGCAGTTGAAATCCCTTTCACCCCTAGAGCAAAAAGGGTTCTCGAACTTTCTTGGGATGAAGCAAGACAACTCGGACACAACTACATCGGCACCGAACACCTTTTACTCGGCTTAATCAGAGAGGGTGAGGGCGTTGCAGCAAGAGTTCTTGAAAACTTGAGCGTTGACCTGAATAAAGTCAGAACAAACGTAGTTAAAATGCTTGGTGAAACTAAAACAACATCATCAAGTTCATCTTCAACCTCCGGTTCCTCTTCAAGCTCTTCTCAACCAAAAGCTAAAACCCCAAGCCTTGATGAATTTGGCCGCGATTTAACCCTTGCGGCTCAAGAACTCAGACTTGACCCTGTTGTAGGCAGAGAAAAAGAAATCGAACGCGTTATCCAAATTCTTGCAAGACGTACTAAAAACAACCCTGTTCTAATCGGTGAACCAGGGGTTGGTAAAACTGCCGTTGCAGAAGGACTTGCAAGCCGTATCGTAAACGCAGAAGTTCCTGACATCCTCGACGGCAAAAAAGTAATCCAGCTTGATATGGGCTTACTCGTTGCAGGTACGAAATACCGCGGCGAATTTGAAGAACGTTTGAAAAAAATTATGGATGAAATTCGTCAAGCAGGTAACGTAATCCTCGTTATCGACGAAATGCACACACTCATCGGCGCAGGTGCGGCAGAGGGTGCAATCGACGCCGCTAACATTCTGAAACCAGCACTTTCACGTGGCGAAATTCAGGTTATCGGTGCAACAACACTTGATGAATACAGAAAATACGTTGAAAAAGATTCAGCTCTCGAAAGACGTTTCCAAACAGTTATCATTGACGAACCGTCTGTCGATGAATCTATCGAAATTATCAAAGGTTTAAAACCTAAATACGAAGAACACCACGGACTTATAATCTCTGATGGTGCAATCGAAGCTGCTGTTAAATTGTCAAGCAAATATATCACTGACAGATTTTTACCTGACAAAGCTATCGACGTAATCGATGAAGCTAGTTCAAAAGTTCGTCTTAAAGTTTCAACACTCTCACCTGAGGGCAAAGAACTAGAAAAAGAACTTAAAAACTTAATCAAAGAAAAAGAAAATGCTATTCGCAACCAAGAATTCGAAAAAGCATCACAACTTCGCGACGAAGAAGCTGATATGAAAGAACGAATTCGCGAAATGGCGCAACAATATAGAGAAGAACACGAAGCTAATAAACCAACTGTTTCTGAAGAAGATGTTGCAACAGTTATCGCAACAATGACAGGTGTTCCTGTAACTAAACTTACAGAGGGTGAAAGCGAAAGACTTCTCAACCTTGAAAAAACTCTTCACGATAGAGTTATCGGTCAAAACGATGCCGTTGTTGCTATTTCAAAAGCAATCCGCCGCGCGCGTGTTGGTTTAAAAAGCCCTAACCGCCCAATCGGAAGCTTTATCTTCTGCGGTCCTACCGGTGTTGGTAAAACAGAACTTGCAAAAGCTCTTGCAGAAGCGATTTTCGGTTCTGAAGACAACATGATTCGTGTTGATATGTCCGAATTTATGGAAAAACATTCAACCGCAAAACTTATCGGCTCACCTCCAGGATACGTAGGTTACGATGATGGCGGTCACTTAACTGAATTAGTCCGTAAAAAGCCTTATTCAGTAATCCTTTTTGACGAAATCGAAAAAGCACACCCTGATGTATTCAACATCATGCTTCAAATTCTCGACGACGGACGCTTAACTGACGCCAAAGGCCGTTACATCAACTTCAAAAACACCGTAATCATCATGACATCAAACGTTGGTGCAAGCATGATTACAACAACTTCCCGTCTTGGCTTCTCAACATCAGCAGACGAATCAAAAGATAAATACGAAAAACTTAAAGATACAGTTGCAGAAGAAATGAAAAAAGCATTCAGACCTGAATTCTTAAACCGTATCGACGAAACAATCGTATTTGCTCACCTTTCTAAAGAAGAAATCAGACAAATCGTTGACTTAATGCTAAAAGACCTCTTCAAACGTCTTGCAGAAAGAGAACTTTCAGTAGAAGTAACCGATGAGGTTAAAGACCATCTTGCAAAAGACGGTTACTCAGAAGCTTACGGTGCAAGACCGTTGAGAAGATTAATCCAACGCAAGATTGAGGACATGCTTGCAGAAGAAATTCTCTCCGGCAAATACTCAGCAGGCGACACAATAAAAATGACGCTTGTCGACGACAAAATAGCTTTTGAAAAAGCAACAAAACGAAAATCAAGAGCAAAAGTCGCGGTAAGCGAAACAGAAGAATAACAAACAAAAGGCTCCCTAACGGGAGCTTTTTTAAATTAGCCAACACAGATAGCACGGATTTGAATTACGTAACCGGCTTGACCGCTGGTTGCATTTTAAGAGTGTTTAGCATACAATTTACATGTATAAACATGTTACCTAAAAAGGAGGAAAGCTAAATATGGAAACATACGGAATCGAAAAATTTGGTATTATCGGACCAAAAGCAGTTTATCGCAATTTGACTCCTGCTCAATTGACAGAAGCTGCATTACGTTTAGGTGAAGGTACTTTGAGCAACACCGGTGCATTAGTTGTTACAACTGGTAAATACACTGGCCGTTCTCCTAAAGATAAATTCATCGTTGACACTGAATCTATTCACAACGACATTGCTTGGGGTAAAGTTAACCGCCCTATCAGCAGAGAAAAATTCAACGCGATTAAAGGTAAAATCGCTGCTTACTTACAAAACAGAGAAGTATTTATCTTCGACGGTTTTGCTGGCGCTGACAAAAAATACACTCAAAAATTCCGCGTAATCAACGAAATGGCAAGCCAAAACATGTTCATTCACCAATTGTTAATCAGACCTACAGCTGAAGAGTTGGCTAACTATGGTGAAGCTGATTACACAATCCTTTGCGCTCCAGGCTTCAAATGCGATCCTGAAGTTGATGGTGTAAACTCTGAAGCTTGTATCGCTATCGACTACGAAGCTCACGAAATCATCATTTGCGGTTCTCAATACTCTGGCGAAATCAAAAAATCTGTATTCGCTACTATGAACTACGTTATGACTAAGAAAAACGTTTTACCTATGCACTGCTCTGCTAACATGGACCCTGCAACAGGTGAAACTGCTGTATTCTTCGGTCTTTCCGGAACAGGTAAAACAACTTTATCTGCTGACCCTAACCGTAAATTAATCGGTGACGATGAACACGGTTGGTCACCAGACGGCGTATTCAACTTCGAAGGCGGATGCTACGCTAAATGTATCAACCTTTCTGAAGAAAATGAACCTGATATCTTCAACGCTATCAAATTTGGTTCATTAATCGAAAACGTTGTTATGGATCCTGAAACTCGTGAATTCGACTTCAACGATGGCTCATTAACTGAAAACACTCGTGTTGGTTACCCTATCAACTACATCAACAACGCACAAATCCCTTCAATGGGTGGAATTCCGAAAGTTGTTATCTTCTTAACAGCTGACGCATTCGGCGTTCTTCCTCCAATCTCAAGATTGGACAAAAACGCAGCTATGTACCACTTTGTAACAGGTTTCACTTCTAAACTTGCTGGTACAGAACGTGGCGTAACTGAACCGCAACCTACATTCTCAACATTATTCGGCGAACCGTTCATGCCAATGGACGCTTCTGTTTACGCTAAAATGTTGGGTGACAAACTTGACCAATACGGTACTAAAGTTTACTTAGTTAACACCGGTTGGGCAGGCGGAAGCGCTTCTATGGGTGCAAAACGTATGAAACTTTCTTACACCCGCGCTATGGTTACTGCAGCTCTTAACGGTTCATTCGATTCAATCGAATTCAAACACCACGATGTATTCAACGTTGATTATCCTACATCTTG
>CANAJP010000061.1 GCA_947361615.1 uncultured Candidatus Melainabacteria bacterium | reverse complement strand
GTCGCAACGGCGGCATCGTCCAGTTTCGTGCCCTGCCCGTTTCGCTCTCGCGAACCGGCGCCGGCACTACACATCCGCTAAGGTGGCTCCCCCCCCCCCCTGTCACCATGTTTACAATAAGTTTTTTCATAATTTCCATCCTTTCTTAATATATTATGGAGCATGTTTTATCTTATGTCAATATTTATATAATAAAAAAATGTAACAAACACACCCATTTTATTGCCTAGAACTTTGTTTATAATATAATATTTCTGAGGTGCTTTTAATTGAAACACAGTAAACTGACGTCATTAATATTTTTAGCATTAATACTGGGGATAATTTTTGGTGCTGTGGCGCCTGATTGGGCTGTAAAAATGCAGCCGTTTGCAACAATTTTTCTCAGAATGGTTAAGATGATTATCGCACCGCTCCTATTTGCGACGCTCGTTGTCGGAATCGCGGGACACGGAGATGTTAAACAGCTTAGCAAAATAGGGATTAAGACAATCGTTTATTTTGAAATTGTTACGACACTGGCGTTATTTATCGGACTTATTGCCGGTAATATTTTCCAACCAGGGGTCGGCTTTACGCTTGGCGCAAGTGCGGGAAACATAAAAGAAGCCGGACTTATGGCGGCCACTGATGCCCATACATCCTTAAACGAAATGGTAATAAATATTTTCCCGACAAGTATTGTTGACGCAATGGCAAACGGAAACTTACTACAGATCGTTGTGTTTTCAATATTCTTCGCGCTGGCGATTTGTACCGTCGGGAAACCCGCAGAACCGGTGTTAGATTTATTAAAATCCGTAAGCAAAATTATGTTCAAATTTACTGAATACGTAATGTATTTTGCGCCGGTAGGGATTTTTGGCGCAATTTCATACACAATAGGTATTAACGGTATAAAAGTTTTGGGAAGCTATTTAAAGGTTATTTTAAGCCTTTACGCAGCTCTGGCAGTATTTGTAGTTTTAGTTTTGATAATTGCGTGTAAAATTGCAAAAATTTCTTTCCGCGCACTAATCCGAACCCTTGAGGAACCTGCATTACTGGCGTTTTCAACAGCAAGTTCCGAAGCTGCGTTCCCTAAAGCAATAGAAATTATGGAAAACTTCGGCGTTCCGAAAAACATTGTAGGTTTTGTAATGCCTACCGGTTACACGTTTAACCTTGATGGAAGTACCCTTTACCTTGCGGTGGCCGTTATGTTTTCGGCCCAAATTGCAGGTATCCACCTGACACTTGAACAACAAATTATTATAATGCTTGCACTTATGCTCACCAGCAAAGGAATAGCAGGGGTTCCAAGGGTTTCATTAATCGTACTTGCCGGAACACTTGCAAGCTTTAACATTCCAATCTTAGGTGTAGCAATTCTTTTAGGTATCGATCAAATCCTTGATATGGGCCGCACAACAGTAAACCTCGTCGGCAACTGTATCGCAACCGTCGTAATCGCACGCTGGGAAAACCAGTTCGATTATGATAAAATGAAAAATTATATAGCAGAACAACAAAAAACTGAATAGAGGGAATAATATGAGTAACGAAGCAACAAAACAAGATTACAAAGAAACGTTAAACCTTCCGCAAACCACACTTGCAATGCGCGCAAATGCAACTGTTAGAGAGCTGGAAATCCAAAAATTCTGGGAAGAAAACAACATTTATGAAAAAAATATTGCTCAACGCGATAAAACAAACAAATTTATTCTTCACGATGGCCCTCCATACTTGAGCAGTGAAAAAATTCACGTTGGTACTGCTTTAAACAAAATTTTAAAAGATATTTTAATCAAATATAAATCTCAAAAAGGCTTTTATGCACCTTACATTCCGGGTTACGACGGCCACGGGCTTCCGATTGAAAACGCTGTTGTTAAAACAATCAAAGGCGGCCGCTCTGCACTTACTCCGGCAGAACTCAGAGAAAAATGCCGTGAATTCGCACACAAAAACCTCAAAGGACAGGAAAGTGAATTCAAACGTCTTGGTGTATGGGGCGACTGGGAACACCCTTACCTTACAATCAACCCTGAATACGAAGCTGAACAAGTAAGAGTTTTTGGCGAAATGTATAAAAAAGGCTATATTGAAAAAGGCCTTAAACCTGTTTACTGGTGCGCGTCTTGCGAAACAGCGCTTGCAGAAGCAGAAGTTGAATACGCAGACCACACATCAACTTCAATTTATGTAAGATTTAAGTTTGACGACGAGTCTACAAAGAAAATTCAAAACCTAATCGGCACTACAAACGAGTCAGTCTATGCGGTAATTTGGACAACAACCCCTTGGACAATCCCGTCAAATATGGCGATTTCTATGCACCCGAAATTTGAATATACTTTCTTTGAAAAAGGCGGAGATGTTTATGTAATCGCTCAAGGCTTATTGGGCGCATTCTTGGCTGACGTTGCGTGGGAAGAAAGCGACATCAACGTTATCGGCTCTTGCACAGGTGCAGAATTAGAACTTTTAACAACAAAACACCCGCTAGTTGACAGAAAATCACCTATTATCCTTGGTGAACACGTAACATTAGACGCCGGAACAGGTGCGGTTCATACCGCTCCCGGACACGGTCTTGAAGACTACGAAGTCGGTTGCAAATACGGTATCGAAGTATTTTCCCCACTCGACAGCCGCGGCGTTTGGACAGAAGCCGTTCAAGATAAAGATTTAGAGGGCGTACCTTATTATAAAGGCAACTCTATCGTTATCGAAAAACTTCAAAATTGTGGTGCGCTTCTTGCACAACAAGATATTCAACACAGTTACCCGCACTGCTGGAGATGTAAAAACCCTGTAATCTACCGCGCAACACCTCAATGGTTCGTAAAAGTTGATAAATTCAGAGAAGAAACACTTGAAGCAATCAAAGGCGTAAAATGGATTCCTGCAAGCGGCGAAGCACGTATTTCAAACATGGTTGCAAACCGCACAGACTGGTGTATTTCACGCCAACGCGCATGGGGCGTTCCAATCCCTGTATTCTACTGCGAAGACTGCGGCGAAGTTATCGTAACAGACGAAACAATCAATCACGTTGCAGAAATCTTTGAAAAAGAAAGTTCAGACGCGTGGGTTAAACGCTCTGTTGAAGAACTTCTTCCACAAGGCTTAAAATGTCCTAAATGCGGCAAAACTCATATAGAAAAAGAGAATGACATCATGGATGTTTGGTTCGATTCAGGCATAAGCTGGAGAGCCGTTGTTGAAAAACGCTCAGCTGAACTCGGCCACACTCCTGTTGAAATGTACCTTGAAGGTTCTGACCAACACCGCGGCTGGTTCCAATCTTCACTTTTAACATCAATGGCAACAGAGGGCAAAGCGCCTTATAAAACAGTTCTTACACACGGATTTGTATTCGGTGAAGATGGTCGCAAAATGTCAAAATCTTTAGGCAACTACATAAGACCTGACGATATTATCAAAAATTACGGTGCAGATATCCTAAGACTCTGGGCTGCATCAGTCGACTACAGAAACGACACAAAAATCGGCGACAACATCGTCAAACAACTTGTCGAAATCTTCAAAAAGACCCGTAACACCGTAAGATTTTTACTCGGAAACATTTTTGATTTTGACCCTGCAACAGACTACGTTGCCTACGAAGAACTCAAAAATATCGACAAATTTGCACTCCACAAACTCAACAAAGTTGTTGCAGACGTTAGCGAAAGCTTTGAAAATTACGAATTTTACAAATATTTCCAAACACTTCAAAATTTTGCAGCAGTAGACTTGAGTGCATTCTACCTTGATATTGTAAAAGACAGACTTTACACAGCCGGCAAAAAATCACTTTCCCGCCGTGCTTGCCAAACTGTAATGTATGAAATTTCACAAAGCTTAATCAGAATGCTTGCACCTGTAATGCCACATCAGGCAGAAGATATGTGGATGAGCGTTCCTGAATGCCAAAAAGACGGTTTGCTGAGCATTTTATTGTCAAGCTGGCCTGAAGTAAAACCAGAATGGGCAAATGCGCAGCTTGAAGAAGATTTCACAAAAATCTTGAAAGCCCGCGAAGTTGTAACCCGTGCGATTGAACCATTAAGAGCTGATAAAAAAGTTGGAAGCTCACTAGAAGTTGCTGTCTGGGTGAAAGCAGAGGATAATTCCGTATTGAAAGCCAATGAAACAGAGCTTTGCAATATATTTATTACATCTCAGGCACATGTAACAGAAAGCGCACCGACTGATATTCTAAACGAACATAGCGAAGACGGTTTCACAGTTTGGGTAACAAAAGCCGAGGGCGAAAAATGTGAACGCTGCTGGAAATACCGTAAACTGGGCGAACACAGCGGATTTGAAACGATCTGCTCAGAATGCTACGAAGCTGTAAATGAATAATAATAAAAAGCCGGTTTTAAAACCGGCTTTTATCTTATAATCCAAATGGAGTTTTTGGCGCATTAAATGCTTGTAAGTTTATCATCATTTCTGCACTAGCTTTATCCATACCATTAGAGCCACCATCAACAAAATACTTACCATCTTTATATTCAACAGTGTGGCCATTTAAAGTTGTTTCATTTGAAGAACCCAATGAACCAAAGTTTTGAACCCCAGCCATATTAGTCATGCTTGCCATTTGGTCAAGACGATTACTAATTTGAAGTTTTTTATCTCTAGCGATATCATCTGTTGCATCACCGGCATTTAAGTCCGCCAATTTATTAGTAATCTTAGCTTCTTTCTTTTCAGCTTTCTTTTTGCCTTTTGCACTTTCGGTTGAAGAATTAGAAGTTTTATCTTTTGTGTCAAGTTGTTTTTGCAACTCATCACGCGAAGTTTTTTCTTTATTCATCATGCCCTCAAGCTTAGTTTCATATTGGCTCAAATCACCAAGTTTCTTAGATGCTTTTTCCATTTCTTTATAATCATTAACTTGCATTTCTAATTTGTCTTTTTCTGCTTCAATTTTGTCTAAATTGTCTTGTGCTTTAACCTCTTTATCTTGAGCTGTAGCCAATGCAGTCTGATAATTTTCAAGATTTGTTTCTGCTTTTTGTGCAGATTCTTGCCTATTACATAACAAATCATATTGTTCTTGTGTAATCTCTTTACTATTTTTCAAGTTTTCAGCAGCCGTTTTAAGATTATTACGTGCTTCTGATAAACCAGACTTAGCATTATTAAACGCTTTTACTGCCCCTTTACTATCATCACCAAGTTTATCTTTAGCTGAATTTTCTTGGGCTTTCGCGGCATCTAAAGCTTGTTTTGCACTGTCTTCTGCTTTAAGAGCTGCCTCATACTTCACTTCAGCATCAGCTATTTGTGCTTGTAACGCTGCACCATCAGTACCAAATCCTTGTTGGCCTTTCAGAGCATTTAAGTTAGCTAATGCTTCTGATGTATTAGTTTTTGCTGTCGCGAGAGATTGTTCACAATCTCTGGTAATTCCTTGAGCCTGACTATAATCTGTCTTCGCTTGTTGAAGAGCTTTACCAGCGCTATCATATTCTTTTGTCTTATCGCTAACAGTTTTTGTAGCATCATTATAAGCTTGGTTATTAGTTTTTATGCTACCGCTTGCAACCTCATAACTTTCACGTGCGCTCTTAACTTGTTGATTACCTTGATTAACATTACTTTGTGCTTTTGATACATCCTCTTTAGCATCTCCAAGTGCATCTTTAGCTGACTTAACAGATCCCTCTGCTTCACCCTTTAAAGCTTCTAAATCTGTTTGTAATTGATTAATATTAATACCTGACATTCTAGAATCAATTTGTGCCTTATAAGATTTAGCACCTTGAAGAGCTTGGTACAAGTCTTGTGAATTTTTAGCATTCTTCATTTTAGAACTCAAATCATCCGCTTTTGCTTCATAGTCAATATTGGTCAAATCAATATCTGGAGCTAATGAAGTCAATGTTGAACTCAAACTTGCATTGCCTGTAGAACCAGACTTACCAGCGCCATCAGCATTTCCTGCATTGCCAGCCTGATTTAATTTTTCAATATTTGATGTATCTTTAGTTTTACTTGCTTTAGCTGTACCAACTAAATCACCAATACCTTTAGCAAGTTGCAAAGAACTTTGTGCTATAGCATTCCACATAGCAATTTTTTCCATAGTACTCATTTTATTACCAGATGTACCATGGCAGCAACCTGAATTACCTGTATTCACAATTACAGCACGACCGTTAATCTGGCGACTCATGGATGTAAATGAAGCTCCGCCGGTAGGTTTTTTTCTATCTGCAAGCTGAATTCTAGTTTGCAAGAGCGCGTTACGTTGAACTCCGCCTCCCTTATTGGAAGATCCGGAGCCGCCGCCATACACGCGATTATTCATAATTGAACCTGTTGTAATGCTCATGCAAACTCTCTCTTGTTATTGCTATACAAATTAATAAAGTATTTATTTTTAAGTCAATTTCAACAATAGAAAGTTTTGTTACATTACTTTACAATAGGGTAAAAATATACACATAATAATATTATACCCGTTTTTTAATTAGCGATACCAGGTTCAAGCTCCATTCCTAAGAATTTTTTACGAAAAGCAAACTGTGCTTTAGGTAAACCATACGCCAGCAAGAAACTGCTTATTCCTACATTGGCCAAAATGTTTACCGCCTTTAAGCCTTTTGCTTTTTTCATAAACTTCGTAACATCGCCTGATTTAAGCGCATTTTTAGAAATTTCATCAATACTATCACGGAAAGCCTTAAGTTCTTTCAAATCCACATAACGTCGAGGATCACGCACGCCATTCTCTAACATCGTAACTTTTTTGTATTTATCAGCGTATTTAACAAAAAGACTTTTCGGATTATTATCAACAAAATCTAACAATTCTTTTTCAGTTGTAGCTTCTGGAATTACTAGTTTTTTATCTTTTATCGCTTTAATAAAATCTTTGTCATCAAACATTTTAATATCTAAATTCAAGTTTGTATTAAGTGCGCGTCCCGTGGATTTATCCAAAAATTTTGCAAGCATTCCGGGGAAAACAAAGTTCAAGAACATCATACCTGCCATTTTAAACCCGACATCAACTGCAGCATCACGATTTCTAGCAGTTATAAGTCTTCCAACAGCATACCCGCCATCGGTAACAGCCATTTTCTGAACAGTAGACATTTCAGCAAGTGCGGATAAACCGCCTTTAAAAGCAGTTCTCCGGCCCTGCTCGCCTCGCTCGCGCGAGTCGACACCGGCCTGCGCTGTCTCGTACGGCACTCCTAAGGCTAGCTCAAGTTCCTTATCGCAAGCCTTACTCGGCCCCTTAAAAGCGACACTCTTTACTGCAAACTCGTCAAAAGATTTTATTTTAGGAGTAAATATGTCACTATTTAATGACTTATTATTAATATTTACACCATTTAGTGACATTTCACGTTTTTTAGCAAGCTCTTTCTTCGTGCTGGCAGTCCATGCGAAAATAAGTTTAGGAATTATAAATCCCATAAGAGCAATCGGAATTGCAGTTTCAGCAAGAAGCTTACCACCAAGCATCTTCTTGTATTGAGACTTATTATTTTTCAAGAACTCTAAATCTTTAACCGCCTCGGGTGCAAGGTTTTTAAACTTTTTGATATTATATTCAAGTCCTTGACAATCTTCCTCTTTAAGTAATTTTGAATTTATATCTGGATTAAAGCCTTTATTTTTTAAAAAATTTCCATTAATTTTTTCAAGCAGTGGGATTCCGCCCAGCCAAACAGCTGAAACCGTGTATTCATCAACAAGACGCTCGCGTGTTGCAAGCATAGCAATATCTTTATCGCTTTCATTCTGCTTGTAAGTCAAAGCTACTTTCGTCGGAACTTCGATACCGCAATCACGCAGTAGTAAAGGATAAATGCTATTATTATTTCCAATTGCTGATATTATATTTGTTATTGTCATTTTTACTTTCTCCAATCTCACATTTAAAACTATACCTACCTAAAGGTTATAATGTGAAATTGAAACTCGGGTTGATGCATAACTGAAATTAACGCAAAACACATTATAACCACGCCTTAATGGCTATGATGATAATGATGATGTCGTTTTACGCTTGGAGTAAACATGTTAAAATTTTCTTTCTTTTTCTACTACACTATTAATATAAAACGCTGAAAATTAAAAATCAACCCCTACGCTACTTCATGTCACCCTGAACTTGATTCAGGGTCTGTCCAACATCGCATCATTGGACAGATTCCGAAACAAGTTCGGAATGACAGTAGGGTGCGAAATTGAAGTTTATTTATATTTATGCTATAAAATCAATTGTAGATAATACCTCTTGCAAATGTTGTTGCTTGAGGAGGAAGGAAAAATTATGGAAAAAGACAATTCAACATTACACGTGTTGAGACACTCAACATCACACATCATGGCACAAGCCGTTCAAAAGCTGTTCCCGAATGCAAAGTTGGCAATCGGACCTGCTACCGCTGACGGTTTTTACTACGATTTTGATTTAACGGACGGCCACGCATTCACCGCTGACGACTTAACAAAAATCGAAGAAGAGATGAAAAACATAGTTAAACAAAACTTAACGTTTGAAAAATACGTCGTAGAAGATGTTGATGCAAAAATCGCTGAATTCAAATCACAAGGCGAAATTTACAAAGCTGAATTATTGGAAGAACACAGAAACGACAACCCTACTTTATATCTGACAAAAGACAAAGATGGGAACGTATTGTTCAATGACCTCTGCGCAGGCCCACATATTCCGAACACTACATATATTAAACCTAATGCATTCAAACTTTTAAAAGTTGCAGGTGCTTACTGGCGCGGTAACGAAAAGAACAAAATGCTTCAAAGGATTTATGCAACTGCTTATTGGAATAAAGAGGATTTACAAAGCTACCTAACATTCCTTGAAGAAGCAGAAAAACGTGACCACAGAAAACTCGGAAGCCAATTAGACCTTTTCTCTGTAAGAGAAGAACTCGGCGGCGGACTTGTTTTATGGCACCCGAACCTCTATACGGTTCGTGAAGAAATCGAGAATTACTGGAGAACTGAACATCGTAAACGCGATTATGTAATTGTTCAAACACCGCAAATCGCAAAATCAAAACTCTGGGAAATCTCAGGTCACATGGATCACTACAAAGAAAATATGTTCTTTGTTCAAAAAGATGAAG
>CANAJP010000060.1 GCA_947361615.1 uncultured Candidatus Melainabacteria bacterium | reverse complement strand
GCGGCGATAACGTTGCCGTCATTAACGGGCAATATTAACGAGCGTACGTGGAATACTCAGCGCAAAGCCCTTTATGCTCGAATGTCACAGGCAGTAGCACTAATGCCTGCACTTAATGGTTATGGAACTTTTAGAACAGCGAGTGGTACGAGCGGCACTTCATCTTATGACGCTGGTGAAGACACTGGTGCAGAAACATTTATAACTTCGGGTTTGGCCAAAGTTCTAAAAATAAACAATATTTGCAGTCCTGATAATGTTTTTGACTGTGGGTTTGCCAGCAAAATTAATAATACGACCAGTACAATAGACCTTCCACGAAATTTGTCCGGACTTAATGCCGGTATTCCTGACAACACCGCCGGAAGAAAAATCTATAATACCAAAGCCGCAGCATTTGAAACCGCTAACGGTGAATCAATGTTAGTTTTTTACAATCCAAACTGTACAGCATCAAATGTTCTTAGTTCTGGAGCTAGCGCCGCTGGTGATCCTGGTTTTTATATAAAGCAGCATGTTTGTGCAAATTTTATATTTGATTTGAATGGTTCTAAAGGACCGAATACTGTTGGCAAGGATATTGGTATAATGACAGTCGCATATTCATCTGATTCGAGTGTTGTTATGCCGATGGCACCAAGGGCTTTATCCGGCACTCATCAACAGATGAATGCCGCTAAAGAATGCTCTAAAATGGATTCTGAATACAGAATGCCAAACCTTGAAGAAGTGATTTCGCTATACTATAATCGTAATGTTCTTGGAAGCGATTTCTTGCCGGTAGATATGTTCTGGTCTTCTACTGTTTCGGAAACTGGTAAGGCATGGGCAGTTGGTCATAGCTATGGGATGAAATATTCACAGGATAAGACCGTGCAGAAATCTGTTGTTTGTGTTAAACGCTAAAGAAGCGGGCTTTGCCCGCTTCTTTTTTATACATTTCCAGCTATAATCTGTGCCATTACCTCCGGATTTTTTTTCATTAATGTTTCTGCAAATTTATCCACATCCATTTGTGCTATGACTATGGAGAGCAAGTCTTCCGGCAGTTCTTTTATCATTTCTGTTATGTTATCCACCTCTAGAACATTCATTGCTTTTACAACTTCTGATTTGTCCTTATATGTGTTCATCATATTGGCGTAAGAATGCGGGTCAAAAAGCTGCATTAATTCAGGGTGTTCTTTTGAAAGTGAAAGTACAAGTTCCTGTTTTGGTGTTGATTGCAGGCTTACTAACGCGTCTTTAAATTCTAACGGGTTGAAGCCGTCAAGAGTTTTAATCATATTTAAATGATTTGTATCTTCAACTTCACTGCCTGTAACGTTTTCAATCATCTGTGCAAGATATACGGGCGGAAGCGATTTCAGATGAACAAGTAATTTATTTTTATCCATTTCTGTGCTTTGTAAAAGCTTATCAAGCTGGTCTTCCGGCAGAAGTCGCATAACTTCTTCCTTAGAAAATAACTCCAGAACAACTTTTACTAAATCCTCGGATTCCACTTGCTCAAGCATTTTAAGAAGTTTGTCCTGAGTGAAGAAATTCAAACCTTGAACCAAATCGTTTTTATCCATTTCCGGCAAAAATTTATTTAACTGTTCGTCGGTCATTTCGCTCATGATTTCAAGTCTGTTTTCCGAATTCGCAAGTCCGAAAATTTCCATAACAAGATTGACGTTGTTAAGCAGTTCGCTTGCAAGCGCAATAGCAAGCTGGTTTCCTTTTTCAGCTTCTTCCTTGATAATCTCGGTTACGCTTTTGTTTGCGTATTTTTCCGTGAAAATCTGAGCGCTGATTCCCAGCTTGTTCTGTAAATATGCTAAATTTGTGTCAACTTGAATACTCATGTTTTTTCTCTATTATATTATTTTTTATTAACAATAGCAATCCATTTTTGATTGTGCGCACCATAGGTGTCTATCCGGTACAGTCATCCAAGAAGCATCGGGATCTTCTTCATTCATACCTTGCTGACAACTTCTAATATAATGTCCCGGTGCTTGACTACTTACACGTGATGTGGTTGATAGGTCAAGATAGGCAAGTGTGTCAGGATTAGAACTTGAGAATAAGTCTTTCCAACCATTGAATCCGGCGTTAATTGCTTCCATAAGGCTTGAACGCAAAGATAAAATTTCTTCGTTAGTTCTTTTATATGGAACGTTTTTAGGGTTAACAACCTGATTTGTTATGTTACTTTTTACTGCTGTGTTATTTGCTACTGCATCGACCATAATCTCTCTTAACCTCTCTTATTAACCGCTACAAACCCGTAAACGCCTAAAGCGCCCATAAGTTTGTCGTTGTTTGCATATTGTTCTGCTTTTGTGTAATGTTTAATTGATTTTTTAAGAGCTTCCTGCTCTTCCTTGCCTTTTGCTGAATTATCTCTGTCAAAAGCTTTATCACCGTTACCGTGTCCATCACGATCTGTTTCTTTGTTATTTTGGGTATAACCAGTGGATGTTGAACAGTTTTGACTTGGTGGAGGAGTATTACCAAGAGAGCTTGCAGCTGCCGCGCTTGCGGAAACTGTGTTTTGAACTGCATTTATTCCTTGTGAATGATATGCCATCTCTCTTGTACCTCTCTCGTTGTCGTTACAGGTAGACGACTGACTGATTATAGCCGTCGACTCAGTCGACCTCTCTTGTATATATAAAGTATATCAATATTTAAAAATTGCTTTTTGAGTGATATATTAAGTTAATAAAAGTTAATAAATAAAACTGTCATCCCGAACTCGTTTCGGGATCTGTCCAACGTGACATTTAACACGCAACATGGAACAGATCCTGAATCAAGTTCAGGATGACAAAAACGAGGAAAATCGTTAGATCTTCCTCGTTTTATAAAATAGTAAATTTATTTTAACTTTTATTTACCCTGTGGTATTCTCATCGCGTAGAATGAACGGATTACGAATACTAACGCAACAACAAGAAGTACCCAGCCAACGATTGGCGCGAACGCTTTAAATGACTCGTTTATAGCGATTTCCATTGCAAGTAAACCGAATAATGTTGTGAATTTAATAATCGGGTTCATAGCAACAGATGAAGTATCTTTGAACGGGTCACCTACTGTGTCGCCAACGACAGTAGCGTCGTGAAGAGGTGTTCCTTTTTCTTTAAGGTCAACTTCAACGATTTTCTTAGCGTTATCCCAGCATCCGCCGGCGTTTGCCATAAATACAGCCTGGAATAGGCCGAATACAGCAATTGCAATCAGATAGCTTACAAAGAATGATACAGGATTGTTGCTTTCTGCAGTTGGAGCTGAAAGACATGCAAGTGCCAATGCAAATGCAAAGAGTGCAATAAATATGTTAACCATACCTTTTTGTGCGTATTGGGTACAAATTTTTACAACTTCTTTAGAAGCTGAAATATCTGCACATTTTTCTTCGCTATTGCCTAAGATATGCTGCATATTTTCTTTAATGTATGCAACAGCTCTGTATGCACCTGTTGTTACTGCTTGCATAGAAGCGCCTGAGAACCAGTAAATTACCGCCCCACCGGTTAAGAAGCCGAGGATTGTATAAGGGTTCAACAGGTTTAATATAGCTTCAGGTTGAACGCCCAAAGTGTTTTGGATTACAAGAATCAATGAGAAAATCATTGTTGTTGCACCAACAACCGCTGTACCGATAAGTACCGGTTTAGAAGTTGCTTTGAATGTGTTTCCTGCTCCGTCATTTTCTTCTAAGTATTGTTTTGCAACGTCAAAGTTAGCGTCAAAACCAAATTCGTTTTTGATTTCTTCTTTAACGTTTGGAACTTCTTCGATTAAAGAGAGTTCGTAAACTGATTGAGCGTTGTCGGTTACAGGGCCGTAGCTGTCAACAGCAATTGTAACAGGGCCCATTCCGAGGAAGCCGAATGCTACAAGACCAAATGCAAATACTGACGGATAAACCATAAATGAATTTGGAATATGTAAGCTTGCAACGTATGATAAGCCCATCAATAATACGATTACCATACCAATCCAGAAGCCTGAGAAGTTACCAGCAACAATACCTGAAAGGATTGTTAATGATGAACCACCCTCGCGTGAAGCTGTAACAACTTCTTCTGTATGTTTAGCTTTAGGAGAAGTAAAGATTTTTGTGAATTCAGGTATTAAAGCTGCACCTAAAGTTCCGCAAGAAATGATTGTTGCAAGTATTAGCCACAAGTTTTCGGTACCTACGCCGTTCAACAGGTAATAACTTACACCGTAAGTCATTCCGATTGAAAGAATTGAAGTCAGCCATACAAGGTTTGTTAAAGGTTGTTCAAAGTCGAATTTTTTAGCTTTTTTAGCGTAAAATACGTTGAAAATTCCGTTAATCCAGTATGACACAACAGATGTTGCAATCATCAAAAATCTCATAACGAAAATCCAGGTGAGTAATTGGATTTGATATTCAGGCATAACACCGAGCAAGATGAAAGAAACGAGCGCAACACCTGTTACACCATAAGTTTCAAATCCGTCAGCAGTAGGGCCGATAGAGTCGCCGGCATTGTCACCTGTACAATCGGCAATAACCCCGGGGTTTCTAGGATCGTCTTCTTTTACACCGAATTGAATTTTCATAAGGTCAGAGCCGATGTCTGCGATTTTTGTGAAGATACCGCCTGCAACACGGAGTGCAGAAGCACCAAGAGATTCACCGATAGCAAAACCGATGAAGCACGCACCTGCAATTTCACCAGGGATGAATAACAAGATGATTAACATCATAATTAATTCAACTGAAACAAGAAGAACACCGATACTCATACCTGCTTTTAGCGGAATGTTCATGATGTTCAACGGTTCGCCTTTTAAAGACGCAAAAGCGGTTCTTGAGTTCGCAAGTGTATTCATTCTAATACCGAACCACGCAACACCGTAAGAACCTAAAATACCGATTACAGACCAACCTAAAATAGTCAATACGCCTGCAATGCCCATGTGTTGCAAGTAACCAAAGTAAAATGCAATACATAGACCAATTAAAACTTCTAATACAATAAGAAATTTACCTTGTTGTATTAAATAAGTTTTACAAGTTTCAAAGATAGTGTTTCCGACATCAGCCATAGCTTTGTGAACCGGAAGCTTTTTAATCTTAAGAAACTCGATAAAACCAAAAATAACCCCTATAACAGAAATAACTAATCCGATTACGAGATAGTTAAAACTTTCAGGGGAAGAACTGATATTTGGCACGACCAAATCAGCTTCACCTGCAAATGCAGAATTGCCTCCCATAACAATCATTGCAAAAAATGCAAAGAGGGGAGCGAATAGTTTTTTTAACATAATTTTGACTCCTTTGTCTTATAAAAACTGCTCCCTTAAATTGTAAAGAAATTTAACCGGCATGACAAATATATGAAGAAAGATTAAACTGATATTTTATCAATAGATTTATATGATATTGTAACTTTAACCAAATGTTTTGAATGAACTTTCAACGTTCTTTTCGATAACTTTGCTTACAGCGTCAAGCTCGTTAGATATTGCGTTGTGTTCTGTATCAAGTTGTTTTAATCTAAGTTCAAGGTTTTTGTCTTCTGCTTGAATGATTTCGATTTTGGCGTTGATTTCTTGAATTCTGCGTTCATAAAGAGCTTTGTCGTATTCATACTGGTTCATTGCATCGTCATAAGCTTTATCATCTTTAACTGTGCTTGTTGTGAGTGCATAAGTTTTTTGGGAACCGTCTTCTTCTACAAAGGTTATATTGATATATCTGCCGGTTGAATCTTGTTCCATATACGCCTTTTTGCCTTTGATTTCATTGTTAACTTTTTGAGAGCCGATTTTGTATGTATCAACTTGAGTTCTGATATTTAGGTAGTTATCTTTAAAGCTGTTTTCCATATCGTCACCATTATAGAAAATCGGTTCCCATTCTTTTGTAGAAGTGTTTTGTACGTATCTTACATACCAGCCATTTTCGGATTTACCATATTTTTCTTCGAGTTGATCACGATAAGTAACTTCTTCTGCGTAAAGTTTTTCAAGTTGGTCGTGTGAAAGACTTTTTAGATACTCATCGTTACCATCGTAAAACATAATTCTTTCTTTTACTGTATATACCTGTGTATGATCTGCAGAATCAACATAGTTGCCATCATATACATCATATTGTTTCTGCCAGGCATTATGATCTTCAAAGTAAGCTTCTGAATAATCAAGATTGCCGATTGTTTGCCACAAGTTTAACCACTCTGGATACATCGTGTCGATATTTGCAGGTTGAGCGTTTTCTCTTCCGGTCATTGTGTAGAAGTTTCTTTTAAGGTTTGTGTTGTTTGTGTCTTCCATGTATAGAAGAGTGTCTATGTATAGATCAACTAGTTGCTGATAGATGTCAGGAAAATCTTTTGAAAGTGCGGTTTGCAATTCGTGGTTATTAGGGTCATAAGTTGTTGAGCTACCATAACCTGCAAATGAATAATTGTTTCCGGCAGCCTGAGCTCTTGTTACAGTGACGCCATCGCTTGAGGTTATGGAGTCTCTTCCATCAGTCCACATAAGATGGCATAAATTGTGTTCCATGTGGTATGCTCTTGTTGTGCCTGTGCTTGATTTTACAGAGCTAAAGCAACCGGTGTTTTCATAGTTTTCAATCAATCTGTCCATATTGTAGTCAGATTCTTGTGGTTCCGGACCAACAACGCCTGTAATTATATCGTATGTTGCAGGAATTAATGTTTTATTTGCGCCATTAGCATCTGTGTAACTGTAATTATTGCCATTTTGATATAATCTGTAAGTTTCAGCTTCTTCTCTTATTATGTAAGCCCAATTAAGGTCGTCTCCAAGGCCTTTAAGTTTATTCGCACCAACTTTATAACCATTTTCTGTATCTTTAACAATACTTGTAGACCCACCTGCAACTATTGCAAAATCGTCGGTGTAACTTGAAAGATAGCTTACGTTGTAAGAACCGTCGTTTTTTGCAATAAGTGAAGTGATAGAATTTGTTAAAGCTCCGTCATTAAAACTGTAAATAGTTTGGGTATAGTCTTCAACAGCAGGACAAACCGGAACTTCCATACCTAATAAATCGGTATAGTAGCTTGCAGAAGTGTTAGACAGTGCAGTTCTTTGTTGGTTTATTTGCTGTCCTTCATATTCTACGTTATTTTTTCTGGCTGTTAGGCCGAGAAATCTGGCTTGTGAGGCTGCCATTCCCATAACTAAGTTCCTTCTTTTTTGTGGCGAACTACTTTCGACCTGTTAGTAACACGCCAGTAGTTTTGTTTCCTTAGTTATTTGATCGGAAAAATTGTATTAAAACTTTTATAATTGTTACAAAAATTAATAAAAACGACACTCGCTATTGAGAGTGTCGTTTTTGGGCTCAGTGGGATTCGAACCCACGACCAATTGATTAAGAGTCAACTGCTCTACCGGCTGAGCTATAAGCCCATTACTAATTCAATTCTACTCTCAACAAAAAATTTTTCAAGCAATTATTGCTTTATGCTTTTTCGTGCATATTTCTTTGTATCTAACAGGTCTTTAACATCCTCAATATTACAGTTTTTACTCCAGCGTGAAGGACAGATATCAATTCCTCCACGTCGTGTGTAGAGTGCGCAGACAAAAAGCTCATCATCAGTGTCTAACAGGTCTGAGATACGTTTATAAATCATTTCACAGCATTCTTCGTGGAAATGGTATTCGGAGCGGAAAGAACTTAGATATTTTATTAAACTCTCTTCTGTAATATGTTTGCGTGATTTGTAATAAATGAACGCGTCGCCGAAATCTGGTTGGTGCGTTACCCTGCAATTTGAACGTAATGAGTCAAAAGTAAGGCAATAGCTCGTCGCGTTTGATTCTTCTTCGGTTTCAAGTAATTCCGGAGCTTCTTTGAATTTTTCGATTTTTAATGCTTTTTCGTCAATGTCGTCCATAATATTCGAAAATTTGTTAAAAATTTCACATTTAGGGCTGTTGTCGTCTAGAAAATCAACTATTACTTCTGTTTGAAGTTTTTGGCTTAAATCTTTCTGAATGGTGGATTTGCATATTTGCAGGCATTCTTCTGAATTCTCTCCAAAACGGCTCATATTAAATGAATTTAGATATAATTTTAACGATTTTGATTCGACAAGGAATTCGCTTTCGCAGTTGTATTTAAGTTTCAATACTCTTGTAATAGGTAGGCCGTTTTGTGTCATAGATGAAAATTCATAAGCATGCCAGACATCCCAGCCTTCAAATGGAAGCTTGTTGTTATCGATGTTATATTGTTTTCTGTTTTCAATACGTGGAATTGCAACCAGCAATGACGGGTCGTAGAGTTCACTTCCACTAACTTTTTTGCCCAAATGGGTCGAGGCAATTTGTTCTGTTAAATTTTCCATAAAATTATTATAGCAAAAAATTTTATGTTTGAATTTTATATGTTTATGAAAATTTCAGCAATAAGACATATTAAACATTTTGTAGGGATAGCATCGGTTACGGCGGCCATGACGTCTATGGTGCCGCAGGTTATAAATGCCCGTCCAGAGCGTTTGACTCAGGATGTGTATACTCAGGTTCATAAAGTTCCTGCGGCAGGAACTAAAGATAGTTTAGTTTTAGCTGGTGCGCCAAGTCCTGATTTTAAACTTTTTGGGGAGGAAAAGAAAGCTACTGTTGTTGTAGATTTATCACAGAATGTTCTTTATCAATATGATGAAAAGGGCAATGCTGTAGAAGCGTTTTTAGTTGCTTCGGGTAAAAAGAGTTCGCCTACGCCAAAGAGTATAAATAGTGTATTGCGTGTTGAAACTTATCCTTACAAAACGGCACCTGCAAGTACTAAACGACGTAAAAGTCCTAAATCATTCGGGCCTAATGCTATTATATTAGGGGAGATTGATTTAAAAACAGGTAAAAAAGTGGAAACAGGTATATATATACATGGTAATAATGATTACAAAAGTTTAGGCCGTTATGAATCCAAAGGTTGTATAAGGATGGACAACGAAGTTATCAAAAGGCTTGCCAAACAAATTAAACATGGACATTTTGTCCTAATAAAGTAGGTTTATAATTATGCGAATTTTTAAAATATCACCATTAATATCATTTAAGTCAAACAATATTTTGTTAACAAACGAGCCTGTATCAGATGCTGATTCGTCACGTGTTATTTTGCACGGGGGGGGGGGGGGACTCCTTTAACCGGCAAACAGAGGAGATTGACAGGGGCAGGAAGGAGCCGTGGGGGATGAACCATTTCCGACG
>CANAJP010000059.1 GCA_947361615.1 uncultured Candidatus Melainabacteria bacterium | reverse complement strand
ACCACCGACCTCACCCTTATCAGGGGTGCGCTCTAACCACCTGAGCTAGCAGCCCTTATTTATTATAACCAGTGAGCTATTAACAAACTCTCCTATCGGCTACATCTATAACTCTATCATGAACATTTTTTAAAATCAAGTGTTTTGTTTTAATTTTTCCATAACTTCTGTATATCGCAGAGAAAAGTCCGAAATATCAAATCCGTTGACACTATTTAATGCGTTTTTACTCATTTCATTATATTTATCTCTCGGCAAATTTATCATTTCAAGCATGGCATTTACCAGGTTTGCGACATAATTTTTATTATTATCCACAACAAAACCATTATTGCCTGATTTTATAAAATCAGCTGCGCCGCATATCTTCGAAAGAATTACAGGTTTACCAAACGACATAGCTTCCGTTGCGACCATGCCAAAAGGTTCAACCTTTGATGGCATCAATAAGCAATCAATATCATTATAAAAAGCACTCATATCCGCCTGACAGCCTATAAATTCTACATTGTCCTGCAAATTATATAGCTTTATTAAAAAGTTAATGAAGAAATTCTTTTGGGGATAAATAATTTTAACTTTAAAATTTTTGCAAAGTTTTTTCAGTTTTGCTGCCGCTTTTAAAGTTATATATCCTCCTTTGCGCTCAAACCCGACTGCTGAAAGCCCAAATACAAAATCTTTATCTGATTGTCTTTTTTGTATTTGAGATTTCAAAATAACGGGTGGAGGAAGAAGAACGAACTTATCCTCTGGCAAACCGTAATTTTCGATATAATCACGTTTCAATATTTCAGAAGAAACAATTATTTTCTTCGTATTATGCAACACATCATTACGTTCTATATCTTCATTAAGCCTATATTTCAGATCCTTTGGCTTAAAAATCTTATATAAAATCTGAAATAACGGGCTATACATATGCTTAAACCGAAATATATTTGTGTGGTCATGAATATAAGTAACATCTGCCGCATAAACAGCATTTCCAGACAAAACAAAATCATAGCCAACTGGAGATTTAAAGTCATAAAACCTAAAAATTTTAATACCTTTAGCGCCTGAAATATTATAATATTTTTTAGAATAAACATCAATGCTATATCCAGCTTCAACAAATTTTTGCAACAGCATAAAATTTAATTTTACCCCACCTGAGCTAAAATTATTATCCGCATAACCGTTCGTAATAAATGCTATTTGCTTATTCATTAGAAATCCCTTCTTGCGCATAAATCCATCTTGCAAATTCTAAATCGCGGGAATAAGTTATTTTCAAGTTGCAGGAACTGCCAGCAACAACATAAACATCAGCCAAATTGTTTGCCAAAACCAACCCGCAATCATCGGTTACAATCTGACCGTTAGTGCGTGCAATCCGGTGTGCCAGTTTTATCAATTCTAACTTAAAACACTGCGGAGTCTGCGCACATCTTAAAAAATTTCGGTTAGGGACGCAGATAATTTTGCCTGTTTCATTAACTTCAAGTATAGTGTCCGAAGCTTCAATTGCAGCACAAACCGCGTCATGTTTGCTTAAGCCGTCAATGCAGGTAGAGATAATTTCCTCGCTGACAAATGCTCTTGCTGCGTCATGTATTAAAACATTTTCAGCCTCTTCAATAGAAAAAACACCATTGTATGAACTTTCTTGGCGCGTTGCGCCGCCAGCAATAACTTTAATAACTTTTTTAAAACGGCGAGTTAAAGCAACCGTTTGTTCTAAAAAGTCATGATGTGCAACAACAATAATATCATCTATTAACACATGCCTGTCGAAAGCCCCTACTGAATGCTCCAATAGAGTTTGCCCGCCAACTTCAAAAAATTGTTTTGGCTGGTTTAATCCACTTCTTTCGCCAGTGCCGGACGCTAAAATTAATGCAATATTTTTCATAAATTAAATTCTACTACAAACGAGAAAATTTACGAATATCTTTTACGCGTTGCTTTAACCTGTCACGTTTTTCTTGATAATGCGTTCTTTTTTTGCCGATTGTCACGAATGAAAGCAATTTTGTACGGTAGTAATTATAATAAATTTTCCATTTTAAGTTAATATTTTTGAGCGTATCTTCTTTAATTCCGCCGCATTTTAGGTGTTTATATAGAATTTCTTCATAAAAAGGACACCTGCGTGCGTAGCCCCAAAAATCATGGGCATAAGTTTCGTACGGCAAAAACCAGGGCTTCTTATTCGTTGTATAGTGAATTATTGCGGGCTTTTCTTGTGCCTCTAAAAAATCTTTTCTATACTCACCGCTTATTAACTCATCATAATTTCTTCGTGAAATATTTATTCCCCACTGATAATTCCATTTACAGGAAATATGTTTTGTTTTATGCTCAAATAAGATATTAAGAATATCTTGATCAAGATATACCAGCTTCGTTTCTGCAATTATTTTGCACAATTTATTGAAATATTGTTCATGATTAATATTCGCCAGATTAAACATTATTACACCGGCATTAAAATATTTTTCAGGTTCTGACAAATGTAATTCTTCAAGAAAGTGTTTTTTTAGCCATAGCTCACTTGAGATTATAGGCGAAATTGGATCTATAACAGCTAAAATCTCTTTATCAGCAAAATCAATTTCAAATAACTCTTGTAAATTTTCCGTAAACACCAAATCTGAATCACAATACAAAACTTTTTTATATTTTTGCATAATTAGAGGGATAAACAGACGGTAATATGTACTAATACTCCAATAAGCGGTCGTTTTAAAACTATGATTACCAAAGTTTTGTTTTATACATTCATTAATATTAAAAAACCTTAAACAGAAATTCGGTGGAAGCATCTTATATAAAAGCCTCTTGTTTTTATAGCTTATATCTGCTTCTAAAACTATAATGTCGTAATCTTCATAATTCTTTGAGTTTTCAATTAAAGACTGCAACGCCACGCCAAAATATTTAACAAAATTTTCATCCGGAGCAAAAACAATAGTCCTCGTCCACGATGATTCAAAAATAGGTTCTATCTGAAAATCATAATTCATTTAACGCCTCATTAATATATTTATCTCGTAAACATGTATATTATACATGTTTACGTATATTTGACAAGCCGTGTGTAAAATAACGCCTTACATTCGTTTACTTTATACATGTAAAAGTTTAAAATTTTATTGGTATGACAGAAGAGAAATTAATTACCCAAATACGCAACGAATTAAAAGGTTACATTCACATGAAAGGAATGACCTATGAAAAAGTTGCAAAACTTTTAACCGAAAAATACGGCAAAAATGTAACCGCGCAGAGTTTGAATAACAAAATCGCACGCGGTTCTATTAGATATATTGATATTTTACAAATTTGCTCTGTACTTGGCTACAAAATCAGGTGGGAATAACCGGCTGAGCCGGCCCCATAAATAATCCCGGGTCTGAGTTTTACAGACATAATCAGCTAACTTATACCGCCGTTTCCTGACGTTTGAACTGCATGTTATACAATGTCTGGTACTGACCGTTCGGAATTTGCATTAATTCTGTGTGAGTTCCGAGTTCAGATAAACAGCCCTCATTAATAACCGCAATCCTATCGGCATTTTGAATTGTTGACAGTCTGTGTGCAATGACAAATACTGTTTTATTTGTCATCAAGTTGTCAATTGCTTTTTGAACGATTGCTTCTGATTTGTTATCAAGTGCGGAAGTTGCTTCATCAAGCACAACAATCGGTGCATTTTTCAAGAATGCTCTTGCAATAGCTACACGCTGTTTTTGACCGCCTGAAAGAAGAATTCCACGTTCCCCGATTTCTGTATTCAACCCGTCTTTCAAGGTTGCGACAAACTCATCCAGATATGCCATTTTAAGAGCCTGCTGAATTTCTTCCTCAGTAGCATTTTGTTTGCCTAAAAGGATATTCTGGCGAATAGTTCCTGAAAAGAGGAAATTATCCTGAAAAACAACTGCAATATTTTCGCGTAAAGATTCAAGAGTATAATTTTTAATATTCACGCCATCAATCTGAATTTCACCGGAATGAATATCGTAAAATCTCGGAATAAGACTTACAATTGTTGATTTTCCGCCGCCTGAGTTACCGACAAGAGCAATCGTTTCGCCTTTTTTAACCTCAAGGTTAATATTTTTCAATACTGGACGCCCCTTAACGTATTCAAAGCTTACATTTTTGAAGCTTACGCCATTGCCTATTTCATTTAACTTAACAGCATCAGGTTTATCAACAATCGCCGGTTTCTGTTCAAGGATTCCAAATACACGTTCTATCGCCATAAATGACATTTGAACCGCATTAAAGTTGTTTCCGAGGTTTTTAATAGGCGTATAAAGCATGATTAATGCAGTGATAAATGACACAAAGTTACCACTCGTAATCTGTTTTGTTAAAATCAAATGGCTTCCGTATCCTATAGCTGCACCGATACCGATAGAAACGATTACGTGCATCATTGGAGACAGCCAGGATGTACGCTGAACCATTTTAATCTGGAAACTAAAAATATTTCTTACGATTTCACGGAATTTATTTTCCTGATAACCTCTGAGGTTATAGGCCGTAATAGTTCTGTTGCCGGAAAAAGTTTCATTGTATGCTGTAATAACTTTAGAACCTGCCGCAACAGATTTATCCATAACGGATTTAATTCTTTTTCTGATATTTGCAAGGGGCAAGAAAGCTCCACCTAAAACAATTGTAGCAATAATTGCTAATTGCCATGAGTTATAAAATAATACACAAATCAGAGATAAAGAAGAGAATAATCTTGATACAAATGTTTTCAGGTTATTTAACAAACCTGAACAAGCAGAATCCGCATCATTATTAAATCTAAAAACGATATCACCTGAATTTCTTTTATCGAAGAAAGAAGTTTCAAGCGTAAGCATTTTTTTGTATAAATCCATCTTAAGATCGGCCGTAATCTTACCCCCAACCCAGGTATTAAGGTAAGTTGCCATATAATTTAAAAAGCCTTGCAAAACTGTAAACATTACAATTCCGAACGGAATATACCATGGCGATTGAACAGTTTTTTCAACCATGACTAAATCCATATACGGCTTTAGGGCAAGTGCAATAACCGCATCCAATGAACCTATAGGAATACAAATCAATACCGCTAAAATAGCTCTAAAACAGTAAGGTTTCACATAAGGCAGTATTCTGGAATAACAAAACCAGAACTGAGTTTTTTTAAATTTTTCTATATTATCTGATATAAATTTCATTAGCTCTCCCAAACTATTTATACATATCCAAAAATTATAATATGTTAAATATATTGCTCTGTAAAGTAAACTTTTACAAATTAAGGGGCGATTGCCCCTTATACTATACTAAACGCAACAATTTTCTCTTCACAAATGCTTAACCAATCATATTTAAAACAAACATAATCGTTACATTCACAAACATTTTCATCGCATTCACAATAGTCATTGAGTCTGCAAACAAGAGCATTTTGAAGAGTTACATAATCATCGTTACATTCTTCGCACTTTCCCTCAGGAATAAAAACTTCGCCGTCAATTTTAAGATGCTGTGTAAAGATAACAACTTTTTTAGATTCACTGCTTTCAATAATTTTCTCGATACTTTTCATAAATTTTTTAGACATAAATTTCTCCTTTTACTTAAATGTAGCGCACGACTGTAAACATTTAATCCCCCGATTTGACATATAAAAGTGTTCAGCTTAAAATTTTTGCAAAAGGAGTATCAACATTATGCTGGAATATACTACACAAGAATTATTAGATTTATATAACTCAGACCTTGATAGTTTGCTAAAAAAAGCCTCAGAAAACTTACATCAAGATATAGAATTTTGTTCAATCATAAACGCAAGAAACGGAAAATGCTCACAGAATTGCAGATATTGCGCACAAAGTTCGCACTATCGCACAGATATCGAATCATTCCCGCTACTTGACGTAGAAACAGTGTACGAAGCAGCAAAAGAAGCTCAAGAAAACGGCATTGACAGGATTGCGATTGTAACCTCCGGCAAAACTCCTGATGAGAGCGATTTTGACAGAATGCTTGAGATGATTAAATCCATTAATACACTTGGTGAAATCAGCAGTTGCGCCTCAATCGGAATTTTGAACGAAGAACAGGCAAAACGCCTTGCTGAAGCCGGTTTAAAAAGATTTCATCACAATATTAACTCTGCACGTTCATACTATCCGGAAGTTTGCACAACTCATACATTTGAAGACCGCATAAATACCTGTAAACTTGTTAAAAAATACGGAATGGAACTTTGCTGCGGCGTAATCCTTGGCATGGGTGAAAGCGTCGAACAACGCGTAGAAATGGCAGAAACTCTAGCCGAAATCGAACCGGATTCAATACCTATTAATATATTAATGCCGATTCCGCAAACACCGTTTGAGAACTATCACGACAAAATCGATGAAGAAAATATATTGAGAACGCTTGCAATATTTAAAATTGCCAACCCGAAATCAGTTCTAAGATTTTGCGGCGGCCGTATGAGGTTATCAGAAGAAAATCAAAAAAAAGCACTCAAATACTGCATTGAAGGCATTCTTACTGGCGATTATCTGACAACAACGGGCAAATCTTTTGAACAAGATTTAAAAATGCTTAACGAACTAGGGAAATGTACTGTTTAATCAACTCGTTCATATAGTTTATTTTTGTAAAAAATATTCAATTAGAGGTTGATTTTTGTCGAAAAAAATTGCATAATTGGTATATAAATTTAATATATTAAGGTAAATTTTTGTAAAATCTTCGTAAAAAAAGTTAAAAATTTATTCATGTTTTAACTTTATTTGTAAAGATAGTATTGGAAGATAGGTAAAAATAAAAATGAATAATTCGATATTAAAAGATTTTTTCAAGTTGATGTTATCTGTAACAATGGTGACATTAAGCGTCAACAGTGCATTTGCCGTATATAACCCTAATGGCTTTTCATTACAGCAAGAAACAGGCTTAAATCAACTTCACGATGTAAGTAATCTTGAAACAAGACGTTATGAAAATTACGTTCGTCAAGACTACGAACAAAGATATACAGAACCAATGCCTGCTGTAGAAGACAATAGAGATTATAACAGTAACTCAATGAACGCAGGCGTTTCACAGGTTCAAACAGACAACAGCGTTTATGTTGGCAGTGTTTCGGTTGACCCATCAGAAATCCTATCTTCTGACGAAATAAACGCTATTATTTCACCAATTCAAGGCAGAAACGTTACCATCGGCGAAATTCAACAAGCCATTAATGAAATCAACAAATTATATGCATCACGCGGTTTTGTTACAGCCCGTGCATATTTACCGGAACAAACAATCACCGGCGGCAATATCCGAATCGGTTTAATCGAAAGTAAAGTCGGAAACCTTACAGTTAACGGAAACCGCTGGACAAGAACAAAATACATTACAGACCGCGTAGGTCAGAAACAAGATAATGTTTTCGACATCGTTGAACTTGAAAAAGATGTCGTAAGCTTCAACAGATACAATGAAGGTGTAAGCTTGAAAGCAAACCTCAAAGCAGGTCAGGTTCCGGGCACAACCGATATTGAAATCAATGCAGAAGAAAAACTTCCATTCCACGTAGTCGGTGTTATGGATAACGCAGGTCGTTATTCTACCGGTCACCTCAGAGGCGGCGCAATGATTTACGCAGACAGCTTGTTCAAAAACAGAGATAAGTTGTCCATCGGTTCTTATTTCAGCGGAGGCGCAACAAGCCCGTTTGTTGACTATAATTTTCCTGTTAACAAAAAAGACGGACGCGTAGGTTTCTTATATACCTCAACATTTGCCAAGTTAAAATACGGTGATTTCAGAGCGCTCGATATCCGAAGCCGCGGTTACCAGTATTCATTATACTACTCACAACCATTAGTTAGACGTCCTGACTTAGAATTAAAATCTTACGCTGCTATCAACTATAAACGCGCAAGAATTAGTTACTTAGATGACCTCTTCCACACAACAGATCAGGTTACCAGTGCCGAGTTAGCTTTGAACTTACGTAAAGATACCAGACACGGTATCTGGTATTTGAACCAAGGTGCATACTATGCATTCCCTATCCTCGATAAAGCATCTAACTACTTGAAAATCAGCGGTAGCGTTACAAGATTACACGACTTCTCACACGGTATAATCGGTCAAATCAGAAGTAACTACCAAGTCATCCCGCAAAACAGATATGTTCCATACCTTGACCAAATCCAATCAGGTGGTTTGTTCACTGTTAGAGGTTATAACGAAGGTATCATGATTGGTAAAAACGGTTACTTCTTAAGCGGTGAATTAATATTCCCGATTATGCCAAGCACAATCAGAACAAGCAAACGTGAAATTCCATTTCTCGGAAGAACTGTTAAAGGTGCAGTATTCTTCGACCACGCAGGTATCTTCCCTAGACGTGCAGAAGACAGATTTGACGGAAGCTACTTCCTCGCTTCAATCGGTATGGGTTTAAGAGTTCAACTTCCTGGAAGCTTAACAGGCCGCCTATATTGGGGTTATCCTTTAGTTAACAATGCTTATGAAGCAGATAGAAAATTCGGTCGTTTCCACTTTGAATTAACACTCGCTCCAGATATTGATGCATTGTTAAATAAACGAAGCACTAAAGAACAAGTTGTTGTTGAAGAAAAACACGTAGAAGCAAAACCCGCTCCTGCACCGGAACCGGTAAATAACTATCCGGATGTCCGTCACTACGATTACTTCTTTGATGTTCCTGGTGCGGCACTATAGAAAAAATTACGGGTGCGAGAAATCGCACCCGATTTATTAGAAAGAGAGATAAACATGGCAAAAGGTATATTTATTACAGCAACGGGAACAGATGTAGGTAAGACTTATGTAAGCGCATTGTTGGTAAAACAATTGCGTGAACGTGGAATACTTTGCGACTATTACAAACCTGTTTTAAGCGGCGCGATAATTCATGTTAATGAAGTCCTTGCAGAAGACGCTGAATTTGTCTGTAATACCGCGGGATTAGATGGTGATCCGCTTGATAGGGTTTCTTATGTCTTCGAACCTGCGGTATCTCCACACCTTGCAGCAGGAATGGAGGGGCGCACAATTGCCATTGAAAAAATTCTTGAAGATTACGAACGTCTTTCTTCAAAGAATGACTTCACTGTAGTTGAAGGTGCAGGTGGAATTATCACCCCGCTGGATTTAGATATAAAACTATTCATGTACGACATTCCTGAAGTCCTCGGACTTGATACCGTAGTAGTTGC
>CANAJP010000058.1 GCA_947361615.1 uncultured Candidatus Melainabacteria bacterium | reverse complement strand
CGGTGCCCGGCATAACTGACGGATCAAGAACATCTAAATCCACTGTTACAAAAACATTTTTGCCTTTGAGTTCGTCAAGGTCTGAATATTTATGGCAGAGTGTGTTGTTTTCTTTCATAAAATCCCACTCTTCTTTCATGCCTGAACGTATACCGATTTGTTTAATGTTTTTAGGGCCAACAATTTTTGAAGCGTGGCGGATTACTGCAGAATGTGACATTTCTTCGCCCATATATTCTTCTCTTAAATCTGTGTGTGCGTCAAAATGGATTATCGCCAAATTGTCGTAAAACTTTGATACAGCTTTGATTTCAGGAAGTGTAACAAGGTGTTCCCCGCCTATCCCGAAAACTTTTTTACCGTCGCGGTAAATGTCTTCTACGTTTTGTTCGATAACTTCAAGTGTTTTGTATGTATTGCCGAGTGGAAATTCCAAATCACCAGCGTCGTGGAAATTTACGTCTGCTAAATCTTTGTCAAATCTTGGAGAATATTCTTCTAATCCCCAGCTTGCAAGTCTGATTTGTTCAGGTGCAAAGCGCGAGCCTGAACGGTATGAAACTGTTCCGTCAAACGGTAAACCCAGCATTACGATTGATGATGTTTCGTAATCCTCATTCTGTCCCATCCAATTTCTATCTAAAAAAGGTCCTCTCAGCATATTATTTTCTCCCTAATCACAAATACAAGGAGATTATAGCACAAAAATTTATCTTAGAACAGGCAAATATGATTGAGGATAATTATAATCTTCTTTAAATCCTAAATTTCTGTACATTTTCAACGCCTGAAAATTGTTGGTTTCGGTGTTTGTGTTTATTTCAGTAATCGGGTATACGTTTTCGTCGCTGTATTTTATGATGGTTTCAAGTGTGCGTGCGAGTAAAAATTTTGAAAGTCCTTTTGCCTGATGGTCTTTTGCAATCGCAAAGATCGGAATATTAACAATTTTTCCGCCTGTAATGTTCGCGAAGCAAAAACCTACCGGTTTGTTGTTGTAAAACAAAACACTTGAAGCTTCAGGCAGATAATCAGCGTAAACATTCGTTACGATTTTGTTTAGAATGTCATAAGTTCCGTCAAGTGATGAAAAACGAGTGTCGAAAAGTGCATCTGCGCTTGTTGAAAACGCATTTTGTACAACATGAACCGCGTCATTCATATATGAATCATCCCACGGCTTAATTGTGTAATGCTTCGGAAGTTCGCCAATCTGGGCAATTCGTAAAATCTGGCGTGAAGTGCTTTCGTGAAGCAGGAATTTTAAAACAGCAATTCCTACGAATTTGAAACCAAGAATTGAAATTTCGCCAATAATGCTTTTTTGTTTACCTAACATCGGGTAGCAAACGACTTTTTCTTTTCTTTCCTTTTTAACCTGTTCCATGAAAAATCTAATCATTTCGGAACTTCTGCGTGCGAGGTTTTCAAAATTACGGCTATGAACAATGTTTAGTTCAATAGATTCAGAAATGGCAAGAGTGTAGACAAGAAATGCCTCGGGAATATCATTTTCTGTATAAATAATACAATTAATTAAACCGTTTTCGCATGATTCAATAAAACTGTCATAATCCAAAGGTTCCAGTTCAAATTTGTATTCAGTAAATGCGCATCTGCAAAAATCTTCATATACAGTTCTGAATGAACTGTAGTATTTTGGCGATAAAGCTTTTACTTCCTGACAAATTCCTTGCATTAACTCTCCTTATATCATATGACACATTTTTTCTTTTTTGGTATTCATGTATCTTTCGTTGTACTGATTAATTTCAGGTTCTATTTTAACTATATCATGAATAGTTAATCCGTAACCATCCAACCCGACTATTTTTTTCGGATTGTTTGTGATTAGGTCGAATTCCATAAAACCTATATCGCGGATTATCTGAGCGCCAACGCCGTATTCACGCAGGTCGGGCTTAAAACCTAAAGAAACATTGGCTTCAACAGTGTCCTGCCCCGCTTCTTGAAGTGCGTAAGCTTTTATTTTGTTGACAATCCCGATACCTCTGCCTTCGTGGCCTTTCATGTAAATAAGCGCACCTTTGCCGTGTTCGTTAATCATTTTGAGCGCTTCGTGAAGCTGCTGGTTACAGTCGCATTTTAAACTATGGAAAATGTCGCCTGTTAAGCATTCACTGTGAACGCGAATAAGCGGAATTTTGTCAGAACCGTCGTCTTTAACGAGTGCAACATGTTCTTGTCCGTTAAGGTGGTTTGTGTAGCCGTAAATTTTGAATTCACCAAATTGTGTTGGCAGGTTCGCCTCCGCGTCGCGGGTTACGTATTTTTCTGATTTCAAACGGTAAGCGATTAATTGTGCAACAGAAATGAATTTGATGTCGTGGTGGTTTGCAAACCGTCTTAAATCATCACGGCGTGCCATTTGACCGTCGTCCATCATAATTTCGCACATAACGCCGGCAGGTTCGTGTCCGCAGATTTTTGCAAGGTCAACGGCTGTTTCTGTATGCCCCGTACGGGTTAAAACTCCGCCTTTGCGCGCCATACAAGGAAAAATATGCCCCGGGCGTCTTAAATCTGATGGAACTGCATCAGGGGCGATTGCAATTTCAATGGTTTTTGCGCGATCGTATGCTGAAATTCCTGTTGTAACACCGTATTTTTCAGCACCGTCGATACTTAAAGTAAACGCGGTTTTCATTCCCTCTGTATTGTTGTCAACCATTTGAGGCAGTTCAAGGCGTTCGGCAATGGTGTGATCAATCGCAAGACAAACGAGGCCGCGGCATTCTTTTGCCATAAAATTAATTATTTCAGGTGTAACCATTTGCGCAGAACAAATTAAATCTCCCTCATTCTCGCGGTCTTCATCATCCGCAACAATAATCGGTTTTCCCGCTTTATAATCCTTGATTGCTTCTTCTATATCATCAAATTTAAAACTAAATAAATCCATTTTCTCTTAAAAACTCCATACTAATTTTGCTTTTATTATCCTGCGGTGATAGAAATTTTTCAATGTATCTGCCAAGAATGTCTGTTTCAATGTTAACAATTTCGCCAATTTTTGTCGCTTTGAGGGTTGTGTTTTCAAATGTGTGCGGAATCACTGCGATTTTAAAGCAGGTTTCGTTAACGTCCGCAACTGTCAAACTTATTCCGTTAACTGTTATTGAACCCTTTTTTACGAGGTATTTTGTGTCGGTGGTTTCAAAGTAAAGATTGTAGAAATTATCAAGCTTTTCGACTTTTAGAAGCTTGCCGGTTTGATCGACGTGTCCCTGAACAATATGTCCACCCATGCGTGTCGTTGGTGTAAGTGCGCGTTCAAGATTTACAGGTACGCCGGCATGGAGTGTCGAAAAGTTTGTAACAGCAAAGGTTTCGGGGCTGACTTCAACTTTAAAAAAGTTTTGGCCAAATTCCACGACGGTCTGGCAAACGCCGTTAATAGCAATACTATCGCCGAGTTTTATGTCTTCTAAAATCTTCAGGCAGGAAACCTCCAGCACTGTATTGCGCTGAAAACTCTTAATTTCTCCGATTTCTTCGATAATCCCTGTGAACATAATTTAATATTAGCACGAAAAATGTAAATATATTTAAAAAATTTTTGCCCAATTGTTTTTTTGTAATATTATATTACATGTATCTTATTTAAAAAATATAGAAGGTAGAACTTATGGTAAACAAATTAATCACAGAAGACACAAAGATGTTTTTGACGGGGAATGAAGTTTTGGCTTACGCTGCTATCGCGGCTGAGGCTGACTTTATGTATGGTTATCCTATCACTCCGCAAAACGAAATCATGCACACCTGGTGTAAATTGCTTCCAAAAACAGAAGCAGGATTTTTACAAACAGAAGACGAAATCTCAGCAGGTTTCTCTACAATCGGTGGTATTTTAGCCGGTAAAAGAGCTTTCACCGCTACAGCAGGCCCTGGTAACGTTATTATGCAAGACGCACAGTCTATGGCTGAAATGATGAGAATTCCGTTTGTTTGTGCGGTTATGCAAAGAGGCGGCCCGTCTACGGCAACTGTTATTTACGCTCAACAAGAAACTCGTTTGACTTGCTTCGGCGGAAACGGTGAAGGGTTCAGAATTGTTTACTCAACTGCAGGACACCAGGACCTCTATGATTATATGATTAAAGCTTTCAACACAGCTTGGACTTATAAGTTCCCTACTTATTTACTTGCTGACGGCTATCAAGGTAAAATGAGAGAACCTGTTACATTGTACGATCCGGCTTCTCGCGGAATTAAAATGACACCGGTTACTCCATACTTACTTGGCGAAGGCGAAATCGGCAAAGACAGAAAATCTGTTCACTTAAGAAATACATACAACATGGAAGAAGAACTTATGGAAGTTCTTGACCAGTACCAAGTTGACTACGATAAAATGGCTGAAGAAGTCGCTGAATCTTTTGAATACAAAGCAGATGACGCTGAAATTCTTATCATCGCTCACGGTATCGTTGCACGTTCTGCAATGACTGCTGTCGATGAACTCAGAGCAAAAGGAATCAAAGCAGGCTTGTTCAGACCAATCACAATCAGACCATTAGACGTTAAACCGCTTAGAGCAGCAGTAGCAAGAGCTAAACAAGTTCTGTTTACAGAATCTGCAAACGGTCAATTGGCGCAAATGGTACTTGAAAAAATCTACGGCTTAACAACACCTTATTCAACATTGTTCAAAATGGGTGTTGGCGTTACCGGTGACGATATCGTTAACAAAGTAGTTGAAATGAGTAAAGTTGCCGTTGAGGCGTAGGAAAAGGAGAATTAAAAAATGACAGAATTATTAACAATGCCTCCAAAATTGCCAGATACACAAAACGCGGAAGTTGGCGCTTCTAAATTTTGCCCTGGCTGCGGTCATGGTATGATATTAAAATCTTTAGCCTGGGCTATTGATGAATTAGGTTTAAAACAAAAAGCTGTATTCGGTTGTGATATCGGATGTTCATTGCTTTCTTGGAACTATATGGATTTAGACACCGTACAAACTCACCACGGTCGTACTAACCCTGTAATTTACGGTTTCACAAGAGCAAATAAAGAAGCTATCGGTATTGCTTATATGGGCGACGGCGGTGGTTTGGCAATCGGTTCACAACACCTTGTTAACGCATCAGTTCGTTCAGAAAGAATGCTTATCATCGTTGCTAACAACACTAACTACGGTATGACTGGCGGTCAAATGTCACCGACTACAATGCCTGGTCAAAAAACAGAAACAACACCTTACGGTCGTGATTGTGAAGTTACCGGACGTCCTGCAAAAGGCGCTGAAATGGTTGCAGCAATCGCTGATCCTGCTAAATCATACGTTGCAAGAGCATCAGTTTCTAACTTGAAAAAGTTACGTGCTACTTTCAAAAAAGCTCTTAAAAACGTTGAAATGGGCGGTTTCTCATTCGTTGAAGTTCTTTCTCTTTGCCCGCTTAACTGGAGAACAAATAACGTTGACACCTGGGGCAGACTTGAACAAATGGAAAGCGTATTTGAAGTTAACGAGTTCCTCGTAAGAGAAGGATTGGAGGGTTAGAATGAGTCGTACTAAGATGGTATTAGCAGGTGAAGGCGGACAAGGCGTTCAATCTATTGCTAAAATTCTTGTTGAAGCAGGCTATGAAGCAGGCAAACAAGTTTTATATATTCCAAACTTCGGCGTTGAGCAACGCGGCGGGGTTTCTATTGCATTCTGTCAAATCGCAGACGAAAAAATCGGTGAACCACGTTTCGCTAAAGGCGACATCGTTATTATGCTTTCTGATAGAGCCATCGACAGATGCGATACTTACGTTGATGAAAATTCAATCGTTGTTTACGATACATCAGTTTGTACAAAAAAACCGGAGTGCAAGTGCAAAAGAATTATCGGTGTTGACGCTAACAAAATCGCTAACGAAAAACTTAGCGCACGTGTATTCAACATCATAATCTTAGGCGTACTTCTTGCAGCAACTAATGTATTGAAACTTGATGATATCAAAAACGCAATGGAACTTGCATTAGGCAAAAAATTTGCTGTGAAACCTGAATTGAGAGAACTTAACCACAAAGCTCTTGAAATGGGTATGGAAATGGTTAATGCAGCGGTTTAGGAAAGGTGATAATAATGACAGAAGAAAAAACATATAAAGGATACAAAATCGAAGGTGTTGGCAAAGGTAAAGCTGATTATTATGTATATACAGACCTTTGCAAAGGCTGCGGACTTTGTCTTGCAAAATGCCCTATGAACAAAATGGGTAAAGAATGCCTTAAATGGTCAAAAGAAACCGGTTTATTCCAAACTCCAGCGGTAGAGCCGGATCCATCAATCTGTATTGCTTGCGGAACTTGTGAGTTAACTTGTCCAGACAGCGCAATCCGAATTGAAAGAAAATAGTTTAGGCTATAATAAAAGCCGCCTATAAAGGCGGCTTTTTATTATGCAATTAAGTTTAATTTTGGTTTATTTTGAAGTTCTTGGGCCTCTGTTTTAATTGTACGTGCCTGTGCGGCAACTTTGTAGTCTTGGCCTGACGGGTCGGCTGGAGCCATTGCGGAACGGATTACCGTATCTGCGTCGTTGATTGTTTTTTTAGGGTCGTTTCCGTCAAGCGATGGCATTTTTATATCTACATGCCCGCCGACTGGAATTCCGTCTGAATTTCTTTCTATTACGATTGCACCTGCAAGATGTCCGCCTGCAGCCTTGTGAGCAAGTTCATGCGCGTAGATTTCGTTGTAATTTTTGTCGATTAACTCTTGTTTCGCTTCCTTTTTATCATCTTTTGGCTGGCTGTTGTTACGAAATGCATAGCCGCTGTAGAGTCCGTTTGGAATAATTGCACCTAACATAATCCTTTTACCTCATATTTTGATGTTACGATTGTAACACATTTGCTCGTGTTTGGCAATAGTTTTTTTCGTGGTAATATAAAAAGTAATGATATCATTTTTAGGCTTATGCGTACAAAATTTAATACGATGCTTTAAATATCTGTTTTCGGGACAGGCCAGATTTAGTACGATTATTGCACAGGCTTCGGCGATTAGTTATGATTCCTTGCCGATTTCGTTAATGATTGTTTTTATTGCGTCGTTGGTTATGACAATTCAGGTTGCAAAGAGTTTTGCAATGTCCGGCGCAGATACTTATATTGGCGGGTCTATTGCTATTGTAATGATACGTGAAATTGCTCCGGGGTTTGTGGCGCTTGCAATTGGTGCGCGTGCAGGAACGGCAATCAGCGCAGAAATCGCTAATATGCAAGTTACATCTCAAGTTGACGCGTTAAAAACTTTGAAAGTTGATCCTGTAGGGTATTATTTCACACCGAGAATTCTCGCGGGATTTTTTACTGTTCCTATGGTTGTGTTGCTTGCGGAATTCGTTGGGATTGTTGGCGGAATGTTTGTGGCGCAGGGAACAATTAATTTACATCCTGCAAGATATATAAATTCTGTCTGGGCATGGCTTTCTATGCGTGATGTTTATATAAGCCTTTTTAAAGCAATGATTTTTGGAGCATTGATAACGCTTGTATGCGCAACGCAGGGTTATACAACGACGGGTGGCGCAAAGCAGGTTGGGGATTCAACGACCCGCGCGTCAATTTTATCAACGATTTATATGTTGGTCGCGGATTTTTTGATTAATCTGATCTTTTATATATTCTAACGTTGACCGATAGCACGCGGCTGTTTATGGATGGCCCTCAGGGCCTTTTATATCTTTTAAGCGCGGATTTATGTACGACGGCTCCGCAGTTGCGGCAGGCAAGAATTTCGCCGGTGCTGTCTATAGGCATAAAAACATGGTTACAGCGTTCTTCTTCTAGCTGTTCTTCTGTTTTTTGTTTTATAAAACCATTATTTTTGCTGAAAAACTTCTTTACGATAAGTTCTATAAAATACATTAGAACTGAAAACCCTCTGGAATTAGATAGTTAAGTTTATAAACTTTAGGTTCGCCGTTTATTTCAGTGATAACTTCGTCACATTTGAATTCTGCCATAACCTGACGACATGCGCCGCAAGGAACGCAATTGTCTTCGTTTGGCGAATAAATTGCAACAGCTTTGATTTTTGTATGACCATTGGCGACAGCAGTTCCTATCGCATTGCGTTCTGCACAAATCGTCAGGCCATAGCTTATATTTTCAAAGTTACAGCCGCAGAAAGTGCTTCCGTCATCAGTGAGAACGCACGCGCCTACTTTAAATTTTGAATAGGGCACATACGCGTTTCGCGAAACTTCTTTTGCTTTGTTTAATAATTCTTTGTAATCCATGCGACACCTCAAAATTTATTTTAATATAATTTTTGTTTGGTAAAATCATTTATTTGGAGTATAATACAGGTATGAAAAATTTGTTGGTAATATTTTTGATGTTGATTGGTTTAGCTGCGAACGCGGCACAACAAAAGGTTGATGTGGTTCCGCTGTTTATGTCTAATGCGCAGAATACTAATTCGTATGGCTTTGACTCTGTATCAGAAATTGTTGCCGGTGATATTATCCAGAATTTTCTAATGGGAAATAAAGTCAATACAACAAGACTTGATGCAATAAAGGCCTTGAAAGAAAATGACTTTGGTGTTCAGCAAGTGGCACAAAAATACCGTCAGAGTGGTTTGATTGATTTTGAAAAACTTACGACAACTGCTGATAAAACTTTGCTTGTAATTGGTTACGTTGAAGATGGTAATTTTTCTAAGCTGGATTTATGGGATGCCCTGAAACTTTCGAGTGATTTCGGGCTTGATTTTCCGTTTACGTGGACAACAAAAGTTGTGCTTTTCGATAACAAAGATGGTGTTGCACTCTGGCAAAAAACTTATACCTGCCCTCTGACATCGCGTGATGGAAAGTTTGTTGCTGCTGATTATACTCAGGCTGTTGAACAGTATGAAAAGATCCGTTCATTTTCAAAATATATAATTGCCAAGGATGTTGAAGAGAATGTGAACTTGCGTTTAAACCCAAAAAAGATTGATTATGCCTCTAATATGCAACCGGCAACTAATACGGATGAGGGTATCGGGTTGAAGTTTTATAAACGTGGAATTCCGGTAAAGATTACGCAGCCTGCGGAAACATTTGAAGAACAGTTGTTAAAAGACGATTCGTTTAGTTTGTAGCAGTCTTGACTAATTATGTAACATGATACATAATATATCAATAAAAGAAAGGATGAAGATATGAAAAAACGTATTGTAAACATGTTATCAGGGGGGGGGGGGGCCTATATTAACCGGCATTTTTAAATAAACTGGCGGTAATTCCCCATTTCATCCTGAACTGTTTTCTGGATATGAACCAGGGTGAGCA
>CANAJP010000057.1 GCA_947361615.1 uncultured Candidatus Melainabacteria bacterium | reverse complement strand
CCCCCCCCCCCCCCACCCCCCCCCCCCCCCCCCCCCCCCCCCCCCCCCCCCCCCGATCCGAAAGCCGTAATTATACCTCTGCACCTGTTGGATTTAAGTATGGAGCGAATATTCATTTCGGTGAGTTTTTTGATCCAAACAGAACAGTTCCACATATAGACCATGAAGAGTATATGTGTATGCAGAATGCTGCTAAAAAAAGATTCCGCTTGAAATATAAAAATTTTGCCCAAACAATGAATGTTGAAGAGCTTTTTGATCCAAAAGATAAAAAAATGCCGCTTTTGGATGAAAAAACAATGGATGAATTTATTAAAACATCACAAATTTATTCTAAATATAAAGATCAACCCATTATTTGTCTTGGTAGAAGTCCAAAGTGGTTTTTGAACGCTTCTTTATGGAGTGAAGGTGGAATCAATGATTATAAATTTGTCGCCTTTTCCGGATATTGGCACCGTCCAGACTATACAGAGGGTATGATTAAAATGGAAAGAGTTGCCCCAACAGAAAAAGAAGAACTCGCTTATAGAAGATATTTGAAACGTATAAAAGCTGATCCGCAAACAATTGTGAATGAAATGGAAAAGACAGGCAAAAAGACGGTTATCACTGATTATATCTGTTCCGGTAAGGGTGCGTGTTCGTTTTTAGATATTATGGGCCGTTATGCAGAAGATCTTGGAATACTTGAAAAGTTTTCCAAATCTATTCAAATAGTTGGAATAGGATCAATGGATTATATGGAAGAGTTAAATCCTTATGCAGAATCATATTCCCAACCACAAGTGCCAATGCCGAAAATATTGCAGCCTTATTATAAGAATATCAAACAAGAATTTTACAATATGGATTATAATATGTTCAACGAAATGCTGATTAATCAAAATACAAATGAGTGTCGTTCCACATATTATCCACATACAATGTGGTCTGTTTATCAACCTGATAGATTTAAAACTGGTTTGATTAAGGACACTAAAAAGTTGAAATTCATGTTGGAAGAAGCAAAGGGACCTAAAAAAGTTCTATCGCACTTTACGCCGACAATGTTCGATTTTAGAAACCTTTTGAACTTCCGTATTCTTGACGCTCTCAGCACGCGCGGGTTACTAAAAGCTGTTCACAAGTCTAAAATCTAAACCTTTATAATACTTTTAGTAATTTTATAAAGAGTTTCTATCTGCCGGCGATTTGTAAGCTTGTTGATTATTTCAATCATTTCAGTTTTCAAATCTTCAGCCGGTTTGTTGTGATTGACAGCAAAAAGTTCTTCCGGAGTGATTTCGAGTGTTGTGAGAATTTTCTCCAACGTTTCGGCGGTGAGAAAGTTCTTGCCGTTTTCGATAAAGCATAACGTTCGTGGAGAAATTCCGATTGCCTCTGCAAAAGCTTCCTGTGTAAGTTCCTTTGCTTGTCGGAGGTGTCTAATTTTTAATCCTAATTGTTTTTTGATATTTAATGTCATAATTTACATTTTATTGTATGTTTAATTGTGTTTATTGTGAATGATTGTAAGTATCGTTAAAGCTGTATTGTTTGATATAAAATATCAAAATTGTGTGCGGTAAGTGTAAACAATTATAAAGTTGTTAAATTGTTGTTATATCAATAAAATATAAAAATATGATATTAATTATCTAAAATATGCGCAATTTTTTACTTGTTAAAACGTTATATAATATATAAATACGAGGAACACAAATTAGTCCGTGAGTGAATGAGGCTGTGAGAGGCACAAAAAAGCCCCGATTTCGTTATATCGGGGCTTTTGATTTATTCGTGTAATAATTTTTCTGCGAGTTTGGATTCAACCTGACCGTTGAGGGTTTTGTTGATTTTTTGAAGTTTCTGAGCGATAACTTCCATGTTTTCTGTCCAGATGAAGTTGTCGATAACGTACTGCTCTGCTTTGTTAAAGTCCCCGTCAATTTGAATTCGGACGATTTCAGAGAGCATTTCTTTTGCAATTGGTACAACTTTGTCGATATTTACATGGATTTTGCCGTCTGCTGTCAGGTTATAAGCGCCTCGTTCAGCAAAGTATTTGTTTTGCATTACTGTTCTAACACGGTGTGCCTGACTGAGTGTAGGTTTAGATTTCAAGAAATTATCAGCAATTGTTGTGACAATAATTTGCTTACGTTGTTCTTCCGTGTACATGCCAAGTTCTGTAAGTAGGTCGACGAATGCGAGTGAGCCCATATCGGCTTTGTTTTCTTCTATTATATTGCGGTATTTGCCGAGTTTTTCGCTTCCTTCGCGGGGCCCGAGTGAGTGGGCGTTCTCGTGACCGATTGTGAACCAGTGGTCTGCTTCATCTAGATAGAATTGATGTTGTTCTTTGTCCAAAATTTCGTCAAGTCTTTCCTGCAATTTTTTCATATCAGAGATAAATCTGATTTGACGGTGATAAACATTTCTTCTGCCGCCGCCGATTGTGAGTGAAAGTTTGTCGTCGTTCGGAAGGTTTTCGGCTAAGGTTATGCCGCCGCGGAATTCTCCGACATCACCTGTTACCGCAACTAAATCCACATCGACCATTGTTTGTTTGGCATCGCCAGTGGTTGAAATGTTTTGAGTGTATTCGTCATTATAAGGCATATTTTGCGCTAACGTCGGCAGATATTGTTTGATTGCCATGAGCGCTTCGGTGCCTTTTTTATTAACAATTCCGACACGGCCGCCAAGGAAGTCTTTTGGAATAGGTGAAATCCCGTGGTTTTTAAGCTTTTCGCTAAGTTCTGTGTTTTCAACGATTGTGCCGGTCATTTCGTCTTCGTAATTTTCGCGGGTTATTGTAAATTCAAGAGGTGTATCTTGAAGTGTTGCCCATTTCTTGTCAGCGTAAGCGTCAAGCATAGGGTCAGCTTTTCTGAGAGCTGCGGCTTGAAGTTTCAAGTATTCATTGAAGTCTGCGTTGGTCGAAACTTCGGCTGCTTTTTCGAGTTCATCGGCCATAAGCGCAAAGTCCGCAGCCCATTTGTCAACGTAATCAATACCGATAAGATTAACGCCGTCGCGTTCGACGACTGTTCGTTGAGTTAAAATCTTTTTAACCGCCTCAACTTCGCCGCTGTCAAGCATTCTGGATAAAATTGAATGAAACTCTTCTTTTGAAAGGTCGTTCGGGTAAACACCCTTGCCCGCTTTTGTTTCAATACCTTTTGCAAGGTTTATTACGGTTGACATATTGTCTATAGCGTTTATACCTTTTTGTGCATCAAAAAGAATTTTGGTTAATTTCGCCTGTTTATTGCCTTTTTTGATTTCACGTTCCAAAAACGCTTTAAACTCAAGGTTTTCGTGGCAGTCAATCTGCATATTGATTTTTTCTAAAATATAAGCGGCTTTTACAAGATGTTTAAGCGCTTTTTTGTCACCGTCTGCGAGTTCAAAATATTCTTTTGCATCAGGCGTTAGCATTTTTTTAGTAACTAAATAATCCTTGTGGGTACGCTTTTCAAGCTCTTCCAAAGGCAAATTAAATTCAAACTCTCTCATTATTGCTCCTTTTATGGGGCGCGGGCCACAGACCAGCGCCTACCTATTCTGTTATAATCTCATAAAGACTTGGTGCTTCTTGCACGCTTACGTTGCCGGTTGGAACAACCAGAACGCGAACTTCAAGCGCGCGGTTTGCATATTCTATTCTGATTATGTCGCCGACTTTTAACTGTTTTGCAGGCTTTGCACTGTTGCCGTTTACAAACACTCTGCCTGTGTCCGAAACCTCGTTTGCTACTGTGCGGCGTTTTATTAAGCGTGAAACTTTTAAAAATTTATCTAATCTCATAATACATATTTTATCACACAATAAAAATTTGTGCTATAATAAATCTAACGGAGATTTTATGCGTAGAATTTTATCGGTTTTATTTATGCTTGTTGCGCTTTTGACCTGTTCTCAGGCGGCGTTTGCAAAAGGAAAAAGTGTTAAATTTGTACAGGTTTCTGATGTTCATTATTTCTATGGAAATGATGAGGCTGACGCGAATATGAAACAACTGGCCAAGGAGATAAATAAAATTGACGGCGTAGATTTTGTTGTTTTTACGGGAGATAATATTGATTCGCCTGATGTCAAATCTTTGCACGGATTTTTGCGCGGTGCCGGAAAAATTAGAGGGCCTAAGTATTTTGTAATAGGAAATCACGATGTTTCTTCTAACGCTAAGCTTGATAAATCCAAATATCTTGATGTTATCCGTTATCATAACTGGTTTTATCCGGCGTGGAAACCAAATTATGCGTTTAAGAAAAACGGTGTTGTTTTTGTGATTGTAGATGGTGCCAAACAAGTTATTCCGGGACCGAATGGTTATTATAAGAAAGATACTCTTGCTTGGCTGGATAAAGTCTTGACTAAGAACAAAAAGTCGCCTGTTATAATCCTCCAGCACTTCCCACTGGTTGAACCTAGAAAAATAAATTCTCATAAAACATATAAGGCAGAAGAATATCTTGAAATTTTAGATAAGCACGAAAATGTTGTTGCCGTCGTTGCGGGACATTATCATTATAATAAAGAAGAAATGCGAAATGGTGTTTATCACGTTGCATCACCTGCCTTTGCAGAAGAACTGCATTATTATAAAGTTATAGAAGTTGTAAGTTCTAAAAACTTCTTGCCAATGATTTTTACACAGTTGCGCGAGTTTGACTTGTAATAAACTTGCATTTGGTAGTTTTGACTATATAATATGATATTAGAGGAAATTTGAATGATAGAAATAAGCGAGATATTAATAAATTGGGTCATTATTGCTGTTTTGTTACTACTTAACGGCTATTTTGTTGCAGCAGAGTTTGCGTTTGTTAAGGTTAGAAAAACCAGAATGGAAGAGTTGAACGAAGAGGGCAACTTTGACGCAAAACTTGCGCTGGAAACTTTGAAAGATTTAGATGAATTCATCGCTGCTGTTCAGGTGGGTGTTACTGTCGCAAGTATCGGTATTGGTTGGGTTGGCGAACCTACAATTGCGAAAATGCTTGTTCCGCTTTTGAATATGCTTCCGGAAGGGGCACAGGCGGTTACCGCTCATACAATTTCAACAATTGTTGTATTCCTCGTGATAACATTCTTGCACGTTTTAATCGGGGAACAGGTTCCTAAATGTCTGGCGCTTCAATACCCTGAAAAAATTTCTCTTATTACCGCAAAATCTATGCGTGCAATGATTTGGGTGTGTAAACCGTTTGTATGGTTGTTAACTAAAACCGGTGCGCTTATTTTGAAAATTTTCAAAATCGAACATGTTCAAGCCGGCGGCCTTGTTCACTCAATGGAAGAGATTGATATGCTTGTTAACGCAAGTTATGATGGCGGTATGCTTAATGAAACAGAGAAAGATATGTTCCATAACGTTGCGAAATTTTCAGACCTGACCGCAAAACAGGTTATGGTTCCTCGTACCGATATGGCATGTATTGCCAGTGATATGACTATGGACGAGATTTACCAGTTCGCGGCGGAAAATCAATATACAAGATATCCTGTTTATGAAGAAGATAATATTGACCACATTATAGGTTTTATTCACGTAAAAGACTTGTACGCGAATTCTATTGAAGAAAATGAAGTTACATTGGACAAACTTATTCGTCCGATTTTTCTTATTCCGGAAACAATTACGATGGACAATCTTGTGCTTGAGTTTAAAAAACGTAAGGCACAAATTGCTGTTGTCGTCGATGAATTCGGCGGAACTTCCGGTTTAATAACACTTGAAGACCTCTTAGAAGAAATTATAGGTGATGTTCAGGATGAGTTTGACGAAGAAGAAGAGTTTGAAATTAAAAAAGTCGGCGAAGATACTTTCCTTGTTGATGCGATGATGCGGCTTGATGATTTCTGTGAATTCTTTGAATTAAAAGATAAAGATATAGAAGATTATAATGAAGATATTGATACCGTTGCTGGTCTGGTTGTAAAATTACTCGGTAGGATCGCTGACGAGGGCGATAGAGTAGAATTTAATGATCTTTTGTTTATCGTAAAAGAAACCGACGGCGCGCGTATCGCTATGCTTGTTGTAAAGAAAATTAAAAGAGAAGAAGTTGAAGAGTAAGTCGACGGCTATAATTGACGATTGTTAAATTTTCATTTTGTCATCCTGAACGTGTTCCGCCTCGCGATGAACGCCACCGCTCGGCGGCTCTGCTCCTGACAAATTCCTTCCTCGATTATTAATCTCATCGAAATTTGAAACGTCGCTGACGTAATGTGCGCCTGCTTGTCTTGCTCTCGCGTGAGCGGGAGTTGCTCCGCAACTCATTCACGCCCGCAAGTCAACACTGCGCACACCGACTGCCGTATGCAAAAAAAACCTGACTTGCGTCAGGTGTAAATTAGGGGAAAATTAAATTGGGAAAAAATAAATTATATTAGGGAAATTTTCTTTTTATAGTAAATTCAGTCGTTCTCTGTTTGCCATTGCAATGAAATTCATCTGTGCAAACAAAACCTCCGAACGGTCGACAAATGGCTGGGCTGACGATTCCGATGTTGTAACCTGATTACTATACATCTCTTTCAGCTTATCATCTATACTATTCAAATTTTTTAAAGCCATTTGCTTTACCTCTCTTCTTGCTCTCTCGTTCACTCTGATGTATATATAAAGTATATAACAACTGATGGATTTCACAAAACGCTTTCTTTGTTACATTTGTTTACAATGGGCTAAAAAAGGCAATTTTTATATATGAATGACGTTTATTAACATGTAGGTTTATTGTATTGGTAATAGGTAATGATTAATAGTAGTAGCGAAATTATGTATAGAAATAATGTGCCGTTTAACGCACAATCTGTTCCGCTTTCACAAGGCGGTCAACAAGTTTATGCTCCTGCTATGCAAGGCGTACAAGATTCCTATGTTTCAAAGAGAGCAAAGAAGATTGATTATAATCTGGTAGGTGTTCCGGCTGGTGTCGCAGCATGGATTGGTATCTGCAAAGGAATGGATTATTTCAACAACAAATTATGTAACAAAGAATATATGGAAACACCGTTTGGTAAGCTTGGAGCCTGGGGTGATAGGGTAAGCGAAAGATATTTTAACAGCTCTTTTGCTAAGTCTGACGCAGGTCAAGGTTTACACGGTTTTTTCCGTAATACAAAGAAATTTATTAATGAAAAAATTATTGGTAAAAGCAAAGTTTTAAGAGCAATTGCAACTACCCCTACTAACCCTGAAAACAAAATGGTTGTAACTCAAGCAAAAGGTTTACTTGGCTGGCATACCGCTGAAATTGATACTTTGCTTCCATCATTCCTTGAAAATTCAGAAGTCGCAGAGCAACTTGAAAGATATGGAATGAAGAAAAGTGAGATCGATAAACTTAAAGACTCACTTAAAAGAATGAAAAAGGCTGATAGATTAGCACGTCTTCAAGCCGAAGAGTTTAAATTGTTCGGGGTTACGGATGCTGACTCGCTTAAAGCTGCTAAGATTAGAGCTTTAGGTTTTAGTGATGTAGCTCAGTATGAAAAAATCGCAAAAGATGGTAAGTTCCTTGAAAACGCAGATGAGATTTTCAAAGCATTGAAAAATGCTGATCCGAATATGAAGATTAACAGATGTGTCGGTGAGGGAAAACTCGGTTCTATTAAAAAGTTTTTATTCCGTAGAGATGTGTCTTTCAAAGAACTTGCTAACAAATACGAAGTTATCATTAAAAATCCTCATAAATCAGCATTGGGTCGTGGACTTTCTAAAAGTTTGGGCTGGGTACTTGAAGGTATGACAAACCGTTTCGCCGGTGGTAAAATGGTTGCGATTATGCAGGCAGGAATCCTTGCACAAGCCCTTGTTGCTACCTTGAAAGCTGATGGGGTTAAAGACAAGGCTCAAACATTTATTGAGCATAACGTAAACGATTTCTCATTTGTATTTGCAGCACCTCTTGGTATTATGATGATGCACAGAGCCGGTGGTATGAAGTATGCGGGTATGACTCCTGAACAGGTTGCTAATTTCAGAACTGAACTTGAGGCATTCAATGCAAAAGCTAAGGCTGGCGGTTTCGCTAACAAGGCTGAATACAAAGCTGCAAAAGAAAAATTGACTAAATTGCTTCAAGGCGATACTAAAAACGGTTTCTTTACTAAAATGTTCAAAAAAGCAGGTCAATTAATTAATATCGGTAACGAAAAAATTCATCCGTATATTAAAAACGGCGAAGGAACTAAAAACTTCTTCAGAAAACTCGGTTACTGGTCTAAGAACGCAGCAGGTTATCCGTTGAGATTTGGTCTTGCAATGTTTGCACTAATGCCATTTATCTCTACAACTGTAACTAAAGCTTCTAACTTGATTTTCGGTAAGCCAAAACATTCAGTTCTTGATGAGGAAGAAGATGAATCAAAAGTTGCAAATGCTGAAAATGTAAACGCGCAGCTTTCAAGACTAAGACAGGATGCGCTTCAAAGACAACAAGCTGTCGCTCAGCATCAACAAATGGCTCAAGCAAATGCAAACGCTCCTAGAATGGATATGCTTCAACGTTATAAACAAAATTCTAATGGACAAAATGTAGTTAATAATACGACAAATGTTTATAATAATCAGCAGGAAGAACAACCGAAAAAACAAGCTCCGATAAGAACTTACATTCCATCTCCAGTTGGTGTTCAAACTCAATTGCCTAATGTTGACCCTGCAAACGACGCTCTTCAACGCTCAATGCAGGCAGAACAAGAAGCTCTCAAGATTTTGGCTATGAAATAATTAAATAGCCGTGCTTAATTATTGCAATAATCCATTTTATAGAATACAATTGATTCTATGGAAAACCTCTTTGAGATAAAAGATTTATATTTGCAATATGTTTCAACCAAAAGGGTTTCTGGTGTCGTTGAAAAGGTTAACGCGCTCAATGGTGTTGACCTTTCTATAAGGCGTGGTGAAATTCTTGCGATTGCAGGGGAGTCAGGTTGTGGAAAATCTACTCTTGCGCGCGCAATTATCGGGTTAGAAAAATATAACAGTGGCAGCATTTGTTTTGAGGGAGAAGATATTTCAAACTTTTCCGCACCTGAGATGAAAGCGTTCAGGCAAAAGGTTCAGATGGTGTTTCAGAACCCTTATGCCAGCCTTAACCCTAAGATGAAAATTTATGAAATCCTTGAAGAAGCGCTTGTTATTAATACTGATTTGTCAAAAGAAGCGCGTCGGAATGTGATTTTGGAGAAAATTTCGCAGGTTGGACTGGATGAAACAGCACTCGAAAAATATCCGCATGAATTCTCCGGCGGGCAGCGCCAGCGTATTGCGATAGCCCGTGCGCTTGTGCTTGATCCCGTTTGTATTGTCGCAGATGAACCAGTTAGTGCGCTGGATGTTAGTATTCAGGCCCAAATCATAAATCTTCTGAATGACCTTAAAGAAAAGTATAATCTAACGATAGTTTTTATTTCTCACGACTTGCGGGTTATTAAATATCTTGCAGACCGTGTTGCGGTAATGTATCTTGGTGAAATCGTTGAATTGGCAGACGCTAAAGAACTATTTGCACGTCCGAAACATCCTTATACAAAAGCTTTATTGAATGCAATTCCTACGTTTGAAAAGAAAAAGGCGTGTGATTGTGCATTGAAAGGTGACTTGCCCTCAGTAACAAATCTCCCGTCAGGTTGTTTATTCCATACAAGGTGTCCAATAGTAATGGATATTTGTCGCACAAACCATCCGTTGCTAAGCGGTGACCCTTGTGTTCGCTGCTGGGCTGTGAAACAGTAATCCAGGCAACCGGTATTGACTAAATTTAGAATATAGTACATAATAAATTAAGAAAGGAAGGGTAAATAAATGAAATTATTTAAAAATGTATCAATCTTGACAGGGGGGGGGGGGGGGCCACCTTAGCGGATGGGTATTGCCGGCGCCGGTTC